>NC_008570.1:217500-347500 GCF_000014805.1 Aeromonas hydrophila subsp. hydrophila ATCC 7966 | reverse complement strand
GATGCTTTGATACGCGCTTGCTTCTTAGCCTTCTCACGAACGCAGATCACGTCCTCAGGGGAAACCTGGAAAGAAGGAATGTTCACAACGCGACCGTTGACCATGATGGCCTTGTGGCTCACCAGCTGACGAGATTCAGCACGGGTAGCACCGAAGCCCATACGGTAAACAACGTTGTCCAAACGACCTTCCAGCAGCTGCAACAGGTTTTCACCGGTGTTACCCTTTTGACGGGCAGCGTCGCGGTAGTAGTTGCGGAACTGTTTTTCCAATACGCCGTAGATACGACGAACTTTTTGTTTCTCGCGCAGCTGAACACCGTAGTCAGACAGACGCGCTTTACGCGCACCGTGTTGACCAGGAACGGTGTCAATCTTGCACTTAGAATCAATCGCACGAACACCAGACTTCAGGAAGAGGTCGGTGCCCTCACGACGGCTAAGCTTAAGCTTAGGACCGATATATCTTGCCATCTTCTTTCTCCAACAATCCTAGACCAAGTAGCTACAGCGTTACACGCGGCGCTTCTTGGGAGGACGACAACCGTTGTGCGGGATCGGAGTCACATCAGTAATGTTAGTGATGCGGAAACCAGCCGCGTTCAGAGCGCGGATGGAAGACTCACGACCGGGACCCGGACCTTTGACCATGACTTCCAGGTTCTTCACGCCGTATTCTTTGGCGATCTCACCAGCACGCTCAGCAGCTACCTGGGCAGCAAACGGAGTGGACTTACGGGAACCACGGAAACCTGAACCACCAGAGGTAGCCCATGACAGAGCATTACCCTGACGGTCAGTAATGGTCACGATTGTGTTGTTGAAAGATGCATGAACGTGCGCAATACCGTCGCTCACTTGCTTTTTAACGCGCTTGCGAGCACGAGTCGGAGTTTTAGCCATTTTCTACCTTCCCGTTACTTCTTGATAGCCTTGCGCGGACCCTTACGGGTACGAGCGTTGGTCTTGGTACGTTGACCACGAACAGGCAGGCTACGACGGTGACGCAAACCACGGTAGCAACCCAGATCCATCAATCGCTTGATGTTCATGGAAATCTGACGACGCAGGTCACCTTCAACGGTGAATTTACCTACTTGTTCACGCAGACTCTCGATCTGAGCTTCGTCCAGGTCTTTGATTTTCACATTCTCAGCGATACCGGCTGCGGCACAGATGGCCTTGGAGCGGGTACGACCGACGCCATAAATAGCAGTCAAAGCGATGACTGCATGCTTATGGTCAGGAATGTTAATGCCAGCGATACGGGCCACTATTCACTCCTACATATAGTAGATTACGACCACCACAAAGCCCGTGAGCGGATACGTGGCGGTCAACCAATACACAACAAAAGTTGGCTGGCTATATTAGCCAGCACAACTATTTGTTGCAAGTACTAACCGTAAAAAATTAGCCTTGGCGCTGTTTATGCTTTGGCTCGCTGCAAATCACACGCACCACACCGTGACGCTTGATGATTTTGCAGTTACGGCAGATTGCCTTAACGGAAGCACGAACTTTCATTGCTTAACTCCGTAACTACGCCGACCTTTAGCGGCCGTAGCCCTTCAGGTTGGCCTTCCTCAGGACATCACCATATTGATGAGACATCATATGGGTCTGAACCTGAGCCATGAAGTCCATGATAACTACCACGATAATCAGCAGCGAGGTGCCACCGAAGTAGAACTGTACGTTCCAGGCAGTCATCAAGAACTGGGGTACCAGACAGATAAAGGTTATATAGAGCGCACCTGCCAATGTCAGGCGAGTCATAACCTTATCGATATAACGTGCTGTCTGCTCGCCCGGGCGGATCCCCGGGATAAAGGCTCCACTCTTCTTCAGGTTGTCTGCTGTCTCGCGGGGGTTAAACACCAGCGCGGTATAGAAGAAGCAGAAGAAGATAATGGCTGCTGCATAGAGCATCTCATACAAGGGCTGACCCGGCTGCAGGACCATAGAGACCTGTTGCAGGATGTCAGCGATCTTGCCCTCGCCCTGACCAAACCAAGAGGTAATGGTCCCTGGGAAGAGGATGATGCTGGATGCGAAAATCGCAGGAATCACACCGGCCATATTCACTTTCAACGGCAGGTGTGTGCTTTGCGCGGCAAATACCTGGCGGCCTTGTTGACGCTTGGCATAGTTAACGACGATACGACGCTGACCACGCTCCACGAACACCACAAAGTAAGTCACTGCGAAAACAATCAAGCCCAGCAACAACAACAGCAGGATGTGCAATTCCCCTTGACGTGCCTGTTCGGCCGTAGCGCCAATGGCATGAGGCAGACCAGCAACGATACCTGTGAAGATAATCAACGAGATACCATTACCAATCCCACGCTCGGTAATCTGCTCACCCAACCACATCAAGAACATGGTACCGGTGACCAGACTCACAACGGCCGTAAAATAGAAGCCCAAACCCGGATGAGTCACGAGTCCTTGCATCATATTCGGCAGACCGGTTGCAATACCAATGGCCTGGAACGTTCCCAAAACCAGCGTGCCCCAACGGGTATATTGGCTAATCTTGCGACGGCCGGATTCACCTTCTTTCTTGAGTTCAGCAAGAGCGGGGTGAACCACAGTCAGCAGCTGGATAATGATCGACGCCGAAATGTACGGCATGATCCCCAGCGCAAGAATAGAAGCACGCGAGAGTGCACCACCACTGAACATGTTGAACATCTCAATGATGGTGCCCTTCTGTTGTTGGAACAACTCGGCCAGTACGGCGGCGTCAATACCAGGAATCGGCACATAAGAGCCTGCACGGAAAACGATAATCGCCCCGAGAACGAAGAGCAGACGGCTCTTCAGTTCACTCAGACCACCCTGTGCTTTAACATCCAATCCTGGTTTCTTAGCCATTGTACTGATTATTCCTCGATTTTACCGCCAGCGGCCTCGATGGCTGCACGTGCACCTTTGGTGACGGACAGACCACGAACGGTCACAGCACGGTCAATGTTGCCAGACAGAACAACTTTAGCGAACACGATGTTTTTAGTAATAACACCGGCTTGCTTCAGAGTGCTCACGTCGACCACATCACCTTCTACCAGGGCGATTTCGTTCAGGCGCACTTCGGCAGAAACCAAAGATTTGCGGGAGAAGAAACCGAACTTCGGCAGACGGATTTTCAAAGGCATCTGGCCGCCTTCGAAACCGTTGCGGACTTTGCCGCCACCGGAACGAGAGGTTTGACCTTTAACACCACGACCACCGGTCTTGCCCAGACCAGAACCGATACCACGGCCCGGACGGTGCTTAACGCGCTTGGAGCCAGCGGCCGGAGACAGAGTATTCAGACGCATGCTTAGCCCTCCACCTTAACCATGTAATAAACCTGGTTGATCATGCCGCGTACGCAGGGAGTATCTTCCAGCTCAACGGTGTGACCAATGCGACGCAGACCCAGACCACGCAGAGTCGCCTTGTGCTTTGGCAGACGGCCGATAGAGCTGCGAGTTTGAGTTACTTTTACAGTGTTAGCCATGTCGCATTACCCCAGAATTTCTTCAACGCGCAGACCACGCTTGGCAGCGATCTGGGCCGGGGATTGACCCTGTACCAGAGCGTCGACAGTTGCGCGAACAACGTTGATTGGGTTGGTGGAACCGTAGGTCTTGGCCAGCACGTTGTGGATACCAGCAACTTCCAGAACAGCACGCATGGCGCCGCCTGCAATGATACCAGTACCTTGAGAGGCCGGCTTCATGAACACGGTGGAACCGGAGTGAACACCACGCACCGGGTGGTGCAGAGTGCCGTTGTTCAGCTCAACCTTGTTCAGGTTACGCTTAGCCTGTTCCATCGCTTTTTGAATTGCGGCCGGAACTTCACGGGCTTTACCGTAACCGTAACCTACACGGCCGTTACCATCACCCACCACGGTCAACGCGGTGAAGGACATGATACGACCACCTTTAACAGTTTTCGAAACACGGTTTACTGCAATCAGCTTTTCTTGCAGTTCGCCGGCTTGAGATTCGACTTTAGCCATCTTCGACTCCTAGCTTAGAACTGAAGACCAGCGTCACGTGCAGCAGCTGCCAGAGCAGCGATGCGACCGTGATACTTGAAACCGGAACGATCGAAAGATACGTTCTGAACGCCTTTGGCAATAGCACGCTCAGCGATTGCTTTACCTACCGCGGTCGCTGCATCAGCGTTACCGGTGTATTTAATAGCTTCACTGATGGCTTTCTCTACTGTGGAAGCAGAGGCCAGAACTTCGGAACCGTTGGCTGCAATAACCTGCGCATAGATATGACGCGGGGTACGGTGAACAACCAGACGGGTAGCTCCCAGTTCCTGCATCTTTTTCCGAGCACGAGTAGCACGACGGAGACGAGCTGCTTTCTTGTCCATAGTGTTACCTTACTTCTTCTTAGCTTCTTTAGTACGCACTTGCTCGTTGGCATAGCGTACACCCTTGCCCTTGTAGGGCTCCGGAGCGCGGTAAGCACGGATATCGGCGGCGACTTGGCCAACCAGCTGCTTGTCGACACCACGCAGAACGATTTCTGTGGCAGTCGGGCACTCAGCGGTCACACCAGCCGGCAGCGCATGCTCTACCGGGTGAGAGAAGCCCAGAGCCAGCGCAACAGCATTGCCCTTGATGGAGGCTTTATAACCTACACCAACCAGCTGCAGCTTGCGCTCGAAGCCTTGGGTAACACCGATTACCATGTTGTTGACCAATGCACGGGCAGTACCGGCCTGAGCGTCAGCACCAGCGATGCCGTCGCGCGGGGCGAACTTCAGTACATTGTCTTCTTTGGTCACTTCTACACCGGCGTGAATAGAGCGAACCAGAGAACCTTTACCACCTTTGATGGACAGTTCCTGGCCGTTCAGAGTCACCTCTACGCCAGCAGGAATAGTGACGGGTGCCTTAGCAACACGAGACATTTCCTACCTCCTATTAAGCGACGTAGCAGATGATCTCACCGCCCATGCTTGCTTTGCGGGCAGCACGGTCAGTCATCACACCTTTAGACGTGGACACGATAGCAACACCGAGACCGCCCATAACTTTCGGCAGATCAGTAGTGCGCTTGTAAATACGCAGGCCGGGACGGCTCACGCGTTGGATCAGTTCTACAACTGGCTTGCCCTGGAAATATTTCAGTTCAATTTCCAGTTCCGGCTTCACGTCACCAGCTACGGAGTAGCCAGTGATGTAACCTTCTTCTTTCAGCACTTTGGCGATAGCCACTTTCAGCTTGGAAGAAGGCATGGAAACCGCAACTTTGCTCGCCGCCTGACCGTTACGGATGCGGGTCAGCATATCCGCGATCGGATCTTGCATGCTCATAAGTCTAACTCCCGAGATTCGTTACCAAGAAGCCTTCTTCAGGCCCGGAATTTCGCCCTTCATGGCATGCTCACGCACCTTGATGCGGGACAGGCCAAACTTGCGCAGGAAACCGTGCGGACGACCAGTAATATTGCAACGGTTACGCTGGCGGGACGGACTGGAATCACGGGGCAGCTGTTGCAGTTGCAGGACAGCATCCCAACGCGCTTCTTCAGAAGCGTTCATATCAACAATGATAGCTTTCAGCTCGGTTCGCTTGGAGGCGAACTTGGCTACCAGCTTCGCACGCTTTGCTTCACGTGCTTTCATGGAAGTTTTAGCCATAACCCTAACCTTACTTGCGGAATGGGAAGTTAAAGGCAGCCAGCAGAGCACGGCCTTCTTCATCGGTATTCGCGGAAGTGGTGATGGTGATATCCAGACCACGGACGCGATCGACCTTGTCATAGTCGATTTCCGGGAAGATGATTTGCTCACGCACGCCCATGGAGTAGTTACCACGACCGTCGAACGCTTTAGCGTTCAGGCCACGGAAGTCACGGATACGCGGTACGGAGATGCAAATCAGCCGTTCCAGGAACTCCCACATACGCTCGCCACGCAGGGTTACTTTACAACCTATCGGGTAGCCTTCACGAATCTTGAAGCCCGCAACAGATTTGCGAGCTTTGGTGATCAGCGGCTTCTGACCGGAAATGGCAGCCATATCGGCAGCAGCATTTTCCAGCAATTTCTTGTCAGAGATCGCTTCACCAACACCCATGTTCAGGGTGATTTTCTCGATCCGAGGGACTTGCATGATAGTCTTGTAACCGAACTGTTTGGACAGTTCATTTACTACATCGGATTTGTAGTAATCATGCAGTTTCGCCATCGTTAAACTCCAATTACTTCACAAGTTCGCCGGTGGATTTGAAGAAACGGACTTTTTTGCCGTCTTCAATCCGGAAACCAACGCGGTCAGCCTTGCCAGTGGCAGAGTTGAACAGCGCTACGTTAGATACATCGATGGGGGCTTCTTTGGTGACGATACCGCCAGCCTGACCCAGTGCGGGTACCGGCTTCTGGTGCTTCTTCACCTGGTTGATGCCTTCCACGATTACCTTACCTTTTGCAATCAGGACTTGAGTGACTTTGCCACGCTTGCCCTTGTCTTTGCCGGTAAGAACAATCACTTCGTCTTCGCGACGGATTTTAGCTGCCATCGTTCGACTCCTTACAGTACTTCGGGTGCCAGGGACACAATCTTCATGAACTTCTCATTACGCAGTTCACGAGTCACCGGGCCAAAAATACGAGTACCGATTGGCTGTTGGTTGTTGTTAAGCAACACAGCCGCATTGTTGTCGAAACGGATGACAGAGCCGTCCGGACGACGAACGCCTTTACGGGTGCGTACGACCACCGCGTTATACACATCACCTTTCTTCACTTTACCGCGAGGAATGGCTTCCTTGATGGAAACCTTGATGATGTCGCCGATGCCGGCGTAACGGCGGTGCGAACCACCCAGAACCTTAATACACATTACACTGCGAGCGCCGGAGTTGTCGGCAACACCCAGCATACTTTGCATCTGGATCATCTTAGTGCTCCGCTTTGTTTACTTCTTATCCCTCTCGGGATCTGGCTGCCTTCAAAAGGCGCGAAACTATAACACAGGATTTTTAGAAAAGGTAGCCTAAAAAACAAACGGCCCCGCTAAGGGGCCGTTTGGACTACAAAGTACCGATTAGGCCTTTTCTACAACGGCAACCAGGGTCCAGGACTTGGTCTTGGACAGCGGGCGGCATTCGCGGATTTCCACGAGGTCGCCAGCTTTGCATTCGTTGTTTTCATCATGTACGTGCAGCTTGGTAGTGCGCTTGATGATCTTACCGTAGATCGGGTGCTTTACCTTGCGCTCGATAGCAACAGTGATGGACTTGTCCATCTTGTCGCTGATTACACGACCTTGCAGAGTACGGATCTTGTCAGTCATTACGCACCTGCCTTCTCAGTCAGTACAGTCTTGATACGTGCGACGTCACGACGCACTTGTTTCAGAGTGTGAGTCTGAGCCAGCTGGCCGGTGGAAGCTTGCATGCGCATGTTGAATTGCTCACGCAGCAGACCCAGCAGCTCCTGGTTCAGTTCTTCGACGCTCTTTTGACGCAGATCTTGGGCTTTCATCACATCACCGTCTTAATTACGAAAGTGGTCTGAACGGACAGCTTAGCTGCGGCCAGGGCAAACGCTTCACGCGCCAGAGCCTCAGGTACACCATCCATCTCGTACAGAACCTTGCCAGGCTGGATCGGGCAAACCCAGTATTCCACGTTACCCTTACCTTTACCCATACGAACTTCGAGGGGCTTTTCGGTGATGGGCTTGTCCGGGAACACACGGATCCAGATCTTGCCTTGACGCTTAACGTGACGGGTCATGGCACGACGGGCTGCTTCGATTTGACGAGCAGTCAGTTGACCACGGGATGTCGCCTTCAGGCCAAAGGTACCGAAGGATACTTCGTTACCAGAGTTGGCCAGACCGCGGTTACGACCCTTGTGGGTCTTGCGGAATTTAGTACGCTTTGGTTGCAACATTTACCGAATCTCCTTACTTAGCAGCGCGGCGCTTGTTGTCACGCTTGGGCTTTGCAGGAGCTTGCTCTTGAGCAGCAGCGGCATTAACAGCAGCCAGACCGCCCAGAACTTCGCCCTTGAAGATCCAAACTTTAACGCCGATCACACCGTAAGTGGTGTGGGCTTCAGAAGTTGCGTAGTCGATGTCGGCACGCAGGGTGTGCAACGGCACACGACCTTCACGGTACCATTCGGTACGCGCGATTTCAGCGCCGCCCAGACGACCGGAAACTTCCACTTTGATGCCCTTGGCACCCAGGCGCATTGCGTTCTGTACGGCGCGCTTCATAGCACGACGGAACATTACACGACGCTCCAGCTGGGAAGTGATGCTGTCGGCAACCAGTTTGCCATCCAGCTCCGGCTTGCGGACTTCGGAAATGTTGATCTGAGCAGGCACGCCAGCAATTGCGGCTACAGCTTTGCGCAGTTTCTCAACGTCTTCGCCTTTCTTACCGATCACAACACCCGGACGAGCGGTGTGAATGGTCACACGGATGCTCTTGGCCGGACGCTCGATGGTGATCTTGGACAAGGACGCGTTTTTCAGTTCCTTGGTCAGGAACTGGCGTACTTGAAAATCGCTGTACAGGTTGTCAGCGAAGTCTTTGGTGTTCGCGAACCAGGTAGAATTCCAAGGCTTGGTAATACCCAGGCGAATGCCATTAGGATGTACTTTCTGACCCATTGCTTATCTCCCAGCCTTAGCGTCGGATACCACTACGGTGATGTGAGCGGTACGCTTGAGGATACGATCCGCACGACCTTTGGCACGCGGACGGATGCGCTTCATGGAGGGACCTTCGTCGACCATGATAGTAGCAACACGCAGCGCGTCGATATCGGCGCCTTCGTTGTGCTCAGCGTTTGCAATGGCAGATTCCAGCACTTTCTTCACCAGAGCTGCAGCCTTTTTCGGGCTGAAGGTCAGGATGTTCAGAGCCTTGTCTACGGACAGACCACGTACTTGATCGGCTACCAGACGAGCTTTCTGGGCAGAAGTACGGGCATAACGGTGTTTAGCGATAGCTTCCATCATTTATCCCTTAGCGCTTCTTAGCCTTCTTATCAGCAGCATGGCCGCGATAAGTACGAGTCGGTGCGAATTCACCCAGTTTGTGACCGATCATTTCTTCGGTAACGAAAACCGGAACGTGCTGACGACCATTATGGACAGCGATGGTCAAACCGATCATGTTCGGGATGATCATTGAACGACGGGACCAGGTCTTAACCGGCTTTTTATCCCCGCTTTCCACCGCTTTCTCTACCTTCTTCAGCAAGTGCAGGTCAATAAATGGACCCTTCTTGAGAGAACGTGGCATGGTGATTCCTCTATGTTAACAATTACTTGTTACGACGACGTACGATGTACTTGTCGGTACGCTTGTTCTTACGGGTCTTGAAGCCTTTAGCCTTCTGGCCCCATGGGGACACAGGCTGCATGCCCTTGTTGCGACCCTCACCACCACCGTGCGGGTGGTCGACCGGGTTCATCGCCATACCGCGAACGGTCGGACGAATACCACGCCAGCGGTTTGCACCGGCTTTACCCAGTTGACGCAGCATGTGCTCGGAGTTACCAACTTCACCGATGGTGGCGCGGCACTCGGCCAGAACTTTACGTACTTCGCCGGAACGCAGACGCAGAGTTACATAGTTACCTTCACGAGCCAGGATCTGGATGAAAGTACCAGCGGAACGAGCCAGCTGGGCACCTTTACCAGGCTTCATCTCAACAGCGTGAACGGTAGAACCGACCGGGATGTTGCGCATCGGCAGGGTGTTACCTACCTTGATTGCGGCATCAGCACCAGAAGCGATTGCATCACCAGCTTTCAGGCCTTTCGGAGCCAGGATGTAACGACGCTCACCGTCTGCATACAGCACCAGGGCGATGTTTGCGGTACGGTTAGGATCGTATTCCAGGCGCTCTACTTTGGCCGGGATACCGTCTTTGTCGCGCTTGAAGTCGACGATACGGTAGTGTTGCTTGTGACCACCGCCGATGTGACGGGTGGTGATGCGGCCGTTGTTGTTACGACCACCGGACTTGTCTTTCTTGTCCAGCAGAGCTGCAAAGGGCTTGCCCTTGTACAGGTCTTGGTTGACGATCTTGACGACGTGGCGGCGGCCCGGAGAAGTAGGCTTGCACTTAACGATTGCCATTTTTCAGAACTCCTCTTACTCGGCTGCGCCCATGAAGTCGATGTCCTGACCAGCTTTCAGGGTCACATAAGCCTTTTTCCAATCGGAACGACGGCCTACGCGTGCACCTGCGCGCTTGGTCTTACCCTTCATGTTCAGGGTACGGACGGTCTCAACTTCGACCTCGAACAGTTTCGCAACTGCAGCTTTGACTTCCGCCTTGGTGGCATCAACAGCAACTTTGAACACGATAGTGTTCTGCTTTTCTGCGACCATGGTGCTCTTTTCAGAGATGTGCGGAGCCTTCAGAACTTTCAGCAGACGCTCTTCACGGATCATGCCAGCATCTCCTCGATTTGCTTAACTGCGTCAGCAGTCATCAGAACCTTGTCGAAAGCGATCAGGCTGACCGGGTCGATACCGGCAACGTCACGCACGTCAACTTTGTACAGGTTACGAGCAGCCAGGAACAGGTTCTCATCGACTTCAGCAGTCACGATCAGAACGTCAGTCAGTTCCATTTCTTTCAGCTTGGCGATCAGTTCTTTGGTCTTCGGAGCTTCGATGCCGAACTTCTCAACAACGATCAGGCGCTCTTGACGTACCAGCTCGGACAGGATGCTACGGATAGCGCCGCGGTACATCTTCTTGTTTACTTTCTGGCTGTGATCTTGCGGCTTAGCTGCAAAAGTCACACCACCGGAACGCCAAATGGGCGAACGGATGGAGCCAGCACGGGCACGACCAGTACCCTTCTGACGCCACGGCTTTTTGCCGCCACCAGACACTTCAGAGCGAGTCAGCTGCGCACGAGTACCCTGACGGGCACCAGCGGCATAAGCAACGACAACCTGGTGAACCAGAGCTTCGTTGAATTCGCGCCCGAAGGTAGTCTCGGAAACTTCAAGAGCGCTCTTGGCGTCTTTCATTACCAATTCCATTACTATCTCCTCAGACGTTACGCTTTGACGGCAGGTTTAACGATCACGTTGCCGTTGGTTGCACCCGGTACTGCGCCTTTGATGAGCAGCAGGTTGCGTTCAGCGTCAACACGAACCAGTTCCAGGTTCTGAGTCGTTACACGCTCAGCACCCATGTGACCAGCCATCTTTTTGCCCTTGAATACACGGCCCGGGGTCTGGTTTTGACCGATGGAGCCAGGTACACGGTGGGACAGAGAGTTACCGTGGGTCATATCCTGGGTGCGGAAGTTCCAGCGCTTAACAGTACCGGCAAAACCTTTACCCTTGGATGTGCCGGTAACGTCTACCAGCTTAACGTCAGCGAGAAGATCTACTTTCAGCTCGCTACCAACAGTGAAAGTTTCACCGTTGTTCAGGCGGAATTCCCACAGACCGCGACCGGCTTCTACACCAGCTTTGGCGAAGTGGCCAGCTTCCGGCTTGGTTACACGGCTGGCTTTCTTGGCGCCAGTGGTAACCTGAATAGCGTTGTAGCCGTCGGTTTCTACAGATTTGACCTGAGTTACACGGTTAGCTTCAACTTCGATAACAGTCACCGGGATAGAAACGCCATCTTCAGTGAAGATGCGAGTCATACCCACTTTGCGACCTACAAGACCGATTGTCATTGTTATCAACCTCTTTCCGTAATTAACCCAGGCTGATCTGGACGTCTACACCAGCTGCCAGATCCAGACGCATCAGGGCGTCAACGGTCTTGTCAGTCGGCTCAACGATGTCTACCAGACGCTTGTGAGTGCGGATCTCGTACTGATCACGCGCATCTTTGTTGACGTGCGGGGAGATCAGGACGGTGAAGCGCTCTTTGCGAGTCGGCAGCGGAATAGGACCGCGAACCTGCGCGCCGGTGCGCTTTGCAGTTTCAACGATTTCCGCAGTGGATTGATCGATCAGGCGATGATCAAAAGCCTTCAGGCGGATACGGATTCTTTGGTTCTGCATTGACAGAGCTCCAATAGATAAAAGAACATAAATCAACACCGCCCGACCGAGATTACTCCCGCCAGAGGTGTGATTTTTCACGTTTCCTCCCATATCGGGAGGACTGTATGGCTGGCCCCCGCAAGCGGGAAACTCAGCAAGCAGACATATCGTCTGGCTTACCTCATGGGTAAGCGGAGAGGATTATACGGATTTTTTCAATTTGCGCAAGAGAAGGCGAACAGATTGTGCGCAATTTTATGTGACAGATGGATCTCGCCAACAACTGGGCAAGCCTTTGCCTGGCAGGGGTAACGACAATGTTGCAGACAGGCTGGTAGACTGTGCGCCGGCCTGCGTCATCGGAACGACACCCCATGCTCAAAGATCAGAAAAAAGCCTATCAATATGGACTCTGCGCCGTCGCCCTCTGGTCGACGGTCGCCAGCGCCTTCAAGATCTCCCTCGCCTACTTTGAACCTGTACAGCTGCTGCTGGTCGCGGCCTGCACCTCGACCCTGACGCTGGGGGTGATCGTGGCCTGTCAGGGCAAACTGCCGCTGCTGCTCGGCTACATCAAGAGTCGCCCCCTCTACTATCTGGCACTGGGAGTGCTCAACCCCTTCTTCTATTACCTGCTGCTGTTCAAGGCGTATGACCTGCTGCCCGCCCAGCAGGCACAGACCCTCAACTACACCTGGGCCATCACCCTCAGTCTGCTGGCGGTGCCCTTCCTCGGTCAGAAGCTGCGCCGCCGCGACGGAGTCGCCATCGTGCTCGGCTACTTCGGCGCGCTGGTGATCGCCACCAGGGGGGATGTATTCGGTCTGCAGTTCGACAGCCCCCTCGGCGTCACGCTGGCGCTGGTGTCGACCCTGATCTGGGCCGGCTACTGGATCCTCAACACCCGCAATCAGGGCGACCCCATCGTCAGCCTGCTGCTCGGCTTCCTCATCAGCCTACCCTTTATCGTTGCGGCAACCTGGCTGCTCTCGGACTTTTCCATGACCGCCTGGCAGGGGTGGGCCGGCGCCATCTACGTGGGGCTATTCGAGATGGGCTTCGGTTTCGTGCTCTGGTTGATGGCGCTGCGCCACGCCACCAACACGGCCCCCATCAGCAACCTCATCTTCATCTCGCCGTTTGCTTCGCTGGTACTGCTCAACCTGCTGATCGGCGAAACCATCCACCCCGCCACCCCCATCGGGCTGGCGCTCATCGTCGCCGCCCTGCTGATCCAGCAGCTGAAATATGGCAGGCGCTACCGCAAGACCAGCGAGCCGCAAGCCTGACATGCAAAGGGCGTATCCACGGATACGCCCTTCGTTCAATCAATCCACTCCAGCGGCTGGTTCTTGGGCAGCCGGATCTCCACCAGCAAGCCCCCCAGCTCGGAGCGCCCCAACCTGATGGTGCCATGATGCTGGGACACTATCTTGGCGACGATGGCCAACCCCAGGCCGCTGCCGCTGCCGGTACGGGCCTCGTTGCCCTGGGTGAAGGGCTTGAGCACCCGGTAGTAATCCTGCTCCGGAATGCCGGGGCCGTCATCCGACAGACGCAACCGCACCCAGTGACCATCATCCTTGAGCTCGGCCTGCAGCCGGCTCGCACCGTAGCGCAGCGAATTGCCCGACAGGTTGTTGAGGATGCGGCGGATGCTGATGGGGTTGCAGGCCACCCGTACCGCCTCGGCCGGCAACTCGAGCTCCACCTCCAGTCCCTGATCGGTCTGTACCAGCAAGCTGTCGTGGATCAGCTGGGTCAGGTCGATCTGCTGGGTATCCAGCCCCTCGTCCGGCCGAATGTAGTCGATGAACTGATCGATGATGCCGTTGGACTCGTCAATGTCCGCGTTGATGCTCTCCTTGAGGTACTCATCGCCAGAGGACATCATCTCGGTCGCCAGCCGGATACGGGTCAGCGGGGTACGCAGATCGTGGGAGACGCCCGCCATCATCAGGTTGCGCTCCTCGATCAGGCCCTTGATGGAGCTCGACATGTGATTGAAGGTGCGAGTCAGCCGACGCACCTCCCGCGAACCCTGCTCCCCCAACGCATCGGGGAAATTGCCACGCGCCACCGCCACGGCCCCCGCCTCCAGATCCTCCAGCGGCCTTACCAGCTGACGGGCAAAGCGCCAGGCGGCGAACAGGGTCACCACCAGCAGCACGCTCATGTAGAGGATCAGCGGCTCGATGTCGTCATCTTCGATCTCGGTCAGCGGGATGCGCACCCACACCTTATTGGCCTGGGGCGGCTGGATCCAGATGATGTAGTGATCCTGGATCTCGACCCTGACCTTGGTCTTGCCCCCCAGCTCGCGGCTGATGCTCTCTTCCAGATAGGTGTAGGGCTTGGACTCGTTGAGCCCGTGCTGCTCCGCCTCGGTCTGGGTATAGATGTCGCTGCCGGTCGCCACATAGACCAGCGCCTCGGCATCTTCACTCAGCGCCAGCTGGTTGCTCTCGACCGGGAAGATGAGCTTGACCTGGTTGGCCAGCAGGTGGCTGATCTGCTTGACGGTCGGCGCCAGCAGATAGTTGTAGAAGGTGGCATAGGAGACAAACTGATAGACCACCAGCACGGCGGCCAAAAACCAGAGCATGCGGGAGAACATGCTGCTCACTTTCTTCATTCGCAGTCACCGTCCGGCACGAACACATAGCCCAGACCCCAGACGGTCTGCAGATAACGGGGCTGCGCCGGATCCTGCTCCAGCAGGCGACGCAGGCGGGAGACCTGCACGTCGATGCTGCGCTCGGTGGCGGTGTATTCACGACCGCGGGCCAGGTTCATCAGCTTGTCGCGGGAGAGAGGCTCGCGCGGATGGCTCACCAGCACCTTGAGCACGGCGAATTCACCGCTGGTCAGTGCAACCGGGTCACCATCGCGGCTCAGCTCGCGGGTCGCCAGGTTGAGCTGATAGCTGCCAAAGCTCACTACCTTCTCGGCGGTGGAGGGGGCCCCCGGCAACTCGACGGTGTGCCGGCGCAGCACGGCGCGGATCCGGGCCAGCAGCTCACGGGGGTTGAACGGCTTGGGCAGGTAATCATCGGCACCCATCTCGAGCCCGACGATGCGGTCCACCTCATCCCCCTTGGCGGTCAGCATCAGTACCGGGATCTGGTTGCCAGCCTCGCGCAGGCGGCGGCAGATGGAGAGGCCGTCTTCCCCCGGCAGCATCAGATCCAGCACCATCAGGCTGAAGTTCTCACGGGTCAGCAGGCGGTCGGCCTGTTCGCCATTGGCGACGCCCCGAACCACGAACCCCTGTTCGGTCAGGTAGCGCTCCAGCAGGGAACGTAATTTCAAATCATCGTCGACGACCAGAACCTTGTATTGCTGACTCATTGCTTGCCTCTCCTCTCGATATGCTGCCAATACTAGAGCTCGGGCTCGTAACGGCCAAGCCTAAATATGTTACCGGTTATTGCCCATTCAGCCGATTTTGCGCCCCTTCCCCCCGTGTCTCATCACTCAGGCATCCCCTCAGACGCCCCAGTTTTTGCTCGACAGCAAGGCGACAACGGATAAGATCTGCCGAGCCATAAGAGGCTCATCAGCCCCACTGACACAGGTAACGACCGATGAAGACCAAGCTGATCACCCGTGAAGGCTACAACAAGCTCAAGCAGGAGCTCGATTTCCTCTGGCGCGAGGAGCGCCCCGAGACCACCCGCAAAGTGGCCTGGGCGGCCAGCCTCGGTGATCGCAGCGAGAATGCCGACTACCAATACAACAAGAAGCGGCTGCGAGAGATCGACCGGCGGGTCCGTTATCTGCGCAAGTGCCTCGAGGAGCTGGGGATCGTCGACTACTCCCCCGCCCAGGAGGGCAAGGTCTTTTTCGGTGCCTGGGTCGAGGTGGAAAACGAGGAGGGAGAGACCAAGCGCTTTCGCATCGTCGGCTATGACGAGATCTTCGAGCGCAAGGATTACATCTCCATCGACTCCCCCATGGCCCGCGCCCTGCTCAAGAAAGAGGTAGGCGACGAGGCCATAGTGCGTACGCCAGTCGGTGACGCCTGCTGGTACATCAATGAGATCAGCTATCCCAAATAAGCCAGCGCCGACCCAGACGGCCAAATCGGCTGACGAGGCCAGGAGAGACCGAGCATGTCCGCCCACCGGGTATGACAAGCGTCGTTTTTGCCGGGGTGGCATCCCGCTGCCCGACCCCATATAGTGCTCACACCCGGCGCCTTGCGGCGCCAACCGGCCCGCGCGGCAGTGGTCCGGCTGGTACCTTGAGTACCGCCAGGACAGACCCCCTGCCCGGCGACATCGCCTCGCGCCTGCCCGTTGACCAGGACCCGACCAAGAGACCCTCGATGCAAAGCCACGTAATAGAACATCAGATTGCCGGTGAGCTGAATGCCCGCCCGGAACAGGTGCAGGCCGCCGTTCGCCTGCTGGACGAAGGCGCTACCGTCCCCTTCATCGCCCGTTACCGCAAAGAGGTGACCGGCGGTCTGGATGACAGCCAGCTGCGTACCCTGGAGAGTCGCCTCGGCTACCTGCGCGAACTGGCGGATCGCCGCCAGGTGATCCTGCGCTCCATCGAAGAGCAGGGCAAACTGACCCCGGAACTGGCCCGCGAGCTGAACGACGCCGACAGCAAGACCCGGCTGGAAGACCTCTACCTCCCCTACAAGCCCAAGCGGCGCACCAAGGGGCAGATGGCCATCGAGGCGGGATTGGAGCCACTGGCCGACCTGCTGCTGAGCGACCCGCTGAAAGATCCCGAGCAGGAGGCGGTTCGCTTCCTCAATGCCGAGCAGGGGATCACCGACGGCAAGGCCGCCCTCGACGGTGCCCGCTACATCCTGATGGAGCGCTTCGCCGAGCAGGCCGACCTGCTGGAGAAGCTGCGCGACTACCTGTGGCACAACGCCACCCTGCGTGCTCGCGTGGTGACCGGCAAGGAGCAGGAAGGGGCCAAGTTCAAGGACTACTTCGAGCATGACGAACCGCTGCACAAGGCCCCCTCCCACCGGGTGCTGGCCATGCTGCGCGGTCGCAACGAGGGTGTGCTCAATCTGGCGCTGGTCGCGGGTGACGATGAGGGTGCCAGCCCCTGCGAAGGGATCATTGCTCATCACCTCAAGCTCAACCTGCAAAATCGTCCGGCCGACAAGTGGCTTCAAGGGGTGGTGAGCTGGACCTGGAAGATCAAGCTCTCCTTGCAGATGGAGACCGAGCTGATCGGCCGCATCCGCGAGTCAGCAGAAGACGAGGCGATCAAGGTATTCGCCATGAACCTCAAGGATCTGCTGATGGCAGCGCCGGCGGGCATGCGCTGCACCATGGGGCTGGATCCGGGCATCCGCACCGGGGTCAAGGTGGCGGTGGTCGATGCCACCGGCAAGCTGGTCGATCACGCGACCATCTATCCGTTCGAACCCAAGCGTCAGGTTGACCAGAGTCTCAAGACCCTGAGCGAGCTGTGCCAGAAGCACAGGGTCGAACTCATCAGCATCGGCAACGGCACCGCCTCGCGGGAAACCGACCGCCTGGTGAGCGATCTGTTCGAGCGCTACCCGGCCGCCAAGGCGCAGAAGATTGTGGTGAGTGAAGCAGGGGCCTCGGTCTACTCCGCCTCCGAGCTCGCCTCCCAGGAGTTCCCTGATCTCGACGTCTCCATTCGTGGCGCCGTCTCCATCGCCCGCCGCCTGCAGGATCCGCTGGCCGAGTTGGTCAAGATCGATCCCAAGAGCATAGGTGTCGGCCAGTACCAGCACGACGTCGGCCAGAGCCAACTGGCCCGCCGGCTCGATGCGGTGGTCGAGGATTGCGTGAACGCAGTCGGGGTGGATGTGAATACCGCCTCGGTCGCCCTGCTCAACCGGGTTTCCGGCCTCTCCCAGACCCTGGCCCAGAACATCGTCGCCTACCGGGATGAGAACGGCGCCTTCCAGCATCGTCAGCAGTTGCTGAAAGTGAGTCGGCTCGGGCCCAAGGCATTCGAGCAGTGCGCCGGCTTCCTGCGCATTCGCGGCGGCAGCAATCCGCTGGACGGTTCAGCGGTGCACCCGGAATCCTACCCTGTGGTGGAGCGGATCCTCGCCAAGCTGGAGCAGACCGTGGACAGCCTGCTCGGCAACAGCAGCCTGCTGCGCACCCTCAAGCCCACCGACTACACCGACGAGCAGTTCGGGGTGCCTACCGTCACCGACATCATCGGTGAGCTGGACAAGCCAGGCCGCGACCCGCGCCCCGAGTTCAAGACTGCCACCTTCAAAGAAGGGGTAGAGAAAATCAGCGATCTGGTGCCCGAGATGGTGCTGGAGGGGGTGGTCACCAACGTCACCAACTTCGGCGCCTTCGTCGACATCGGCGTCCATCAGGACGGGCTGGTGCACATCTCCTCCCTGACCGATCGCTTCGTCAAGGATCCCCGCGAGGTGGTCAAGGCCGGTGACATCGTCCGGGTCAAGGTGCTGGAGGTCGACGTACCGCGCAAACGCATCAGTCTGACCATGCGTCTGGATGAAAAAGCCGGCCAGCCGGCACGCAAACCGGCCGAGCCGCGCCACACCGGCAATGCCAAGCCGAAGCAGGCACCGCGTCAGAGCCCCCCGGCCGATGGCGCCATGGGCAACGCCTTCGCGGCTGCCCTGTCGAAACTGAAGAAATAAGCCCCCGGAATGCAAAAAGCCCCTCGCGGGGCTTTTTTGTCGCTGTTGTGCGGCCTTATTGGGCCAGAGCAGCCAGAATGGCGTCAGCCTCCCGATGGGCTGCCAGCACTTCCCGCAGCCGATTGAATGCCTTGCAGGCCTCTTGCGGATACTTGCCATAGGAAACCACGCCGGTATGGCTCCAACCTGCTGCCAGCATCACCTTCTTCTTGAAATGGGTGCCTTCGGTGCCGCCCCCGCCGAGCTGCATCAAGAACTGCTCCATCTGGAGGTGCGGCGGTGGTACACGGGAGAAGGTGGCAAAATCTTCCGGTTTGACTTCATCAAAGTGCATGACGACTCCTGTGAGCGTGGATGGGATTACCCCTCAGATTAGTTGCAAATGCCTGCTCGCGAGGGAAAAAACCGGACGGAAAGACGGTGGAAACCTCAGACACTCAGGTTCAGGTTCTGCTGGGCCGCTGGCTTGACTGCCTGCTGATAACGCTGGGCGATGACCTGGTTGCGCTGCTCCATGTAGCCGTTCAGCACGCCCGTCTTGGCGCTGCCATCGGCAGCCAGGGCGGTATCAGGGTCGGATGAGAGCAGCGCCTTGCGGGCCTGTGCCTCCTTGGCCGCAGCACTTCTGGCCACGCTCAGATCCTGAGAGGAGGGCTCGGCAGGCGCCAGTGCGGCGGCCCGCACCTGTTGCATCTTGGCGATGGTGGCTCTGGGATCACCGGGGATGGTCCCGATGTCGATGGAGACGCCACCGCCGGTCGCGTAACGCTTGCCATCCGGCCCCATGGCGAATTCATAGGTAGGGCTGCCGGCATACTGACCACCGGTGCTCTGGTGCGCCTGCTCGTGAGTGCGCACCTCCTGATCCCTGTCGGCCAGCTCCTTGACCTGCAGCTCCTGCTTCTGTTGTTGCTCCTGCTGCTTGGGATCCTGCTGTTTGTTGCGCTGACCATCCTCACCGGCGGCCTCGACAAAGCGGTTGTCGATCGCCGCCTGCGGGTTGCTGGTCTGGGCACCGTCTCGTGCCTGCTGGGAAGTCTGATTGGGATTGGCCTGGCTGGCTCTGGACTTCTCTTTCTGGGAGCCGACTTCGGACTCGGCGTTGAAAGCCTCGCTCTGGCGGCTCTGGGGGATGAGTGCCGCGCGACGATTGTCAGTGCGTGCCGATTCCGTCTGCGGTTGCAGCTGGTTGGGAATGATGGTCGGCAGACTGACATTGATGTTCATGTCACACCCGGATGTCGATCAGGGTTCCCATCATGTCGCTGGCGGTCTGGATCACCTTGGCAGAGGCGCCGGCCTGCACCTCGGCACTCTTGAGGTTCACCAGTTCTTCGGGCAACTGCACCTTGTCACCGCTCGGGGTATTGAGCCTGGCGATCTGGCTGGACGCCTTGTCGGCGATCTGCTCCGCACGCTGAAAGCCTTGCACACCGCTGTTCAATGCTGAATCTATACGCATGACAACTCTCCTCTGACACTGGATTAATTATCCGCCACGCCAGAGGATTAATGAAGCAAATTGGCTATTTTTCAACCTACAAAATGTTCAATGATTTCAATGAACTGCTGTGGATGGGAAATAAAGGGCGCGTGTGAGGCCTTTTCCAGCACCACACTCCGGCTGCTTGGGTAACGCTCGTCCAGCA
Organism: Aeromonas hydrophila subsp. hydrophila ATCC 7966; assembly: GCF_000014805.1. Classification (NCBI taxonomy): domain Bacteria; kingdom Pseudomonadati; phylum Pseudomonadota; class Gammaproteobacteria; order Aeromonadales; family Aeromonadaceae; genus Aeromonas; species Aeromonas hydrophila. Next base: position 327,198 of record NC_008570.1, on the reverse strand, counting down.
GAGGGATCGATGCCTTGGGCACCAGCGAATCCAGCCGACCGTAGACTCGCAGCCAAGGCAGGCTCAATGGTGTTAGCTCATCGCGCAGATCGACCTCGGCCAGCAAACCGAGTCCGGCCTCCAGCGCGGCCAGCTGTGGAGCGGGCCGCTCCGCCAGCCAGTGGCGCAACTGGCGGATGTCGTCCCTGGCGTGTTCGCTGCCCATGGCCTGGATCGCCAGGAAGCGTTCTATGGTCTGCTTGAAGTCCCCTGCCAGCATCTGGTTGAAACCGGCCAGTACCTTGGGGGCGATCCCTGGCCATTCGTCACGGGCCATGAAACAGGGGGAGCTGGCCACCGTGATGAGAGAGTGCAGTCGCTCGGGATGGCTCAAGGCCAACTGGCTTGCCACCAGGCCACCGAGGGACCACCCCAGCAAATGGCACTGCTCCGGCAGGATGGCTGCCACCTCTTCAGCCAGCCAGGGCAGACTGTACTCCACCTCGCCTGCCAGCGGACTGTTGCCAAAGCCGGGCAGATCCACCAGATGGACGCGATAGCGAGACGCCAGGGCCGGCACAATGCCATGCCAGACCGCGCCATTCATTCCCCATCCGTGCAACAACACCAGATCGGGCCCCTGACCAAACCGCTCAACCGATACGCTCATCTAGACTCAGATCCTGTTCACTCTGTTGGGGTCAGCATGTTAAAGCGGCTGCTCGCCAAAGCAAGTCCGATCCTCGGCCGCCATGCCGACTGGCAGGGCAACTGCCTGCTCTGCCAGCAGCCTTGCGATGTTGACCCCTTGCTGTGCAGCTGGTGCCGGCAGGCACTGCAGCAAGCTGACCACACCTGCCGCTTGTGTGCAGCTCCCTTGCCAGCAATGCATGAAGAACGCCTGCCGATCTGCGGTCGCTGCCAGCGCAGGCCGCCGCCATGGGAGCGGCTGCAGGTCATCGGTGACTACCGGCCACCCTACCCCATGCTGATCCCCCGGTTGAAGTATTCCGGCCAGATCCTGCTGGCCCCGCTGCTCGCCCGACTGCTTGCCGATCATCTGGATCTCAGCGATCCGCCAGAGGCCATCATTCCGGTACCGCTGCACTGGTGGCGCCAATGGTGGCGCGGCTTCAATCAGGCGGAAGAGATAGCCCTCACTCTCAGCGAGCTGACCGCCATTCCTTGCAACAACCGCCTGCTGCGCCGGGTCAGGGCAACCGCGCAGCAAACCAAGCTCAGTGCCGGCCAACGGCGGCGCAATCTGCGCGGCGCCTTCCAGATCAGGCCCCACGCCTATCAACACGTGGCGCTGCTCGATGATGTGGTCACCACGGGCGCGACCGCCGGCCATCTCACCCGTTTGCTCCATGAGAGCGGAGTCACAAAGGTGGAAGTGTGGGCCGTCTGTCGTACCCTCAAGCATCTCAAGTAACCATCGGCATGCTACCCAAGCCTTGCCAAGAGAGTTATCATGAATACCCTAGTCGTACACTCAGGTTTATGAGGATAGTGATGATCAGCATTTCCGACACCGCCCAGGCCCATTTCCGTAAACTGCTGGAAAAACAGCCTGATGGCACCAATATCCGGGTGTTTGTGGTCAATCCGGGAACCCAGAATGCCGAGTGCGGCGTATCATATTGCCCACCCGACGCGGTCGATCCGGAAGATCAACACCTGCCCTTCAGCGGCTTCGACTGCCTGGTCGATCCCCTGAGCGCCCCCTTCCTGGTGGATGCCACCATCGATTTCGTCACCGATCAGATGGGCTCCCAGCTCACCCTGAAAGCCCCGAACGCCAAGATGCGCAAAGTGGCCGACGACGCCCCGCTGATCGACCGTATCGAGTACGTGTTGATGTCCGAGGTGAACCCCATGCTGGCCGGTCACGGCGGCAAGGTCACCCTGGTCGAGCTGACCGAGGACAAGCTGGCCATTCTGCAGTTCGGCGGCGGTTGCAACGGTTGCTCCATGGTCGACTACACCCTGAAAGAGGGGATCGAGAAGCAGCTGCTGGAGAAATTCCCCGGCGAGCTCAACGGTGTCAAGGATGCCACCGAGCACCAGCGCGGCGATCACTCCTACTACTGATTTGCTGCCCTTGTCGCAAAGACATGCGGCAAAGAAAAGGCCCCGCCAGCTGGCGGGGCCTTTTGCATTCTGCGGCGAGCGGATCACTCGTCCTTCTTGTCTCGCGACAGCAAAGCGATGGCCGCCTCTTTCGGATTCTTGCCTTCGTACAGCACCTTGAAGATCTGCTCGCAGATGGGCATCTCGACACCGCAGCGGGCCGCCAGCAGATGCACCTCCTTGGTGTTGCGATAGCCTTCCACCACCTGACCGATCTCGGCCATGGCGGTGTTCACATCCTTGCCGGCCCCGAGGGCCAGACCGAAGCGACGGTTGCGCGACTGGTTGTCGGTACAGGTCAGCACCAGATCCCCGAGCCCCGCCATCCCCATGAAGGTCTTGGCGTCGGCCCCGAGCGCGGCGCCCAGGCGCTGCATCTCTACCAAGCCCCGAGTGATGAGCGCGGTCCTGGCGTTGGCGCCAAAACCCAGCCCGTCGGAGAGACCGGCACCGATGGCGATGACGTTCTTGACCGCCCCGCCCAGTTGCAAACCGATGAAGTCCGGATTGGTATAGACCCGGAACGAACGGCCACAGTGCAGCAGCAAGGAGAGATCGTCGGCAAAGTCGTCGTGGGTCGACGCCACCGAGATGGCGGTCGGCAGACCGGCGGCCAGCTCCTTGGCGAAGGTAGGGCCCGAGATGACCGCCAGCGGCATCTCGTCACCCAGCACCTCGCGCGCCACGTCTTGCAGCAGACGGCCGCTGTCCGGCTCCAGCCCCTTGGTGGCCCAAGCGATACGGGTATCCGGGCGCAGGAAGGGTTTGACCTGGGCCAGCACCTGGCCGAACACATGGCTCGGCACCACCAGCAGCAGCACGGGGGCGGCTTGTACCGCCTGTTGCAGATCGGCGGTCAGCTGCAGATCGGCAGGAAAAGGGACATCCGGCAGAAAAGCCTTGTTGCAGCGGTCTTGTTCCAGCTCGGCGACATGGGCAGGGTCGTGACCCCACAGCAGGGTCGGATGACCGTTGCGCGCCAGAGAAATGGCAAGGGCGGAGCCATAAGACCCCGCCCCCAAGACCGAGATAGCGATCTGGTCGGCCATTATCAGGCTTCCGCAGTCGCCTGCTGGGCCTGTGCCTGCGCCATGTGCTGGGCAAACAGGGCATCGAAGTTGACCGGTGCCAGGTTCAGCTGCGGGAAGGAACCCTTGCTCACCAGGTTGGACACCGCTTCGCGAGCATACGGGAACAGGATGTTCGGGCAGAAGGCAGCCAGGCAGTGAGCCAGTTGCGGCTCAGGCAGGTTGCCGATGGTGAAGATACCGGCTTGCTGAACTTCACACAGGAAGGCCGTTTCGGTTTCCAGCTTGCAGGTCACGGTCAGGGTCAGTACCACTTCATAGACGCTGTCGGCCAGGATGTTGGTCTTGGTGTCCATGTCCAGCTTGACGTCCGGCTGCCACTCTTTCTGGAAGATGTGCGGGGTATTCGGCGCTTCGAAGGAGACGTCCTTGGTGTAGACGCGCTGGATGTGGAATTCCGGTTGTACTTCCTGGTTGTTGATCTCTTCAGCCATTTTGTTTGATTCCTTTTTATGAAAATAGGTGGGCGCAGGCCCTTAAATCAGCGTTTTTTGGTCACCGGCAGATTCTCTGCACGCCACTGGGCCATGCCACCGCTGAGCACATACACCTGCTTGAAGCCGGCTTTGCTCAATTGGCGACCCGCGCCACCAGCGGTCATCCCCGACTCGCACACCACTATGATGGGGGCATCTTTATGCTTTTCAACCGGGCCCAGATTATTGCTCTGGATCTGGCTGAGCGGCAGGTGCTGGGCACCGGCCAGATGACCCTTGGCAAACTCTTCCTGACTGCGAATATCCACTACGGTGGCGTTTTCACGGTTGATCAGCAGGGTTGCGGTGTGGTTGTTCACCGACTTCACCGGAGAAAAACGAGCACGCACCGTGGTGTAAACCAGGGTGCCTGCCAGGCCGAACCAGGCTGCGGTCAGCAGCGGGTTGCGGGCCGCAAAATCCAAATACTCTTGCATCTTCTACTATCCAGGGACCAAGACAAGTGCCCGAGTATACATGGGGACCCAGCCAAGATCAGCCATCTTGGCGGCAAAGCGGGAGCGGGCTCCCACCAGACGGGGACGAGGGAAAGCGGCGGCATAAAAAGTGGCATTCGGCCCGCTAGGGCGAGGATTCGTCGAGTGGTGCGACAAGCCGGCGACAAAGAAGAAACAGCTCGGCAACAGCGTGCGGCCCCCGCCGGACGGGGCTTGGCTATCAGGTGACTATTTCGGCAGATGTAGTAATATTACGCTAGTTTCACTTCCCGCAATTCATTCCTATCCGAGAGGACATAGCCTTATGTCAACAGCTAAGAAACCTTTGGTTCTGGTCATCATGGACGGTTGGGGCTACAGCACCAAGCAAGAGCACAACGCCGTCGCTGCCGCCAAGACTCCCAACCTCGACCGTCTCGCCCGTGACTATACCAGCACCCTGATCTCCGGCTCCGGCCTGGACGTGGGTCTGCCGGATGGTCAGATGGGGAACTCCGAAGTGGGCCACGTCAACATCGGCGCCGGTCGCATCGTCTATCAGGAACTGACCCGCATCTCCAAAGACATCCAGGACGGCGACTTCTTCCAGAACGTCGAGCTGGCCAAGGCGGTCGATGCTGCCGTGACCAAGGGCAAGGCCGTGCACATCATGGGCCTGATGTCCCCGGGTGGCGTGCACAGCCACGAAGAGCACATCATGGGTATGATCGAAATGGCCGCCAAGCGTGGCGCCGAGCAGATCTACTTCCACGCCTTCCTGGATGGCCGTGACGTGCCGCCGCGCTCCGCCCAGTCCTCCATCGAGCAGTTCGATGCCCTGTTCGCCCGCCTGGGCAAGGGTCGCTTCGCCTCCATGATCGGCCGTTACTACGCCATGGACCGCGACAACCGCTGGGATCGCGTGCAGCAAGCCTATGACCTGATGACCCAGGGCAAGGGCGAGTTCACCGCCGACAGCGCCAGCGAAGCCCTGGCCGCCGCCTACGCTCGCGACGAGAACGACGAATTCGTCAAAGCCACCCGCATCGGTGCCGCCGCCCCCATGCAAGATGGCGATGCGCTGATCTTCATGAACTTCCGTGCCGACCGTGCCCGCGAGATCACCCGCGCCTTCGTCGACAGCGACTTCACCGGCTTCGCCCGCACCGCTACTCCAGCGCTGAACTTCGTGATGCTGACCGAATACGCGGCCGATATCAAAACCGCCTGTGCCTACCCGCCGACCGCGCTGGTCAACACCCTGGGTGAATGGCTGGCCAAGCAGGGCAAGACCCAGCTGCGCATCTCCGAAACCGAGAAGTACGCCCACGTCACCTTCTTCTTCAACGGCGGCGAAGAGGCCTGCTTCACTGGCGAAGATCGCGAGATCGTCGCCAGCCCGAAAGTGGCCACCTATGACCTGCAGCCGGAAATGAGCTCCGAAGAGCTGACCGACAAGCTGGTCGGCGCCATCAAGAGCGGCAAGTACGACGTCATCATCTGCAACTACCCGAACGGCGACATGGTCGGCCACACCGGCGTGTTCGACGCCGCGGTCAAAGCCTGTGAAGCGGTCGACCACTGCATCGGTCGCGTCACCGACGCGCTGGCCGAAGTGGGTGGCGAGTGCCTGATCACCGCCGACCACGGCAACGCCGAGAAGATGATGGACGAAGAGACCGGTCAGGCCCACACCGCCCACACCAATCTGCCGGTTCCGCTCATCTATTTCGGTCGCAAGGCCGAGGTGGCTGAAGGCGGCAAATTGTCCGATCTGGCCCCCACCATGCTGACCCTGATGGGTCTGCCGGTACCGCCGGAAATGACTGGCAAGCCCCTGATGATTCTGAAATAATCCTTCCCCATGCGGGGATGCGAAGTTATTTCAACCAAAACCAGTCGCGTCGGCCTGTTGGCCGGCGCGCTGTTTTTTTGTCTGTCGTTCGGGCCGGCCACGGCTTGGGCTGCCAACCAGCAGCTCGGTGCCATGCAGTCCCAGATCAAGGAACAGCAGCAGACCATCAAGCTCAGCAGGCAGGAGCTTGCCAAGCTCAATACCCAGCTCAAGGCTGATGAGCAGGCCATCTCGGCCGCCGCCGCCAAGCTCGAGCAGACCAAGCAGCAGCTCAGAGAGAACCAGCAGAAGCTGGTGGGGCTGCAACAGGACAAGCTGGATCTGGAACAGCAGGCCAGCCATCAGAAGCAGTTGCTGGCCAAGCAGGCGGAGAGCGCCTTCACCGCCGGCAACCACGATTACCTCAAACTGCTGCTCAATCAGCAGGATCCGGCCAAACTGAGCCGCTCCCTCGACTACTACGACTACCTCAACAAGGCCCGCATCGAAGCCATCGAGGCGCTGCGTGCCACCCGCACCAAGCTGGCCAAAAACCAGCAGGCCACCAAAGAGACCGAAAGCCGGCTGCAAAGCCTGCTGAGCGAACAGCAGCAACATCATCAGAGCCTGCTGGCCAGCCAGCAGAGCCGCGCCAAGGTGCGCAACCAGCTGCAGCAATCGGTTCAGGATGACGAACAGAAGCTGAGCAAACTGGTCAAGGCGGAAAAAACCTTGAAGGCCCGGCTGGAAGAGCTGCGCCGCCAGCGAGAAGAGCAGGAACGGCGCGAACGGGCCGAGCGGGAACGCCTCGCCAAGCTGAAGGCGGAGCAGGAGCGGCAGCGCAAGCTGGCAGAGCAGCGCCGTGCCGAGCAACAGCAGCCGACCGAGGAAGTGGCCAGCAGCAAACCCGAGCGGGGTTCGGGGATCAGCAGCGCCGGCTATTACAGCGGGCTCAAGACCAACGGCAGCCTGCGCTGGCCGGTGCAGGGCCCTATCCTGATCGCCTACGGCTCGCCGCGCACCGCCGAGTTGAAGTGGAAAGGCACCCTGATCGGCGCCAGTGAAGGTACCCAGGTCAAGGCGGTGGCACCGGGCCAGGTGGTCTATGCCGACTGGCTCGACGGCTTCGGCATGCTGCTGGTGATCGATCACGGCCGCGGCTACATGAGCCTCTACGGTCACAATCAGTCGCTGCTGCGCCAGGTGGGACAGAACGTGGAACAGGGTGAACCGGTGGCGCTGGTCGGCGACAGCGGCGGCCAGGACAGGCCCGGCCTCTACTTCGAGATCCGTTATCAGGGCGAGGCGATCAACCCCACCAAATGGCTGGCCAAGCGCTGATCACCGCCACCCGGCCGCCAACCTGCCATCCAGAAAAGCCTGCATCATGCAGGCTTTTTTGATCGCCGCCAGCAGCGGGCATGACGGCAGATGACGAAAACTTACCTCTTTTCCTGCCAGCTCAGGGGAAGACGATCAGCCCGATCTGCTCCAGCAAGGCCTGCTGCTGATCTTCGTTGATCTGCACCCCGTCCAGATTGACCCGCCGCAGATCCAGCCCCGGCAGATCGCACTGGCGCAGGTCACAACCCTGCAGGTTGACGCTGGCCCAGTCTATTTGGCCAAACTCGGATCCGCTGAGATCGGAGCCCGCCAGCGAGGCACCGAACAGGTTGGCCCCCTGCCAGCGATTGCCGCTCAATTCGCATTGCTCCAGCAGGCACCCTTCGAAATTGGCGTAACTGAAGTTGTTGCCGGTCAGATGGGCCTCGCAGAAGTAGCTCTTGACGGTGATCTGGTTGGCAAAGCTGGCCCGGGAGAAGTTGATCCCCAGCGCCTGACAGTCGCGCAGCTCCAGCCCCAGACATTGACTGCGACTGCAATCGGCCATGGTGAGATCGCAGCGCAGGAAGCTCGCCTCGCGCAGGTCGCAACCCTGCAGCAAACAGCTCTGCTCGCTCTCCCGATCATAGAAGCTGCAGTCGACGAAGCGGCATTCGGCCAGATCGAGCCAGGAGAAGTTGCAGCCGATGAAACGGCAACCCTGGAACTGCTCCCCCTCCAGGTCTTGCTGCTCGAAGCGCACGCCCTCGAAGCACTTGTCCTTGATCATCCCGCGACTCCCCCTGTTGATGGCGTCATATGCTGACTTTGTTAAACAAAAACGGTAATGTTACGTGTAACATTTCTGCCGGATCCCGAGATGAACGACACCCGCAAGCGCCGCCCCACCCTGCAGGACATAGCCGACCTGACCGGGGTCACCAAGATGACCGTCAGCCGCTACCTGCGCGACCCACAGGCCGTGGCCGAGGGCACCCGCGAGCGGATCGCCGCCGCGGTGGAGGAGCTCGGCTACATTCCCAACCGGGCGCCGGACATTCTCTCCAACGCCACCAGCAAGGCGATCGGCATCCTGATCCCCTCCCTCTCCAACCAGGTCTTCTCCGCCGTGGTGCACGGCATCGAATCGGTGACCCGGCCCGCCGGCTACCAGACCCTGCTGGCCCACTACGGCTACAGTCCGGAGCGGGAAGAGGAGCAGGTCGCCTCCCTGCTCTCCTATCACGTGGATGGGCTGATCCTCTCCGACAGCCAGCACACCGAGCGTACCCGCAAGATGATCGCCACCGCCGGCATTCCTGTGGTGGAGACCATGGATCTGCCGCAGAGTCCCATCGACATGGTGGTCGGCATGGATCACCGGGCAGCCGCCCGGGCCATGGTAACAGAGATGCTGCACCGGGGCCGACGCAAGCTGGTCTATCTCGGCGCACGGCTCGACGTGCGCACCCAGCTGCGGATGGAAGGCTACTACCAGGCGATGCAGGATTTCGGCCTGAGCGGCCAGCACCTGCTGACCGAGCAATCCTCCAGCTTCACCCTCGGCGGCCAGCTGCTGGAGCAGGCGCTGGTGCGCTATCCCGACCTGGACGGCCTATTCTGCACCAACGATGACCTGGCGGTGGGCGCCCTGCTGCAGTGTCAGGCCAAGTGGATACCCGTGCCCCAGCAGATCGCCATCGCCGGCAGCAACGCCCTCGACATCGGCCACGCCATGACCCCCAAGCTGGCCAGTATCGTCACGCCGCGCAAGGAGATCGGCCGTGCGGCCGCCACCATGCTGCTGGCCCGCCTCAACGGCCAGCCGCTGGCCGACACCCGGCTCGACATGGGCTTCTCCCTGTACGAGGGGGACAGTCTGGGCTGAGGGCCAGATCCCCGCCATACAACCAGAACAGAGCAGGCCACCCGAGGGTGGCCTGCTTGCTTGGCAAACGGAAGGTCCGGCTCACGCCGGCGTCAAATCAGGATGCGACCAGGGCGACGGCTTCGCGGGAGAGTCGGGTCACCTCTTCCCAGTTACCGTTCTTGACGGCCTCGGCTGGCAGCATCCAGGAGCCGCCGACGGTGGCGACGCACTTGAGCGCCAGGTAGTCGGCCACGTTTTTCGGACCGATACCGCCGGTGGGGCAGAACTTCACCTGGGGCAGCGGCGCGGCGATGGCAGCCAGCGCCTTGGTGCCGCCGTTCGCTTCGGCCGGGAAGAATTTGAGGTGGTCGTAGCCCGCTTCCAGCGCCTGCATCACCTCGGACGGGGTGGCCACGCCCGGGATCAGCGGCGCCGTGCTGTTGGCTGCGTGGGCCAGCAGGGCCGGGGTCATCCCCGGGGAGATGACGAAGCGGGCACCGGCGGCCACGGCCGCGTCAAACTGCGCGCAGTTGAGCACAGTACCGGCACCGACCATGGCATCCGGCATCGCCTTGGCGATGAGGGCGATGGCCTCCAGCGCCACCGGGGTGCGCAGGGTGATCTCGAACACCGAGATGCCGCCGTCCAGCAGCGCCTTGGCCATCGGCAGGGCCTGCTCCAGCTCGTTGATGACCATCACGGGTACCAGCGGGGAGGCGGCAAACACCTCAGCCGGAGTCACTTTCCAGTTCTGCATAGATCTTCCTTAGTCAGCTCTTAATCAAAGATGGTGGCGCCACACTCGGCGCTCGATACCGCGCGACGCATCACGCTGAACAGTTCACGGCCCCACCCCTCTTGTTCCAGAGTGAGGTCGATCTCGGCCTGGGTACGGCCACTCAAATCGGTCAGACAGTCGAGGCTGCCATTTACCGCATCCACCCGCAGCAGGTCGCCATCGGCAAGCAGGCCGATGGCCCCGCCGTGCAGCGCTTCCGGGGTGACGTGGATGGCGGCCGGGATCTTGCCGGAGGCACCGGAGAGACGGCCATCGGTGACCAGCGCCACCTTGTAACCCGCCTTCTGCAGGTTACCGAGCACCGGCATCAGCTTGTGCAGCTCCGGCATGCCGTTGGCGGCCGGGCCATTGTGACGCACCACGATGACAGCGTCCTGATTGAGATCGCCCGCCTTGTAGGCCGCCTCCACCGCATGCTGGGAGGAGAAGACCCGCGCCGGGGCTTCAATCACCCGATACTCGGGAGCCACGGCAGAGACCTTGACCACGGCGCGGCCCAGATTGCCTGCCAGCAACTTGGTGCCGCCGGTAGCCTGAAATACGCTGCCGGAGGGGGACAATACGCTCGCATCGCCGCTCTCACCCACCGGCTGCCACACCAGCTGGCCATCCACCAGTGCCGGGCGGCTGAGGTAATCCTGCATCTCGCCAAACACCGGGGTGGCGTCCAGGTGGATCAACCCTTCTTCGGCCAGCCGGCGCATCAGACCGGGCACGCCGCCCGCCTGTTCGAAGGCGTTGACGTCGGCCGGGCCGTTCGGGTACATGCGCACCAACAGCGGCACCACATCGGAGAGATCGCTGATGTCGTCCCAGGTCAGGTGCAGACCGGCGGCGCGGGCCAGCGCCACCATGTGGATGCTGTGGTTGGTGCTGCCGCCGGAGGCGAGCAGGGCCACCAGACCGTTGACCAGCGAGCGCTCGTCGATCACCGCACTCAGGGGGCGATAGGCCGGGGAACCCGGGATCATGGCGCTGATGCGGCGGGCCGCCTCCTCGGTGAGGGCGCGGCGCAGCTCGCTGTGCGGGTGCACGAAGGCGGAGCCCGGCAGCATCAGACCCATGGCCTCGAATACCAGCTGGTTGGTGTTGGCGGTGCCGTAGAAGGTGCAGGTGCCCGCCGCGTGGTAGGCGCCGCACTCCATCTGCAGCAGGGCGTCACGGCCCACTTCGCCGGCGGCGTACTGCTGGCGCACCTTCACCTTCTCGTCGTTGCTGATACCGCTCGCCATCGGGCCGGCCGGCACGAAGGCGGTGGGCAGGTGGGCGTGGGAGAGCGCCCCCATGATCTGGCCCGGCGCTATCTTGTCGCAGATGCCGAGCAGCAGGGTGGCATCGAAGGTGTTGTGGGAGAGCGACAGCGCGGTCGCCTGGGCGATCAGATCGCGGGAGAACAGGGACATGTCCATCCCCGGCTGCCCCTGGGTCACGCCGTCGCACATGGCAGGCACGCCGCCGGCCACCTGGGCGCTGTGGCCCAGCTCGGCCAGCGCGGCCTTGATGATGTCCGGATAGCCCTGATAGGGCTGATGGGCGCTCAGCATGTCGTTGTAGGCGGTGACGATGCCGACGTTGGCACGGGTCATGTCGAGGATGCGCCCCTTCTCGTCACAGCTGGAGGCGGCCACGGCGTGGGCCAGGTTGCCGCAGGCCAGTGCGGCGCGGGTCTTGCCCTGATCGGCCTGACGCTGGATGCGGGCCAGAAAAGCCTGGCGACGGGCGGCACTGCGCTCGCGAATGCGGGCGGTGACGCTGGAAATGACCTGATGGATCATTGGGCTTGCTCCAATGCTGTGACGGCGCGATCAACCACCTGTTCGAAGGTGCCGTCGATATCGATATGGAATACACCGGCTTCGCCGTCCGGGCGCTCCAGGGTATCGAACTGACTTTGTACCATGCTTTCGCGCATGAAGTGGCCCTTGCGGGCCCGCATCCGTTCGAGGATCAGCGGCTGGCTGCCGTCGAGGAAGAGGAAGCTGACCGACTCGTTGCCTTCACGGATCTGGTCGCGATACTGCTTCTTGAGGGCCGAGCAGACGATGACGCCCACCTCGTTTTTCTGCTCCAGGCTGTAGGCCGCGTCGCGGATCCGCTCCAGCCAGGGGGCGCGATCCTCGTCGTTGAGCGGGTTGCCGCCGGCCATCTTCTGGATGTTGGCCCTGGGGTGCAGATCATCACCGTCGATGAACTTGGCGCCCAGCACGCTGGCCACCTTGAGGCCCACGCTGGACTTGCCGCTACCACATACACCCATCACGATAATGCTCTTACCCGCCATTGTTTGACCTCTATCTCATTTTTCAAAAAACGTGCTGCCGATGGGTTCTAACTTAGCACGTTACCGGTAACATGTTACCGGTAACAACAAGAATTGTGAAGTCTGCCACAGACTGAGCGCACTCATAGTCACCTGGGCAATCGAGTTTGAGCCCTGGCCATAAATCTAAATAAATCATAAAGATATGGTCTGCCGACGGATCGGCAGGGTGTCGACACTGAACTTGGAACAAGGAATGCACAACAATGTCTGACCTCTCCCTGATCATGACGGCCGCCGGCTCCATCGTGCTGCTGCTCTTTCTGGTGATGAAGGCCCGCCTGCACGCGGTCGTCTCCCTCATCCTGGTCTCCATGGTGGCGGGGCTCGCCGCCGGCATGAACCCGGCCGACATCGCCGCCACCATCCAGAAAGGGATGGGCGGCACCCTCGGTTTCGTCGCCGTGGTGGTGGCACTGGGCGCCATGTTCGGCAAGGTGATGGAAGTCACCGGCGCCCTCGACCGGGTGGCTCATACCCTGCTCGGTACCTTCGGCGTCAAGCGCGCCAACTGGGCCATGTCACTGACCGGCTTCATCTGCGCTCTGCCGCTGTTCTTCGACGTGGCCGTGGTGCTGCTGATCGGGGTGGCCTTTGCCATCGTCCGTCGCGGCGGCGGCAGCGTGGTGAAGATAGGCATCGCCCTGCTGGCGGGTATCGCCACCTGCCAGGCCTTCCTGATCCCGGCGCCGGGCCCCATTCTGGTGGCGTCCCAGCTGGGCGCCGACTTCGGCTACATGATCCTGTTCGGCCTGATCGCCGCCGTTCCTGCCCTGATCCTGGCCGGCCCGCTGTTTGGCGAGCTGATCAGCAAGGTGGTGGACGTGCCGCTGCCGGCCGACGCCCAGAGCAGCGCCCACGACGACGGCCAGAACCTGCCCTCCTTCGGGCTGGCCATGGGCCTCATCGGTCTGCCGCTGCTGCTGATCGGTCTCAAGACCATCGTTGGGCGCTTCGTCGAGGCCGGCACACCCCTGCACGGCTGGCTGGAGTTCATCGGCCACCCCTTCACCGCCATCATGGTCGCCTGCCTGGCCGCCTTCTACCTGCTGGGGATCCGTCGCGGCATGTCCCGTGACGAGGTGATGAATGTCTGCAACAGCGCCATCCAGCCAGCCGGCGTCATCATCCTGGTGACCGGTGCCGGTGGCGTGTTCAAGCAGATCCTGGTGGATTCCGGCGTGGGTGCCGCCCTTGGCAACATGCTGGCGGACTCCGGCCTGCCCATCGTCGCGCTGGCCTTCATCCTGGCAGCCGCGGTGCGGGTCATTCAGGGTTCCGCCACCGTCGCCATGCTGACCGCCTGCGGTCTGGTGCTGCCGATGCTGGAGCCGCTCGGCCTGAACGGCGCCCAGCTGGCGGCGGTCACCATCGCCATCGGCGGCGGGGCCATCGTGCTCTCCCACGTCAATGACTCCGGCTTCTGGCTGGCCAACCGCTACCTCGGCCTCACCGAGAAGCAGACCCTGCAGACCTGGACCGTGATGGAGACCATCATAGGCACCACCGGTGGCGTGATGGCGATGATCATCTACAGCTTCCTCTGATCGCAACCGTCCGGAAAAAGGCCTCCAATGTGAGGCCTTTTTCATCTTTATGACGATTCTTTCTTTGGCTAACAGGGCGAGATTGCTAGAATCGCCTATCCATCGCTCCGAGTGGAACGCTTAACGCAGTGATTTCAGGTTTCTCTATGCATTCATCGGCACATTATCGACAGCTGCTGGCGCGCCTGCCCCAGATCGCCGTCGCCGCAGACCAGTTTGAAGTGCTCAACAGCGCCAAGGACTTCAAGAGCCGGATCCTTTCGCTCATCGCCAGCGCGCGTCAGCGCATCTATCTGGTGGCGCTCTATCTGCAGGATGACGAGGCGGGTCGCGAGATCCTCTCCGCCCTCTACGCCGCCAAGCAGCGCAACCCGGCCCTCGACGTCAAGGTGTTCGTCGACTTCCACCGTGCCCAGCGCGGCCTGATCGGCAAGGGCAAGCAAGGCGGCAACCACCTGATGTATCAGGAGATGGCTGCCCGCCACGAGCACCAGATCGCCATCTACGGCGTGCCGGTGAAGGGGCGTGAACTGCTCGGGGTACTGCACCTCAAGGGCTTCATCTTCGATGACACCCTGCTCTACTCCGGTGCCAGCCTCAACGACATCTACCTGCACCAGCAGGATCGCTACCGTTTCGACCGCTATCACCAGATCACCAGCCCGGAGCTGACCCGCAGCATGGTCAACTACGTGGATGACCTGTTCCTGCGCAGCGAGGCGGTGCAGCGACTGGATCGCACCGACATCCCCAGCGCCAAGCAGCTGAAGGGGCCGATCCGCCGCTTCAAGCACAACCTGCGCCTCGGCCAGTACCGCTTCGACACCATGCCGGTCAACAGCCAGGAGGTGGCCATCACCCCGATGAGCGGCCTGGGCAAGCGCGGCAACCAGCTCAACAAGATGATCCGTACCCTGGTGCGGGCCACCGAGCGGGAGATCTTCATCTGCACCCCCTACTTCAACCCGCCAAAAGAGTTGAACAAGGATATCGAGGCCCTGCTCAAGCGCGGCTGCAAGGTGACCATCGTGGTGGGCGACAAGACCGCCAACGACTTCTTCATTCCGCCGGAGGAGAAATTCTCCACCATCGGTGGTCTGCCCTATCTGTACGAGACCAACCTGCGCAAGTTCGCCGAGCGCAACCAGCATCACATCGATGCCGGCCGTCTCAACCTGATGCTCTGGTGCTGCGAGCGCAACTCCTACCACCTCAAGGGGATTTTCGTGGATGACGAGTGGGCCCTGCTCACCGGCAACAACCTCAATCCCCGCGCCTGGGCGCTGGATCTGGAGAACGGCCTGCTGGTCTACGATCGCCGTCACCTGCTGCGGCCCCAGTTCAACGCCGAGCGCGAGAACATCCTGGCCAACACCAAGCGCATCAGCCACTTCGATCAGATCGAGCAGATCCAGGACTACCCGGATCAGGTACGCAAGCTGCTGGCCCGGATCCACAGGGTCAAGGCCCACATCCTGCTCAAGCGCATCATCTGACCGGCGCGCATCGCGCTCTCAGGGATCATGACAAAGGCCTGCCGCACATCGGCAGGCCTTTGTCATTGTGGGCTCAGCTCCCCACCAGCCGACCCCCAACCGCACGACGCGGCTTGCGTCGAGACAGCAATAAACCCTATCATCTGGACATATTTACAGTGTTTTCGGGCATCTAATTGATGAAATTGGATAAAATCTCCCTCGACAGCCTCAAGGGCGTCGGCAGCAAGATGCAGGAAAAGCTCGAGCGGCTGGGGCTGGCCACGGTGCAGGATCTGCTGTTCCACCTCCCCCTGCGCTACGAGGACCGCACCCAGGTGTGGCCCATCGGCGATCTGCCACCCGGCCTGCACGGCGCCGTCGAGGGGGAGATCCAGGACACTCAGCTGGTGATGGGGCGTCGCCGCATGCTGGTCTGCCGCATCAGCGACGGCACCGGCACCCTCACCCTGCGCTTCTTCAACTTCACCGCCGCCCAGAAGAACAGCCTGAGCCCGGGCCGGCTGATGCGCTGCTTCGGCGAGGTGCGCCCCGGCAAGTACGGGCTGGAGATGGCCCACCCCGAGTACAAGCTGCTCGGCGAGGAGCAGGCCGGCCAGACCGAAGAGGCGCTCACCCCCGTCTACCCGACCACCGAGGGGCTGCGCCAGCTCACCCTGCGCAGCCTCACCGATCAGGCGCTGGCCCAGCTCGACCTCTACGGCGTGGAGGAGCTGCTGCCCGCCGGCCTCTATCCCCAGCAGATCGATCTGGCCGCGGCCCTGAAGCTGCTGCACCGTCCGCCCCCCTCTGTCGCGCTGGCCCTGCTCGAGAGCGGCCAGCACCCGGCCCAGCAGCGGCTGGTGCTGGAGGAGCTGCTGGCCCACAACCTCTCGGTCTTGAAGGTGCGGGCCCAGGCACAAACCCAGCTGGCGCGCGCCCTCAAGCCGGCACCTGCTCTGGTAGAACAACTGCTCGGCGCCCTGCCGTTCACCCCCACCGGCGCCCAGAACCGGGTGGTGGCGGAGATCGGCCGGGATCTGCAACAGAGCCACCCCATGATGCGGCTGGTGCAGGGGGACGTGGGCTCAGGCAAGACGCTGGTCGCGGCGCTGGCCGCCCTGCAGGCCATCGGCAACGGCTGTCAGGTGGGGCTGATGGCGCCGACCGAGCTGCTGGCCGAGCAGCACGCCATCAACTTCGCCAAGTGGCTGGAACCGCTCGGCATCGGAGTCGGCTGGCTGGCGGGCAAGCAGAAGGGCAAGGCACGAGAAGAAGCGCTGGCCGCCATCGCCGATGGCAGCGTCAAGATGGTGGTGGGCACCCACGCCATCTTCCAGGAGCAGGTAGTGTTCCAGCGCCTCGCTCTGGTCATCATCGACGAACAGCACAGATTCGGCGTGCATCAGCGGCTCGCCCTGCGGGAAAAAGGGGAGCGGGAGGGGGTACATCCCCATCAGCTGATCATGACCGCCACCCCCATCCCCCGCACCCTGGCGATGACCGCCTATGCCGACCTCGATACCTCCATCATCGACGAGCTGCCACCGGGCCGAACCCCCATCACCACGGTGGCGCTGCCCGACAGCCGCCGCCAGGACGTGATCGAACGGGTCAGGCTGGCCTGCGAGGAGGGCAAGCAGGCCTACTGGGTCTGCACCCTGATCGAGGAGTCGGAGGTGCTGGAGTGCCAGGCCGCCGAGGACACCGCCGCCGAACTGCAAAACCTGCTGCCCGGCCTGCACATCGGGCTGGTACACGGCCGGATGCGACCGGTCGAGAAACAGCGGGTGATGGAGGAGTTCAAGGCGGGCATGCTGCAACTGCTGGTCGCCACCACCGTCATCGAGGTGGGGGTGGACGTGCCCAACGCCAGCCTGATGATCATCGAAAACCCGGAGCGACTGGGGCTGGCGCAACTGCACCAGCTGCGCGGCCGGGTCGGGCGCGGCTCGGTGGCCTCCCACTGCGTGCTGCTCTATCATGCCCCCTTGTCCAAGACGGCCCAGAGCCGGCTCGGGGTGTTGCGGGAGACCAACGACGGCTTCCTCATCGCCCAGCGGGATCTGGAGCTGCGCGGCCCGGGCGAACTGCTCGGCACCCGCCAGACCGGTCTGGCTGACCTCAAGATCGCCGATCTGGTACGGGATCAGCCGCTCATCCCGCAGGTGCAGAAGATGGCGCGCTTCTTGATGGACCGCCACCCGAGCCATGTCGAGCCCTTGATACGGCGTTGGCTCGGCCTGCGGGATCACTATTCCAATGCTTGACCAAGGCAGAGGCAGAAGATGGTCACCTTGCCTGATGGACCGCCACCCTAGCCATGTCGAACCCTTGATACGGCGCTGGCTCGGTCTGCGGGATCACTATTCCAATGCCTGACCAAACAACAGAAACAGGAGGAAAGCACTGATGAATTCCTGGCTGCGCGGCCTGCTCTACACCCTTGCCTTCCTGTTGCTCTTTGTCTGGGTCGGGCTAGGCCTGTTCGACGCCGAGCGGGCCAAAGGGCCCATCGCCAGCTGGCTCAGCCAGCAGACCGGCGTGCCCGTCACCATAGGCCGACTGGTATTCAACCCGCTTCACCCCTACACCCTGCTGGCAGAGCAGGTGAGTTACGGCAACGCCGTGACCCTCGACAAGATCTATCTCGAGATAGAGAGCATCGACTGGCTGAGCCGCGATGTGCGCATCGCCCATCTCGATCTCATCCGCCCGGCCATCAAGCTGCCGCTGCCCAACCAGCTGCCGAGCCTGCCGGTGCACTCCCTCACCATCGCCGACAGCACCATCGACCGGCTCAGCCTGGAGAGCGACGGGCTGACCCTGCGCGGCCTCAACGCCACCCTGAGCGACTGGCAGTTGCTCAATCCGGTGCGCCCGCCCCAGGCCAACCTGACCCTCAACATCAATGAGCTGGCGACCCCGGCCTGGGCCCTCTCCCGCCTCAATCTGGCTGGCCGGTTGGAAGGGCAGGTGCTGAGTACCGACAAGCTGACCGCCAACCTGTTCGACGGTCTGCTCGAAACCGGCATGGTGCTCGACTGGCCCGCCCGCAGCCTGCGGCTGAACAACCTCAAGACCCAGGGCATGCGCATCGAGTGGGGCACCCTTGCCAAAGCCGAATCCCCCCTGCGCCAGGTCAGCCTGGATCTCGGCCAGATCCGGGATCTCAGCTTCAACGACATCGAGCGAGAGCTGGCCCTCAACAACCTCAACGGCCAGCTGACCGCCTTCAACTGGCAGGCCGGCAGCACGCCCAGCGGCTACTTCTCGGGGACCCTCGGCGATCTCGGCCGTGGCCTGTTCCAGCTGGAGGCCATCCAGGGCAAGGTCGCCTTCTCGACCCAGCAGCTGGATGCCGAGTTGCAGGGCAAGGCCTATGAAGGGGAGTTCAACCTGGAGCTATCTCTCGATCCCCTGCAGCAGAAGCTGACCCTCAAGGACATGGCGCTGAGCGGCATGGACATCAGCCTGCCGGAAGGGTGGTGGCAGGATTGGCAGCGCTGGCGCCCGCAGCAGATCGACATCCGCAAGCTGGCCTTCGACAAGCTCAAGGTGCTCTCCTTCGACGATACCCTGCCCTTGTCGCTGACCGGCTGGCAGTTCTATCTCACCGATCTCAGCCTGCGCGGCAATCAGCCGGGGCCGCTGCTGGGCCGGGCCCGCCTCGAGAGCGCCTGGTTCGAACTGGTGTGGGACGGCCTCAGCGCCCGCAACGGCGAGCTGGATGGCGAGCTGACGGCCGGCTCCTGGCAGCTCAACAAGCTCACCAGCTCGCTGCCGGATGAGGGCAGCCTCAGCCTGAGCGGCCAGTGGGGACGCGAGCCGGGCCAGTCCAGCCGGTTGCAGCTCAAGGGCGAGAAACTGGATCTGGTGCAGTGGGGCAAGATCCTCCACTCCCCCGTCTCCTTCGCCGGCAAGATGGATCTGAGCGCCGATCTGCAGGCGCTGCACGGCGGCACCCCGGGCGCCTGGCGCAGCTCCCTGCAGGGGAACATTGCGCTCGATGCCACCGAGCCGTTCTGGGACAAGGTGAAGATAGATCCGCTGCTCGATCAGTGGTTCAAGCAGGCGGCGGCACCGACCCTCAGCCCGGCCGAGCTCTGGCAGGCGATGCAGGAGGGTGACACTCCCTTCTATCGCATCAAGCTGCAGGGCAAGGTGGCGCAGGGCCAGCTGAAGATCGAGCAGGCCGGCGCCTCCACCATCACCCACCTGCTGGGGGTGCAGGGCAGCGTCGATCTGGTCAATGAGCAGTGGCAGCTGGATCTGGGCGTCCTCAACGGCCAGCACTGCACCGAGCTGCTCGGCCAGTGGCGCGGGAAGCTCGCCGAGCCGACCCTCAGCTGGAGCTTCCAGCAAAAACCGGACGGCTGTGGCTGGGAAACCGGTGTACGCTACCCGCCCCAGGGCAACAGCAGCCCGCTCTGGCGACCGGCGCCGAAGGCCCCGGCCGCACAGGCGGTCAACGGCTAACCGACAGAAAGCAACAAGGCCTCGTGATGAGGCCTTGTTGCTTGATGGGAACCAGCGCGGGGCTACTGGCCCGGCCGCTTCACCGGCTGCACCACGTAGTGCCCGAGGAACTCGGCCGCCAGCTTGTCGCCGCTGAACAGCTTGATCTTGAGGCTGAACTTGGCGGATTCGCCAGCCTTGAGCGGCTCGAGCACGGCGGGCATGCCTTCGCGCGCCACCCGCGCCTCCGGTTCCTCTTTGACCGGCCGGTAGTACTTGATGTTGCCCTCCGCCAGCACTGTATCCCCCACCAGCCCCGCCTCCTTGAGCTGCAGCCAGATCAGACCCCAGCCCGCCAGCACGCACTGGCTGTAGATGCTGCCGGCGAACATGGTGTCGTGCACGTTGAGATTGGCCGCCAGATTGGCCTTGAGGTGGAAGGTCTGGCCGTCGTAGTGGGTGATGTGCACCCCCATCTTCTCGCTGATGGGAATGCCGCGCGACCAGCGGGTGGTGAGGTCCTGGCACCACTCCGGCCGGTACTGGATGGTCTGCAGCGGGCTCAGGGACTTGATCATCTGGCGGTGCGGGATGCGGCCGAAGGAGACGGGGCCTTCCCCCACCTCCAGAAAGCCGCACTTGCGGTAGAACTCCACCGCCTCCTGGCGGGCATTCATCACCAGCCGCTTCACCTTCTCGCTGCGGGCCAGCTGTTCGAGATCTTCCACCATGCGGGCACCCAGCCCCTGACCACGAAATTCGGGGCGCAGCGCCATGAAGCGGATCTGGGCCTCGTCACCGCCGACAAACAGCCGCCCCACCGCGATGGGCGTGCCGTCGGGGGCCAGCATCAGCCGGTGAATGGCGACGGTATCGTATTCATCCCGCTCGGAACCGACGGGCAGATTGAAGGGTTTACGCAGTAGTTCCCAGCGCAACTGGTAGTAAGCGTCCAGCTCGGCGGCCGTTTGAGGAGTGACTACCCGGTACATAAAGCGATCCTTGAGTTAGCGCCGACGGACAGACGGAAGGGCTTGCGCACCCATGCCTCCCAGCTCAACTGATAATGGGCATCCGGTTCGGCTGCCGTCTGGGGGGTGACCACCCGGTACATAGTTCCATCCTTGAGTTACACTGGTCGAAAACCATCTTGCCGTGCAAATTCATGGACTTCAATCTGCAAGCGTACCAAGCCGACCACTTATTGCACCTCAGCGCCAAGCCCCAGCGCCGGCTCACCGTACAGGAAAATGCCCATCATCGCTGGCTGGAGATCGACGGCGTGGTGCAGTCGGCCATGTCCCTGACCGAACCCGCCACCCTCTGCCTGCCACATCAGCAGGTGATCGCCTGTCTGTTGCCCGAGCAGGCCGGCAGCATCCTCGAGCTGGGGCTGGGGGGCGGCGATCTCACCCGCCATCTGCACCAGCGCTGGCCCGATGCCCGTCACGAGTGCGTCGACCTCGATGAAGAGGTGATCACCCTCTATCAGCTGTTCTTTCAGCCCGACCAACACCCGCAGCGCACGCCGACCCTGCACCAGGCCGATGCCCTCGCCTTTCTGGAACAGAGCGAGGCGCAATACGACCTCATTCTGCTCGACCTGTTCAGCCAGGACGGCAATCCGCCGCTGCTGTTCCAGGAGCGGATCTATCAGGCGCTGGCCCCCCGCCTGAACGGTGAGCTCATCATCAACCTCCTGCCGCGCACCCGCCTCGAGCTGACCCGGGTGCTAATGCTGCTGGAGCAGTGGGTCGGCCCCACCACCCCCTACCCGGTGCCGGGGCTGCGCAACGTCCTGCTGCACACGGCCCCCCGCTACGAGCTGGCGTCAGACCTGTAGCCAGAAGGTGACCGGACCGTCATTGACCAGCGCCACCTTCATGTCGGCGGCGAAGCGGCCGGTGGCGGTCGGGATGCCGCTGGCAGCGGCCTGCGCCACGAAGTAGTCGTACAGCCGCTCGGCCTCGACCGGATGGGCGCCGCCGGAGAAGCTGGGCCTCATCCCCTTGTTGGTATCCGCCGCCAGGGTGAACTGGGAGACCACCAACAGGCCGCCGCCGGCCTGGCTTACGTTGAGGTTCATCTTGCCATTCTCATCGGAGAAGATGCGGTAACCACTCACCTTGTGCAGCAGCTTGTCGGCCTTGGCCTCGTCATCTCCCTGCTCCACCCCGAGCAGCACCAGCAGCCCCTGGCCGATAGCCCCGGTCATCTCGCCCTCTACCGTTACGCTGGCCTCGCTGACCCGCTGAATCAGTGCAATCACATCCCTCTCCTCTCAAAACGGAACGACCGCCCCCATCTGCTGATGGGGGCGGTCGTCGATGCTAACAGCAAGGGACCGGATCAGGCCAACTCATCGGCACCCGGTCGCTCATATTCGCCGAGGCAGGCGGTGGTTTCCGCACCAAGCAAGACCACCAACCAGCTCAGGTAGACCCAGACAAACAGGATGGGGATGGTCGCCAGCGCGCCATAGATGGCCTGATAGGAGGGGAAGTTGGTGATGTAAATGGCAAAGCCGCGCTTGGCCAGCTCGAACAGGGTGGCCGCCACCAGGGCACCGATGAAGGCGTGCATCAGCCGCACCTTGCAGTTGGGCACCACGGTATAGACCAGCAGAAAGGTGAGCACCGAGAACAGGAACGGCAGGCCACGCAGCAACAGATAGCCGATGCCGAACAGGCTCTCGGCCCCGAACAGCCGCAGCGAGAAAATGTAGGAGGAGATGGCGATGCTTGCCCCGATGAGCACCGGCCCCAGTGTCAGGATCATCCAGTACATGGCGAATGCCTGCGCCAGCGGCCGGCTCTGGGTGGAGCGCCAGATATAGTTGAGGTTTTTGTCGATGGCCGAGATCAGCATCAGTGCCACCACGATCAGAGCGCCGATACCGACAGCCGTGGTGTTGGTGGCGTTGGCCACGAAGCCGTCGATGTACTCCTTGAGCATCTCGCCGGCCGTAGGCACGAAGTTGTGATAGACGAACTGCTCCATCGCCTGCTTCAGGCTCTGAAACACCGGAAAGGCCGACATCATGCCGAATACCACGGCGATCATCGGCACCAGGGAGAGCAGGGTCACATAGGCCAGATAGCCGGCAGTGACCGTCAGCCTGTCCTGCTGGAAACGGCCCCAGACAAACTGGGCAAAGTGGCCGCCATCGTGGCGTAAAAAAGAGAGGGCATGGCCGAGACGGCCGCCGAATTTCTGCTGCATTGTCACTCCCAACGTCTTCATAGTGCAGACATTGTGTCAGATAGCATGGTCATTTGACCACCCATGGGCCGGCCGGGTGCGACTCACATCGGCACCTGCAGCCGCCTGTCGGCGGCGATCAGGCATAAAAAAAGAGGCCCGAAGGCCTCTCTCTGTCTGTCGATGAACAGATATCAAGCACGACCGGCGCGCTTGCGATCCATCTCGGTCAGCAGTTTCTTGCGGATACGGATGCTCTTCGGAGTGACTTCAACCAGTTCGTCGTTGTCGATGAACTCCAGAGCCTGTTCCAGCGACATGCGGATCGGCGGAGTCAGCACCTGGGCTTCGTCGGTACCGGAGGCACGCATGTTGGTCAGCTGCTTGCCCTTCAGGCAGTTTACGGTCAGGTCGTTGGAACGGGAGTGAATACCGATCACCTGGCCTTCGTACACTTCGGTCGCGTGACCGATGAACAGACGACCGCGGTCTTGCAGACCGAACAGGGCATAGGTCAGCGCCTTGCCGGTAGCGTTGGAGATCAGCACGCCGTTCTGACGCTCGCCGATGCTGCCACCCTTGTGCGGACCGTAGTGGTCGAAGGTGTGGTACAGCAGACCGGTACCGGAGGTCAGGGTCATGAACTCGGTCTGGAAGCCGATCAGGCCACGGCTCGGGATCATGAAGTCCAGGCGAACACGGCCTTTGCCATCCGGAGTCATGTTGGTCATCTCGCCCTTGCGCAGGCCGAGTTGCTCCATCACGGAACCCTGGTGTGCTTCTTCCACGTCCACAGTTACGGTTTCGAACGGTTCTTGCAAAACGCCGTCTACGGTGCGCAGGATAACTTCCGGACGGGATACCGCCAGCTCGTAACCTTCGCGACGCATGTTTTCGATCAGGATGGACAGGTGCAGTTCACCACGGCCGGAGACACGGAACTTGTCCGGATCATCGGTCTCTTCCACGCGCAGGGCCACGTTGTGGACCAGCTCCTGGTTCAGACGTTCCAGGATGTTGCGGGAGGTCACGAACTTGCCCTCTTTGCCGGCGAACGGTGAGGTGTTGACCTGGAAGGTCATGTTCACGGTCGGCTCGTCAACGGAGAGCGGCGGCAGCGCTTCAACGGCGCCGTTGTCACAGATGGTGTCGGAGATCTTCAGCTCGCCCAGACCGGTGATGGCGATGATGTCGCCAGCTTGCGCATCGGCAACTTCGGTACGGGACAGACCCAGATAACCCAGCACCTGACCGACCTTGCCGGTACGGGACTTGCCGTCGGCACCGACGATGGTGACCTGCTGGTTGGTCTTGACGCGACCACGGGTGATGCGACCGATACCGATGACGCCAACATAGGAGTTGTAGTCCAGCTGGGAGATCTGCATCTGGAAACCACCGTCGGCATCAGCCTTGGGCGCTTCCACGTTGTCGACGATGGCCTGGAACAGGGGTTCCATGTTATCGGACTCAACGTCCTGATCCATGGTGGCCCAACCGTTCAGTGCAGAGGCGTAAACAACTTTGAAGTCCAGCTGTTCGTCGGTGGCACCCAGGTTGTCGAACAGATCGAATACCTGATCCATTACCCAGTCAGGACGAGCACCCGGACGGTCGATCTTGTTGATGACCACGATCGGCTTCAGACCCTGGGCGAATGCCTTCTGGGTCACGAAACGGGTTTGCGGCATCGGGCCGTCAACGGCGTCAACCAGCAGCAGCACGGAGTCAACCATGGACAGTACACGCTCTACCTCACCACCGAAGTCGGCGTGACCCGGGGTATCAACGATGTTGATGCGGTAGTCGTTCCAGCGGATCGCAGTGTTCTTGGCGAGAATGGTGATGCCACGTTCCCGTTCCAGATCATTGGAGTCCATGATCCGTTCCTGGCCTTCCGTGGAGCGGTCCAGGGTGCCGGACTGCTGCAGCAGCTTATCAACCAGAGTCGTTTTGCCGTGGTCAACGTGCGCAATAATCGCAATATTGCGTAAATTCTCTAACATTCTCGCCTCAATCACCGGGTAAAATTGGGCGCTAATTGTACTCTCGCCTTTGTGATCTGCCTAGCAGAATTGCAGTACATTCGCGCACAACAGGGGATCAGGATCATAGACCTTCCGATCAAAGCCTGCTTAGATGGGTGCTGACCGTATAATGCGCACCATTTTAGTGCACCAAAACGATCCATGGATGCACTACTTTGAGGCGTAACGCGCTGAGATGGCGGGTCTCAGGGCTGGCTTATAGCCCCAAATGCCCTGAAATCAAGCTGTCACAAACTTGGCACGATACTGGCTTATGTGAATGCGATGACGCATTCACCCTAAGAGTTTTAACACCGGAGGTTACTTAGCATGTCAGCCCAGAACGTTTTGGCCCTGATCCAGGAACACGAAGTCAAGTTTGTCGACCTGCGCTTTACCGACACCAAGGGTAAAGAGCAGCACGTATCCATCCCTTCCCATCAGGTTGACGAAGATTTCTTCGAAGACGGCAAGATGTTCGATGGTTCCTCCATCGGCGGCTGGAAGGGTATCAACGAATCAGACATGGTGCTGATGCCGGATGCGGCCTCAGCCAAACTGGATCCGTTCACTGAAGAGACCACCCTGAACATCGTCTGTGACGTGCTGGAACCGGCCACCATGCAGGGCTACGACCGCGATCCGCGCTCCATCGCCAAGCGTGCCGAAGACTTCCTGAAGTCCAGCGGCATCGCCGACACCGTGCTGTTCGGGCCGGAGCCGGAATTCTTCATGTTCGACAACATCACTTTCTCGAACACCATGGGCCACAGCTTCGTGAAGATCGAATCCGAAGAAGCCGCCTGGAACTCCGGTACCGATTACGAGCACGGCAACAAGGGTCACCGTCCTTTCGTCAAGGGTGGCTACTTCCCGGTCGCACCGGTCGACTCCTCTCAGGACATCCGTGCCGCCATGTGTCTGGTGCTGGAAGAGATGGGCCAGGTCGTTGAAGCTCACCACCACGAAGTGGCGACTGCCGGTCAGAACGAGATCGCGACCCGTTTCAACACCCTCACCCTGAAAGCGGATGAAGTGCAGGTACTGAAGTACGTGATCCACAACGTGGCCCACGCCTACAACAAGACCGTCACCTTCATGCCGAAACCCATGTTCGGTGACAACGGCTCCGGCATGCACTGCCACCAGTCCCTGGCCAAGAACGGCGTCAACCTGTTCGCCGGCGACCTGTACGGCGGTCTGTCCGAGATGGCGCTGCACTACATCGGCGGCATCATCAAGCACGCCAAGGCCATCAACGCCTTCGCCAACCCGACCACCAACTCCTACAAGCGTCTGGTACCGGGTTATGAAGCACCGGTCATGCTGGCCTACTCTGCCCGCAACCGCTCTGCCTCCATCCGTATCCCGGTCGTGCCGAGCCCGAAAGCTCGCCGCATCGAAGTCCGCTTCCCGGATCCGGCTGCCAACCCGTACCTGGCCTTCGCAGCCCAGCTGATGGCCGGTCTGGACGGCATCATCAACAAGATCCATCCGGGCGATGCCATGGACAAGAACTTGTATGACCTGCCGCCGGAAGAAGCCGCCGAAGTGCCGACCGTTGCCGGTTCTCTGGACGAAGCCCTGGCCGCGCTGGATGCGGATCGCGAGTTCCTGACCCGCGGCGGCGTATTCAGCGACGACTTCATCAACTCCTATCTGGAGCTGAAGCAGCAGGACGTTGACCGCGTGCGCATGACTCCGCACCCGCTGGAGTTCGAACTGTACTACTCCGTTTAAATCCGGAACCCAGCTCAGAACTTGACCAAACCCGCCGACAGGCGGGTTTTTTCTCTGATAGGATTAAGCAAAATCCCGTCAAGGAGAGATGGATGAAAAACGCCAACCCAGTATGGATGCTGAGCCTGTTGCTGCTGGTCGCCACCGGTGCCCAGGCTGCCAAGGTATACTCCTGGACCGACAGCCAGGGGGTCGTTCACTACACGGATGCCCCTCCCCCCGGCCAGAAAGCCAAGGAGGTCGATCTGCGTGTAGCCCCCTTCATCGGCAGTTCCCCCCGCTCGGTGCAAGTTGACAACTTCAACAGCCTGACCGGCGTCGATGCCAAGAAAGAGAAGGAAGCGGCCAAGCTGGTGATCGAACTGCTCTCCCCGGAACAGGGCAGCACTCTGCGCGACAACACCGGCAACGTGGTGTTTCAGGGTCAGATCAGCCCGCAACCGCCGACCCAGTACGATGTGCGCCTGACCCTGGACGGCAAGGCTGCCCCCATCGTTAAAAACTCGCTCGCCATCCGGGTCGAAAACCTCGATCGCGGTGCCCATGAGGCCCAGCTCGAGCTGCTCGCCAAAGACGGTACGATCCTTGCTAAATCCAAACCAGTCACCTTCTACCTGCACCGGGCCAGCATCAATCCTGCACCCAAAGTGACCCCCCTCAACAACAAGGGGTGATCCTGTGCCTCGATACGGGTAGACTAAATGCACCACATTGGTGCATTGCTGGTGTATAGCACCGTTTTAGGGAGAAACCTGTGCCAACCCGCCCGGATCAAGCCAAGATACTGCTCGATAACTTGCTGACCGCCGTCATCCTGATGGATGAACGGCTCTGCATACAATTCGTCAACCCGGCCGCCGAGCAGCTGCTCTCCCTCAGTCAGCGCCGGCTGATCGGTATCGAGCTACCCCATCTGCTGGAACACATCTCCCTCGATCTGCAGCGGCTCAAGCAGTGCCTCAGCTCGGGGCAGGGCTTCACCGACAGCGAAGTCACCCTGGTGGTGGAAGGGGAGCCCAGACTGGTGGAGATGAGCGTCAGCCCGCTGGCCGATCATGAGCAGCGGCTGATGGTGGTAGAGCTGCGCAAGATCGACCAGCAGAAGAAGATCAGCCAGGAGCTGCAGCAGCATGCCCAGCAACAGGCGGCCAAGGAGCTGGTGCGCGGCCTGGCCCACGAGATCAAGAATCCCCTCGGCGGTCTGCGCGGTGCGGCCCAGCTGCTGCAAAAGGAGCTGCCCGACCCCGCCCTGCGCGAATACACCGGCATCATCATCGAACAGGCCGACCGGCTGCGGGTGCTGGTCGATCGGTTGCTCGGCCCCCAGCGCCCGGGTCGTCACCAGATGCACAACGTGCACTCGGTGCTGGAGCAGGTGCGCCGGCTGGTAGAGCTGGAGCTACCGCCGACGGTACGCATCGAGCGGGATTACGATCCCAGCATCCCGGAGTTCGAGATGGAACCGGACCAGCTGCAGCAGGCCTTCCTCAACATGGTGCGCAACGCCGCCGAGGCCATCGGCGAGCAGACCGGCCTCATCCGCATCAAGACCCGCACCGCGTTCCAGATCACCATCCACGGCCAGCGCTACCGGCTGGCGGCCGAGATCAAGATCATCGACAACGGCCCCGGCATCCCGGATGCCATCCGCGACACCCTCTTCTATCCGATGATCACCGGCAAGGAGGGGGGCACCGGGCTCGGCCTCTCCATCGCCCAGAACCTGATCGACCAGCACAAGGGGCGGATCGACTGCATCAGCTGGCCCGGCCACACCGAATTCACCATCTTTCTACCGCTTCGCAAATAAGGGAACGTCATGACAGCAAAAGTGTGGATCGTCGATGACGACAGTTCTATCCGCTGGGTGCTGGAGCGCACCCTCGGCAGTGAAGGTTTCGAGTGCGAGAGCTTCGCCGATGGCGAGGCGCTGCTGAGCTCGCTGGAAATGCGCTCACCGGACGTGATCCTCTCCGATATCCGCATGCCCGGCATCGACGGCCTCAGCCTGCTGGAGCAGATCCATCGCCGCCAGGCCGATCTGCCCATCATCATCATGACCGCCCACTCGGATCTCGACAGCGCGGTCAATGCCTACCAGCGCGGCGCCTTCGAATACCTGCCCAAGCCGTTCGATATCGACGAGGCGGTCACCCTGGTGCGCCGCGCCGAGAATCACCTCAAGGAGCAACGCACCAAACGCAAGGCTCGCCAGCAGGATCCGGCCAGCAGCCCGGAGATCATCGGCGAGGCACCGGCGATGCAGGAGGTGTTCCGCGCCATCGGCCGGCTGTCGCGCTCCAGCATCTCGGTGCTGATCAACGGCCAGAGCGGCACCGGCAAGGAGCTGGTCGCCCACGCCCTGCACAAGCACAGCCCGCGCGCCCACAAGAACTTCATCGCCCTCAACATGGCCGCCATCCCGAAAGATCTCATCGAATCGGAACTGTTCGGCCATGAGAAAGGGGCCTTCACCGGCGCCAACAACATTCGCCACGGCCGCTTCGAACAGGCCGACGGCGGCACCCTGTTTCTCGACGAGATCGGCGACATGCCGCTAGATGTGCAGACCCGACTGCTGCGGGTACTGGCCGACGGCCAGTTCTACCGGGTTGGCGGCCATCAGCCGGTGCAGGTGGATGTGCGGATCATCGCCGCCACCCACCAGAATCTGGAGAAGCGAGTGGCAGACGGCGAGTTTCGGGAAGACCTGTTCCACCGCCTCAATGTCATCCGGATCCACATTCCCGCCCTCAAGGAGCGGCGTGAGGACATTCCCCAACTGGCCCAGCACTTCCTGCTGCGGGCGGCCAAGGAGCTGAACGTGGAGGCCAAGAGCCTGCATCCGGATACCCAGGCCTACATCAGCCGCCTGCCCTGGCCGGGCAACGTGCGCCAGCTGGAGAACGTCTGCCGCTGGCTTACCGTGATGGCTTCGGGCCAGGAGGTGCTGGTGAGCGATCTGCCCACCGAGCTGCTCACCCCCATCACCAGCACCGCCGAACCGGGTCAGCCGGCCCTGTCTGGCGGCTGGCAGCAGCAGTTGCAGGATTGGGTCGCCGCCAAGCTGGCGCTGGGGGAGACCGACATACTGGCCGATGCCCTGCCCCAGTTCGAGCGGATCATGCTGGAAACCGCACTTGACCACACCCATGGTCACAAGCAGGAGGCGGCACGGCTGCTCGGTTGGGGGCGCAACACCCTCACCCGCAAGCTGAAAGAACTCGACCTCTCCTGAGTCCTTGGGAAAAACGATTCCCATCACGCCTTGGCAAATCACCGACCAATAAGACCCCGTTTGATTTCAAACGGGGTATCTTTTTTGAGATCCCTGCCTAGAATGGCAGGCTTTCACACCCGACTCGAAGAAGGCGCCATCATGATTGACAGATCTCTTCCCCTGACCGACCTGCACCGCCATCTGGACGGCAACATCCGCCCGCAGACCATCCTCGAGCTGGGCCGTCAGCACAACATTCAACTGCCCGCCTTCGAGCTGGAGGCGCTGCGCCCCCATGTGCAGATCGTCGAGAATGAACCGAGCCTGGTCGCCTTCCTCAAGAAGCTGGACTGGGGCGTGGCCGTGCTGGCCGACTACGACGCCTGCCGCCGGGTCGCCTACGAAAACGTGGAAGATCTGCTGCGCGCCGGCATCGACTATGCCGAGCTGCGTTTCAGCCCGGCCTACATGGCGATGGCCCACAAGCTGCACCCGCAGGGCGTGGTCGAAGCCATCATCGACGGCGTGGCGGCTGGCAGCCGCGACTTCGGCATCAAGACCAACCTGATCGGCATCATGAGCCGCACCTTCGGCACCGAGCAGTGCAAGCAAGAGCTGGATGCCTGTCTGGCCCATCGCGATCGGCTGATTGCCATCGATCTGGCCGGCGACGAGCTGGGCTTCCCGGGCGAGCTGTTCACCGACCACTTCCGCCGGGTGCGTGATGCTGGCATGCGCGTCACCGTGCACGCCGGTGAAGCCGCCGGCCCCGAGAGCATGTGGCAGGCCATTCGCGAGCTGGGTGCCGAACGTATCGGCCACGGCGTCAAAGCCATTCAGGATCCGGCCCTGATGGCCTATCTGGCCGAGCACCGCATCGGCATCGAGTCCTGCCTCACCTCCAACATTCAGACCACCACGGTAGCGAGCCTGACCGAACACCCGATCCGCCAGTTCCTGGCCGCCGGCGTGCTGGCTTGCCTCAACACCGACGACCCGGCGGTGGAAGGCATCGACCTGCCCCACGAATACGAGGTGGCGGCCCCGGCTGCCGGCATGACGGTGAGCGAGATCCGCACCGCCCAGCAGAACGGCCTGACCCTGGCCTTCCTGAGCGAGGCCGAGAAGGCCGAGCTGAGTGCCCGCGCAGCCCAGCGCTGAGTGCAGCCAAGCCCAATAAAAAAACCGCCTCTCGGCGGTTTTTTTATTTTCCAACGACATCGACCGGCTTAGATCACCCGGGAGAACTGCTGCTGGCGCGCCTTGTTGCGCAGGTAGACATCGAAGCACATGCAGATGTTGCGGATCAGCAGCTGGCCGGTGGAGATCACCTCCAGCCCCTCTTCAGTCATCCGCACCAGGCCATCATCGATGAAGGTCTGCAGCAGTTTGAGATCCTCCGCGAAGTACTCTCTGAACACCAGGCCATGGGCCTGCTCGACGGCGGCAAAGTTCAGGCGAAAATCGCAGATGAGGCGCTTGATCACCTCGCGGCGGATCAGGTCATCCTGATTGAGAGAGCACCCCTTCCACTGGGCATGCCCCAGCGTTTCCACCTGACCATAGTAGGCCTTGAGCTCTTTCTGGTTCTGGGAATAGGCATCGCCGATCATGCTGATGGAGGAGACCCCCAGCCCCAGCAGATCGCAATCCCCCTGGGTGGTATAGCCCTGGAAGTTGCGGTGCAGCTTGCCCTCACGCTGGGCTACCGCCAGCTCGTCGTCCGGCTTGGCGAAGTGATCCATGCCGATGAACTGATAACCACGGCCGGTCAGGAAGGCGATGGTGTCCTGCAGCATGGCCAGTTTTTCCTGCGGCGCCGGCATGTCCGCCTCTTTCAGCTTGTGCTGGGCGGCAAAACGGCTGGGCAGGTGGGCATAGTTGAAGATGGAGAGGCGGGCCGGATCGGTCTTGAGCACCTCCTCCAGGGTGTGATGGAAGCTCTCCCGGTTCTGGTGCGGCAGACCGTAGATGAGATCCAGGTTGGTGGAACGAAAGCCCAGTTCGCGGGCCCGCTCCAGCATGGCGCGGATGAAGTCGTTGTCCTGCTCGCGGTTGACCGCGACCTGGACCTCCTTGTTGAAGTCCTGCACGCCGAGGCTGATGCGGTTGAAGCCGATTTCCCGCAGCACGTCCAGCATGGAGAGCTCGATCTCGCGCGGATCCACCTCGATGCTGATTTCGCCCTCTTCGGCGAAGTGGAAATGCTCCCGCAACATGGCCATCAGTCGGCGAGTCTGGGGTTCATCCAGATAGGTTGGCGTGCCGCCGCCCCAGTGCAACTGGGTCACCAGCCGCTGCTTGAACAGCGGGGCCTGCGCCTTGATCTCCTGCTCGAGGAAATCGAGGTACTGATCGGCCTTGTGACGGTGACGAGTGATCACCTTGTTGCAGCCGCAGTAGTAGCAGAGCTTGTGACAGAAGGGGATATGTACGTAGAGCGACAGGTTGCGCGCCGGATACTGGCTCGCGGCCTGGACGAAGTCCGGATAACCGAAACCCTCGTTGAACTCCAGCGCAGTGGGATAGGAGGTGTAACGCGGACCGCTGTAGTTATATTTCTCGATCAGGGCCTGATCCCACACAATCTGTTCTGCTTGCACGCTTGCTTCCTCTTTTTTGTTATCGGCTCACCGGCTTAACTGAAAATCCTTCAGTCTGGCCACATCCTCGAGGATCTGCGCCTCCAGCTCGGCCTCATAGCCACTGCGTTCGAGATCCATCTTCATGACTTCATTGCGTTTGAGGGCCCGTCTCACCTCATGAGTCGGCATATCCTTCACCTTCTCGTAGAGACCGTACAAACCCGGAAATTCACCGGCAAAGGCGCGACCGCCCTTGATCTGCAACGCATCCAGCAGATTGGTCAACCGGATGGCGCCCTCGGAGTAGTCGCACTGACCATCCCGTACCGCATGGGCAATCACCCTGACACTCTCGAGGATCCGTTCATTGCGGGCCGCGACAGCCTGCTGCTGACTGTCGTGCTGGCGCTTGAGACGCGCCAGCAAGGTACCAGCATACCAGGCCAGTCCCAACAAAATCAGGCCGCCCAACAAGGCGGCCAGCATCCATCCACTCATCACTTTTTCTTCGGCTCAGGCTTGGGCTCTGGCTGATAGTCGACCTGGGTGAAACGATCCCACAGCTCCTCTTCGGAGGCTGGCTGGCCCGGCTCGTCAAAGTCGGCCTCATCAAAATCAGCCTCGTCTTCGTCATCATCAGTGTCGATGATGCCAAGCTCGTCCATCAGCTCCTGATAACGGTCAACCCGCTGATCGACCCAGGCCTGCTCGGTTGCTTCCAGGGTCTCACCGGCATCGAGCCGATCCAGCAGGTCATTCAGGCGATCATCATTCTCGATGGAGGCCAGTTCCTGCTCCGGCGTCATCACCAGCTTCTTCTCTTTGATCTGCTTGGGTGCGACCGGCTTGCTGCTCTTCTCTTCCACGATCAGGGCAACCGGCTTGCGGGAGCCGATGCGCGGATCCTTGGCCTGTTTGGTGCCACTCTTCTTGCCGGCCTGCTCGACCTGCTGGCGGGATCCTGCCTTCAAGCCCTTGCGCTTGGCGGCGCGTTTGCGCTCACGGCCTTCCTGGGCACTGGCATCTGATTCTTTGCGCTTACCGGCAGGCTTGCGATTGGGTTGTTTAGCCGACATGAATGAATGACTCCGACAAATAACTGGATTGAAACCCGTTTCCGGTTCGAAAAGGTCCGGAAGAGGATGCTGACACGGGGGACGATGGATTAGAAACAGAGCGGGATCCCGCACCAATCCGGCCATAAATGGCCTTCGAATACCGCAGGATCGGCATCCTCTGGGCATGTTGCTGGTATTTTGACACAGAATGACCAAGCGGGTTAATGACCCAAAAGAAAAAAGGCAGCCGAAGCTGCCTTGATATGTTTATGCGAGTCCCATCCCTGGCTGCAAATCACCCTGTCCGTGGTGATACCTCTGCGCATCATATCTTGTGTATGGTCATCCTGACCTTAATTGGTCGATCCTGAATGTACGTGTGCTTGCCTGACCCATGCAGACGACGTCCGGTCATCTTCTGGGGTGGTTGCTTCCCGCAGCCCCGCTCTTCCTGAACGGTCACCATCCTGGTCTTTCAATTCATTGCCTGCCACTCGCGTGGCCCTTGGCATCCAGCCTCATCGACATCCTGTCTTCACGACATCCCGGTCGTGAACCGCCGCGTTGGTCATTCCATGCATCCACTGTATCAATTTAATAAAGTGACTCAATCCATCAGGAACGTTTTCAAACGGAGATAAATGACTTATTGTCATTTAACATATTGAAATTAATGAATTACTAAGCATTTTTCTAAAAATGTTTAAGCCCTGGCCAGGCTGATGAATGGGAGATCTCTTACAACAATGCGAGAAAAAATTGGCCAAATGGTGTTAAAGGCCAAAAAGAAACGAGGAGCCGGCGGCTCCTCGTCAATATCAATGAGATAATATCATCCGGCTTGATCAGTGCAGACCTGCCACATATTTGGACAGTACTTCGATATCCTGATCGGTCAGCTTCTTGGCAACGTCCCGCATCATGCTGTTCGGGTCGTTGTCACGGGCAGCGGCCCTAAAGGCCGTGAGCTGGGCCTTGATGTAGGCAGGATGCTGGCCGGACAGGCTCGGATACTTGGCCTGCTCGACGCCCGAACCACGCGGACCATGGCAGGCAGTACAGGCAGCCAGACCACGGCTCATGTCCCCTCCCATGTACAGCGCCTTGCCTGCAGCGACGGCGTCATCGGGTACCGCGAGCGGCGTCACCTTCTGACTGGAGAAGTAGGCTGCCAGGTCTTCCATGTCCTGTTCAGACAGAGGAAGCGCCATCGGCCCCATGATAGGTGCAACCCGGCCAGTTTGACCAGAAGCTGCAGCCTTCAGTTCAACTAACTGCTTTTTGATATATGATGCGTGCTGACCAGCAATCTTGGGGTACATATCGACTAGGCTGTTGCCGTCCGGTCCATGACAAGCCGCGCAAACGGCAGCCTTGGTTTGTCCCGCAGCGGCATCGCCCTTGGCTTGTGCCATCCCCGTTACGCCAACCATCAGAGCAAGAGTAATGACTAGGTTCTTCATGGCGTTCCAACTTCTCGTTATTAGGCTTCCAGATCCCATGCCGCTGAAGGCATGTTAAAATAAACGCGTTTAAGCGACGCCATTTTACACGATTTCACAAAAAAGTAACTCTATAACCCTCTATCTCTATGGGGAATTTACGTTGGATACACAAACTCTGAATTTCAATAAGGTGCATTTTGTGACCAGCGCACCCGACATCCGTCACCTGCCAAATGATGGGGGTGTCGAGATTGCGTTTGCCGGCCGTTCCAACGCCGGTAAGTCATCTGCATTGAATACCTTGACCAAGCACAAGAACCTGGCTCGCACCAGTAAGACGCCGGGACGCACCCAGCTGATCAACCTGTTTGAGCTGGAACCGGGCAAGCGTCTGGTCGACCTGCCGGGCTACGGTTATGCGCAGGTTCCGCTGGAAATGAAGCTCAAGTGGCAAAAGTCGCTGGCGGAATATCTGCAGCGTCGTGAGTCATTGAAAGGTCTGGTGATCCTGATGGACATCCGCCATCCGCTCAAAGATACCGATATGAATATGCTGGAGTGGAGCTCTCACCGCAAACTGCCGGTCATGCTGCTGCTGACCAAGGCCGACAAGCTGAGCCCAGGTCCGCGCAACAATCAGGTCATCAAGGTACGTCAGGCCGTAGCCGAGCTGGGTCCGCAGATCCAGGTGGAAGCCTTCTCTTCCCTGACCCAGATCGGGGTCGAAAAACTGGCACAGACGCTGACTGGCTGGTACCTGGCGGGCGCCGATGACATGACTGACGGTGAGCAAGCACCGCTCGAGGAGTAGGCTACGTCCTGTATACACCACAACCAAACCCTGCAATTGGCGGAGCAGCTCCTCCGCTGATTGAAAGGCTTTCAGTCTGCTTGCCATAACCCCTCTCGCCAGTGACATCGCCCACTCCCTTCGATGAGTTCTTGAAACACTATTTTTATCAATGGGATAAATAGTTAATTCTATATAACAATTAACTTTTCATCCCATTGGCAACGTTTTCAAAAATAGATGCCGGCGGGGGCGTTTCCTCACCAAATAAGTACCAAAGTGAAATTTTATTACAAAGCAGTCAATGGAAAGGATAAAAATGAGGCCGGTTCTGCAAACGCAGTACCGGCCTTAAACAATCAGTTCAAAAATTGGGAAGAAGCTAAATCTTGAGAACAAAGACGACTGGTTTTCCTCAAGAAGCCCCTTCATTCTAACAAACATTCGTCAACATTAAAGCATTTACTCTAAACGCAACCCATAAAAAAACACCCCGATGATGACTCACCGGGGTCGCTATTCAGCCACATTCAATTACGTGAAATAAAAGGTCTGAAAGATAGAACATCTTACCTCTGTACCCTACGTTGCTAACTGTATAGCAAAGCAGCAGAAAGTGAAAGTAATTTATGTAATTAAGTTTCACGAAAAATGAATTACATAAATCATGTTATTTTTCATATAGATAAAAAAATCCCCAGTACGAATACCGGGGAGTTATAAAGGTGACTAGCTAGCACTTCCTCAACTATCTAGTTAGTCAGCACAATTTGGCGCAAGTTCCGCTGCTTTGAGAAAAAACTTGAAAAAATCAGAGGTAGATGGCGCCATCTTCTGCAAACTCTTGTTCCTCAATGAGTTTTTCAGCAATGTCCTCGATGTCAAAACGCACGCTTTCGAAGGCTCGCAGGATGTCTTCCTCTCTCGCGAGGGAGAGCCCGGTCATTTTCTCCAGACGCCGGCGACTGATGTAGCAATCCACCAGCGCCCCCATCTGCTGGGCAGGGAAGTGGATCCGCTGTTCGTGCGCTTGCCAGTCGGCCAGCTCGGGAAACAAGATGCCTTGGTTCATAGGGTCCCCAGATTTCGTTTCAGTTCTCTCAATACCTGTTTAGTCCCTGGCCGGATTCCGCGCCACACGGTAAAGGCTTCTGCCGCCTGTTCCACCAACATGCCGAGGCCATCTACGGTCTGGCGAGCCCCTTGCCCCTTTGCCCATGCGATAAAGGGAGTATCGGTCGCACCGTACATCATGTCGTAGATGGCGATATCGGCGTGGATCAGGGCAGGCACCAGCGGAGGCAGCTCTCCTTGCAGACTGGCG
Source organism: Aeromonas hydrophila subsp. hydrophila ATCC 7966 (assembly GCF_000014805.1). NCBI lineage: Bacteria > Pseudomonadati > Pseudomonadota > Gammaproteobacteria > Aeromonadales > Aeromonadaceae > Aeromonas > Aeromonas hydrophila. Next base: position 290,069 of record NC_008570.1, on the reverse strand, counting down.
GAGGTGGAGTTGATGATCAGATCGAAATGGCCGCCCAGCCGCTCATAGGTCTGGGCACTGACCGCCCCCAGATCACGAAACTCGGCAGCCAGCTGCTCCGCCCTGGCGTGAGTACGGTTGGCGATAACCAATGCCTCGGGTTGCTCGGCCAGCAGCGGAGCCAGCGCACCGCGCGCCGCGCCACCCGCACCCAGCAACAGGATCCTGCTGCCGGCAAGTGCCACACCATGCGCCTTGAGATCGGCCACCAACCCGGCACCATCAGTGTTGTCACCCAGCAGTACGCCATCATCGGTCAGCTTGATGGTGTTGACTGCCCCCGCCCGCCGGGCCCGAGGGCTCAGTCGATCGACCAGGGCGAATGCCTGCTCCTTGAAGGGGACGGTGACATTGCATCCCTTGCCACCTTGGGCAAAGAAAGCTCTCAGACTGGTGGCGAACTCTTCGACGGCAGGCTCGGCCAGACCATATTCCAGCTCCTGCTGGGTTTGTCTGGCAAATAGGGTATGAATAAAGGGAGATTTGCTGTGGCGCACCGGGTGGCCAAAAACCAGATAACGATCCATCAAAGAGTTCCTTCAGAGGGCAATCTCCCGATTTAACGGGTTTTCGCACTCAGGAACAAGCCGAATATCGGCCAATAAGAAGGGGCCATCATGGCCCCTCTGGTCACAACCACTCGCGTGGTTTGAGGTAGTCGCTGTAGAGCAATGCCTCCGGGCTGCCCGCGGACGGCTGCCAGTCATATTCCCAGCGCGCCAGCGGTGGCATCGACATCAGGATCGACTCGGTACGCCCGCCTGTCTGCAAGCCGAACAGGGTGCCACGGTCATACACCAGATTGAACTCCACATAGCGGCCACGACGATAGAGCTGGAATTCCCGCTCCCGTTCGCCATAAGCCAGCGCCTTGCGGCGCTCGACAATCGGCAGGTAGGCATCGAGATAGCCCTTGCCGACCGCCTGCATAAAGGCGAAACAGTCGGCAAACGGCCAGCGATTCAGATCATCGAAGAAGAGGCCGCCGACGCCGCGCGTCTCGTCCCGGTGCTTGAGGAAGAAGTAGCGATCACACCAGGATTTGAACTCGGGATAAATGTCGGTGCCGAACGGCTGACAAAGATCGCGGGAGAGCTGATGCCAATGCCGCACGTCCTCTTCGAACGGATAAAACGGGGTGAGATCGAAGCCGCCACCAAACCACCAGATCGGCTCCTCCCCCTCTTTCTCGGCGATGAAGAAGCGCACATTGGCGTGGCTGGTCGGCACGTACGGATTGTGTGGGTGGATCACCAGCGACACCCCCATGGCCTCAAACCGGCGGCCCGCCAGTTCCGGCCGATGGGCCGTTGCCGAGGCAGGCATGGCGTCACCATGAACGTGGGAGAAGTTGACCCCTCCCTGCTCGATCACAGCACCGTGACGCAGCACACGAGTGCGGCCACCGCCACCTCCTTCGCGGCGCCAGGCATCTTCCACAAAGTGTCCGGCGCCGTCGGCCAGTTCCAGACCACGGCAGATCTCGTCCTGCAACTGCAGCAGGAAGGCCTTGACCTGGGCCACATCCGGTTTGCTCATCTTGTCTCCAGTTAGCCAGGATCGTCGCCTGACCCTATTATTGTGATGTCGCCGGATGGGCTAAGCCGATCCGCATTGCCGCTCTTCGAACGGTTCAAGAGGGGCGAATGATGGCGCCGGTTCTGGCATCCTTGATCTCGGACGGATTGGCCTGCCCCCCCACTTCGCCGGGCAGGATATAGGCCAGCTGACTCGCCAGCAATTCGCCGATATCCGCCACCCGGCGGGCAGGCTCTTCACCCGTCAGGTTGGCACTGGTAGAGACCAGCGGCTTGCCAAACGCGCGGCACAAGGCCTGCACCTGCGGATGGGCCGTCACACGCACCGCCAGGGTAGTGAACTGACCGGTCAGCCAGGCCGGGGTATTGCTGCGCGCCGGCATGATCCAGGTGAAGGGACCAGGCCAGCTCGCTTCCACCCGGGCCAGCTGCTCGCTGGTGAGCTGGTCCAGATCGATGTAATCCTGCAACTGAGCCAGATCGGCGGCGATAAGGATCAACCCCTTCTCCACCGGGCGTTGCTTGATCGCCAGCAGACGGTGTACCGCCGACTCGGAGTCAGGATCACAACCCAGGCCAAATACCGCCTCGGTCGCATAGGCAATCACCCCATCGCGCTGGAGGGCGGCCACTGCAAGTTCAAATTCATTGGGCATAAAAAATGCGACAGCCGGGCTGTCGCCTCATCATTGATTAACATTGAGCCTACGAAACGGCGACCCTGGCCCCCCTCCTTCATCGACCAGCGAGAAGCTGATGGCGAACGGGGTGGTGGTTGCCGTCTCGGAGCTTACTTGAGCAGGGCCTGTAAGGCAGCGTCTTTCGCCAGTACCTCGTCGGCATTTTTCTGGCGTTCTGCCTGCACCTTGGCCGCCAGTTCATCATCCGCCACTGCCAGCATCTGAGCTGCCAGATAGCCTGCATTCTTGGCGCCGGCCTTGCCGATCGCCACGGTCGCCACCGGCACCCCACCCGGCATCTGCACGGTGGAAAGCAGTGCATCCAGCCCCTTGAGCGGGCCGCCATCGATGGGCACACCGATCACGGGACGAGTCGTGATGCCTGCCACGGCGCCCGCCAGGTGAGCAGCGAGACCGGCGGCACAGATAAAGACCTTGCAGCCACGGGCTTCGGCGTCGGTCACGTACTGATGAGTAGCAGCCGGTGTACGGTGTGCGGAGGTCACTTTCACTTCTACCGCGATATCGAATGACTTGAGCACCTCGAGGGTGGTCTGCATCACCGGAAAATCAGAATCAGAGCCCATCAATACGGCAACAAAGGGTTTATTCATGGTGGGAATTTCCTTACTCCAAGTGGGGGGTTGAAGTTCGCCGAAAACGTTTCAATTCGCTTGTGGCGGCCGGATTATACCTGCTCGCTCTGGTGGCCGCATTTCTTTTGCGGGCAGATCCAGCGCAGTGCTCCCCTCACCTTTTTCTCGACCATGATACCCCAGCCACATTGCGGGCAAGGCATGGGGACCGGCTTGTCATTCACCACATATTTGCAATGGGGGTAGCCGTCGCAAGAGTAGAACTGCTTGCCATAGCGGGAGGTTCGGCTGATGAGGTGTCCCTTGCCACACTCCGGGCAGAGGATTTGGGTATCGTCGCTCTCCTGCAGGGATTCGATGTGCTGGCAGGCCGGGTACTGGGTGCAGCCGACAAACAGGCCATAACGCCCCTTCTTGATCGCCAGCGGTTGGCCGCAATCCGGGCAGGCCGAGCCCTCAAGCACCTTCTCGATGTCACGGCCGGACGGAGTCAGAGAGCGGATGTAATCACAGACAGGATAGGCGGAGCAACCGAGGAAGGGACCATGCTTGCCCTGGCGGATCACCAGCTCGGCACCACACTGCGGGCACGGTTCGCGCTCGAAGGCATGTTCGTGGGCTGAAAAGAGGTGATGATCGATTTTTGACATGGGCCGCGCCTTGAAATCCAGATGACCTGAATTCTACCAGCGCGGCACCGGGCTGTCAGTGGATGACGCCGTCCGACTCATCAAACACCAGCTCTTCCATCTGCTGGTAGGCATTTTCGCTGCCCGGTACGTTGAACAGCACCATCATGACGACCCACTTCAGATCGTCCAGCTCGATATCCGGTTTATCAAGCTCGAGCAGGCGCTCGATGCAGATTTCGCGGGTTTCGGCATTGAGTACCTGGGCTTGTTCCAGAAACAGCAGGAAACCGCGGCATTCGGTACTGAGGCGTGCCAGTTCTTGTGGAGCATAGATACGCATGGAGCCTTGCGCGCTGGCGGCGACGTAGACCTCCCGCTCGCTGTCATGCAGGTTGGCCAGTCGCTCCAGCCAGTTGAGCGCCTTCTCGATCTCGTCTTTGTCGAAACCTGCCCGGCTCAGTTCGTCGGTGAGTTCATTCTGCTCGACCATCACATCTGCATCGCTGTGGATGTAGGTCTCGAAAAGGTACATCAATACATCAAACATGATTCGCCCTCCTCGCTCTGACGTATCCACCGGCTACCGCCATCACTGCACCGGCCAGCTCCAGCTCTACCAACCTGCCCAATACCACTTCGACAGGAAGCTGGGACCGTTCGGCAACGGTATCCACGCTCGTGGTCTCATAATCTACGTTATCCAACAAATCGGCATAAGGCAATTCGCTATTATTCGAATGCTCAGACAAGTCAGCCACTTGCTGCAGCAAACCGACAAATCCGGGCAGCTCTTCCACTATATCGGCCGCGCTCAATACAAGTTTGGCCCCCTGCTGGATTAATTTGTTGCAACCCAGTGCCTGCACGTTTTGCGGGGCACCTGGTACGGCAAAGACCTCTCGCCCCTGTTCCAATGCATAACGAGCTGTGATGAGCGAACCGCTCTGCTCGGCCGCCTCTACCACCAGAGTACCCAGCGACAAGCCACTGATGATGCGATTACGCCGTGGAAAGTGCTCGGCCAGCGGTCCCTTGTCGGGTGCCAGCTCGGAGATAAGCAAGCCGCCCCGCACCAGGATTTCCATAGCCAACCCCTGATGACGCTTCGGATAGAGGCAGTCGAGCCCTGAGCCCAGCACGGCCAGCGTAGTCCCCCCTGCCGCCAGCGCCTGCTGATGACACACCCCATCGATGCCAAGCGCCAGTCCGGAGGTGATGGCCAGCCCGCAGGCGACCAGCTCACTGCAGAGGCGGGCAGCATTGTCCTTGCCGGCATAGGTGGGATGGCGCGTGCCGACCATCGCCAACTGAGGAACAGACAGGGCAGCCAGGTTGCCCCGGCAGTAGAGCAACAGCGGGGCGGCAGGGATCTCTTTGAGCAAAGCGGGATAGGCGGGATCATCCGGACACAGGAGATGATTGCCGGGCTCGGCGGCCCAGCTCAGCGCCTGCTCGACAACCGGCTGGGGCCACCTCATCTGCTGGACTTGAACGCTCTGCAGACCAAGAGCTCGCAGGGCGCCGTCGTCGGTGTCGAACAGGGTGACGATGTCACCGCCAAAATGGGCCAGCAGGCGAGCGGCGGTGACCGGACCAATGCCGGTGACGGCATCCAGCGTCAACCACAGCGCGAGTCGCCCGGATGGAAGAGGCACGTCAGAAGTTGCTGACCTGATAACCGGTGCTGACCATGTCCTGACTCTGCAGGATCAGGCCATAACTCAGCTTGTCGTACACCTTGAACAACATGACTCGGGCCACGGCCTCTGACGGCAGGGGTGGCTTGCCGGTCGAATAGAAGGCCTTGTCATAGACGGAGGAGTACTCCCGATAGGCGACCTTGCCATTCTTGCTCACCAGCCGGGCGCCGGGCCGCAGTATCTCCAGCACATCGCCGGGGGCAACCTGATCACGTATGCCCTTGTTGATGAGCACGACGTCGAACTTGCCACCGCCGCGAGCCTTGCTCGGCAAGTCGACGATATAGCCGGGCGAGATGATGGGGGCAGCCTTGGGCGTGAACACGGCGGAGAGGCTCTCCTGCGGCGGGAACGGCATCAGCTTGTCCCCCTGATACACCTCGCGCTGGTTGTGGCTGAGGGTAACCCGGGTGCGGCCGTCCGGCAGCAGGGCTTCCGCCCTGGCCGTGCCGACGAAGACCGCCTCTTGCCCCAGCTGTTCGCCACTCTTCTTGTCTTTGTAGATGGTCCCCGGATGATAGATGCCATAGTCCTGACCCGGGATCAGCGAGCCCTGTACGTAGAGGGTATCTCCCTCCAGCATGCCGATGTGCGCCTCATCATTGCCCAGCACATAAGGCAGCTGCTTTGCCTGCTGGCTGTCAGCCAGAATATGGTCGGTTTGCAGGAAAGGGCCGATCTCGCTGAGCGGCAGGGTTGGAATGGGGTTGGCCTTGTTCTCGTAACGACTCTTGGGAGAGAGACGAACAACCTGCTTGCCGCCCTGCATCGCCTTGCCAAGGCGCGGTTCGCCGTTGACCCAGCTCAGGTGCAGCACATCGCCCGGGTAGATCCAGTGCGGATTGGCGATCTGCGGGTTGATGTTCCAGAGCCTTGGCCATAGCCAGGGTTCTGCCAGATACTGGCCGGAAATATCCCAGAGGGTATCGCCTTTTTGCACCACATAGGTCTCGGGATAACCCGCTTTCAGTTTCAGCTGGTCGGCCAGCACGCCCTGGCTCAGGGTGGCCAACAGACAGGCGAGGATGGTTTGCTTCAGATACATAACACTCCCTGTTACTTCTGCGCGCAAAGTGTTGCTGTTTTTTGTCGGCGTAAATGACTAGAATTACGCCAATATTGACTGCATTTATACGAAACTAAAGAAAAAACTATGGCCATTCTAGATGTATTGCGTTTCCCCGATGAGCGTCTGCGTACCGTCGCAGCCCCTGTCGAGACCTTTACACCCGAGTTACAACACATTGTAGATGATATGTTCGAAACCATGTACGCGGAGGAAGGCATCGGCCTCGCCGCCACTCAGGTCGACATTCATCAGCGCATCATAGTGATCGATGTCTCTGAAAACCGTGAAGATCCTCTGGTATTGATCAACCCTGAGATCATCGAACAGGCCGGCAGCACCGGCATCGAGGAAGGGTGCCTCTCCGTGCCCGGCAGTCGTGCTCTGGTGCCCCGCGCCGAGTGGGTCAAGGTGCGCGCCCTGGATCGCCACGGCAAGGCATTCGAGCTGGAAGCAGACGATCTGCTCGCCATCTGCATCCAGCATGAGATGGACCATCTGGTCGGCAAGCTGTTTGTGGATTACCTGTCCCCGCTCAAGCGCCAGCGCATTCGCCAGAAGCTGGAAAAGATGGCCCGTGAAGATCGCAAAGTCCTCTGAGGATCTGCCCCATTGAATAAGCTGAAACTGATTTTTGCCGGTACTCCCGACTTCGCCGCCCGTCACCTGGCGGCGTTGTTGTCTTCCGACCACGAGGTCGTCGCCGTTTATACCCAGCCCGACAAGCCTGCCGGCCGCGGCCAGAAGCTCACTGCCAGCCCGGTCAAGGAGTTGGCGTTGGCCCACAATCTGCCGGTCTATCAACCCGCCTCCCTGCGCAAGGAAGAGGCCCAGGCCGAACTGGCCGCCCTTGGCGCCGACCTGATGGTGGTGGTCGCCTACGGCCTGATCCTGCCCAAGGCCGTGCTCGATACCCCACGGCTGGGCTGTATCAACGTGCACGGCTCCCTGCTGCCGCGCTGGCGCGGTGCCGCCCCGATCCAGCGTTCCATCTGGGCGGGCGATGCCGAAACCGGCGTCACCATCATGCAGATGGATGTAGGGCTGGATACCGGCGCCATGATCCGCAAGGTGAGCTGCCCCATCGCCGCCGACGAAACCTCTGCCAGCCTCTATGACAAGCTGGCCGGGCTGGGCCCGCAGGCACTGGTTGATACCGTCAATGCCATGGCTGCTGGCAACACCGCCGCCGAAGCGCAGGACGATGCGCAGGCCAACTACGCCGAGAAGCTCTCCAAGGAAGAAGCCCGCATCGACTGGTCGATGGAAGCCGTCGCCATCGAGCGCTGCACCCGCGCCTTCAACCCCTGGCCCATCAGCTGGTTTGAAGTCGCCGGCCAGACCGTCAAGGTATGGCAGGCCGAGGTCGTCGCACAGGATCACGGCCAGGCGGCCGGTACCCTGCTCAAGGCTGACAAGCAAGGGATCGACATCGCCACCGGCAAGGGCGTGCTGCGCCTGCTGACCCTGCAGCCGCCCGGCAAGAAGGCCATGTCCGTGACGGACCTGCTCAACTCTCGCCGCGACTGGTTTGAACCCGGCACGCAATTGAATTGAACTGAATTGACACAAGGCGGGGCCCAGGCCCCGACTTGCGCATCTAAGGTAACACTATGAAAACACGCGCACAGGCTGCTCTCGTCATTCAACAGGTGCTGGATCAGGGCCAGTCCCTCTCCGCCGTCCTGCCTGCTGCCCAGGAGAAGGTTGCGCCCCGCGATCGCGCCCTCCTGCAAGAACTCTGCTACGGCACCCTGCGCTGGCTGCCCCGTCTCGATGCGGCGGTCGGCGAGATGATGGACAAGCCGCTCAAGAACAAGAGCCGCATCTTCCACTACCTGATCCTGGTCGGTCTCTATCAGCTCATCTACACCCGCATTCCGGCTCACGCCGCGGTGGCCGAGACCGTCAACGCCGTCAAGCTGCTCAAGGGCACCTCCTTGCGCGGCCTCATCAACGGTGTGCTGCGCAACTTCCAGCGCAGCGCCGAAGTCATTCTGCTGCGCATCGACCGTGTCCCCAGCATTCGTCTCGGCCACCCGGAGTGGCTCACCAAGCGGCTGCGCCAGGCCTATCCGGATGAGTGGGAATTCATCATGGAGGCCAACAACCAGCGCCCGCCCATGTGGATCCGCAACAACAGCCAGCGCCAGAGCCGCGAGCAGATGCTGGTCCGCATGGCCGAGGCCGGCATCAATGCGATGGCCGGTGAAGAGGGCGAGGATTGCATCCTGCTGGAACGTCCCTGCGACGTGACCAAGCTGCCCGGCTTCGAGGCCGGCGACTGTTCGGTACAGGATGGCGCAGCACAACAGGCCGCCGCGCTGCTCGACCCGCAGCCGGGCGAGTGGGTGCTGGATGCCTGCGCCGCCCCCGGTGGCAAGACCGCCCATCTGCTGGAGCGCCAGCCCGCGCTGGCCGGCGTGGTGGCGGTCGATGCCGACGACAATCGCCTCAAGCGGGTGCAGGAGAACCTGGATCGCATCGGCCTCACCGCCAAGGTGATCCACGGCGATGCCAGCACCCCGGATCTGTGGTGGCCAGAGGGTCAGTTCGACCGCATCCTGCTGGATGCCCCCTGCTCCGCCACCGGCGTCATCCGTCGCCACCCCGACATCAAGTGGCTGCGTCGGGATCAGGACATCCGCGAGCTGGCCGAGCTGCAACACCGCATCCTCGGCGCCCTCTGGTCGAAACTGAAAAGCGGCGGTACTCTGCTGTATGCCACCTGCTCCGTGCTGCCGGAAGAGAACCGCGACCAGATCCGCGCCTTCCTCGCGGCCACCCCGGATGCCACCCTGGTGCCGCTGCATGCGCAGGACACCCCGGAGTGCCCGGGTCGCCAGTTCCTGCCGGGCGAGGCCGAGATGGACGGCTTCTACTATGCCAAGCTGATCAAGCGGTAAGCAGGGCCATCATCACGACGGGTGCCGCTTGCGGCACCCATTACTGCCCAACATCGAGCGCGATTTCCCTATGAGATTCATCCTGTTGATGACCGTCCCCACGCACCCTGGCCGCCGTTGCAACGACGACGCTCATGAGGCCATCCTATGAAGATCATCATTCTGGGCGCCGGTCAGGTCGGCGGCACCCTGGCCGAGAACCTGGCCGGCGAGAACAACGACATCACCATAGTCGACACCGACAGCGACCGGCTGCGCGAGCTGCAGGACAAGTTCGATCTGCGGGTGGTGAACGGCCACGGCGCCCATCCCAAGGTGCTGCGTGAAGCGGGTGCCCAGGATGCCGACATGCTGGTCGCGGTCACCAACAGCGACGAGACCAACATGGTCGCCTGCCAGGTGGCCTACTCCCTGTTCAACACTCCCAACAAGGTGGCGCGGATCCGTTCGCCGGCCTATCTGGTGGAGCGTGACCGGCTGTTCCTGCCCGAATCCGTGCCGGTGGATCACCTGATCGCCCCCGAGCAGCTGGTGACCGACTACGTGCGCCGGCTGATCGAGTACCCGGGCGCCCTGCAGGTGGTGGACTTCGCCGGCGGCAAGGTGGGTCTGGTGGCGGTCAAGGCCTACTACGGCGGCCCGCTGGTGGGCAACGCCCTCTCCACACTGCGCGATCACATGCCCAACATCGAGACCCGGGTGGCGGCGATCTTTCGTCAGGGCCGCTCCATCCGTCCGCAGGGCACCACCATCATCGAGGCCGATGACGAGGTGTTCTTCGTGGCGGCGGCGGGCCATATCCGCGCCGTGATGTCGGAGCTGCAGCGGCTCGAGAGCCCCTACCGGCGCATCATGATCGTCGGCGGCGGCAACATCGGTGCCGGCCTCGCCCGCCAGCTGGAGAAGCGCTACAGCGTCAAGCTTATCGAGCGCAACCAGAAGCGGGCGGAGCAGCTCTCCGAGGTGCTGGAAAACACCATCGTCTTCTGCGGCGACGCGGCGGATCAGGAGCTGCTGGCGGAGGAGCACATCGACCAGATCGACGTCTTCATCGCGGTGACCAACGAGGACGAGGCCAACATCATGTCGGCCCTGCTCGCCAAGAAGATGGGCGCCAAGAAGACCATGGTGCTGATCCAGCGCAGCGCCTACGTGGATCTGGTGCAGGGCGGTTCCATCGACATCGCCATCTCGCCGCAGCAGGCCACCATCTCGGCCCTGCTGACCCACGTTCGCCGGGCCGACATTGCCAACGTCTACAGCCTGCGCCGCGGGGCGGCCGAGGCCATCGAGGCGATCGCCCACGGTGACGAGAACACCTCCAAGGTGGTCGGCAAGACGGTGGGTGAGCTCAAGCTGCCGCCCGGCACCACCATAGGCGCCATCGTGCGCGGTGACGAGGTGCTGATCGCCCACGACCGGACCCAGATCCAGCAGGATGACCACGTGGTGATGTTCCTGGTGGACAAGAAGTACATTCCGGAAGTGGAACGTCTGTTCCAGCCAAGTCCCTTCTTCCTGTAATCTGCCCATGCACCCAGGCAGCACAACCCAGACCCGGCACAGCCTCTACCAGGGATTGTCCGGGTCTTTTGTCAATCAACGACCAGGTTATCTTGCATGATCAAGCTGCGTCCCATCATCTTCACCCTCGGGCTGGTGCTCTCCAAGCTGGCCCTGTTCATGTGGCTGCCCACCCTGCTGGCCCTGCTGACCGGCTCCGAGGGGTTCGTCGAGTTTCTCAAGTCGGTGCTGATCACCCACGGCGCGGCCCTGCTCTGCCTGCATTACGGCCGCAAGGCGGTGTTCCACCTCGGCGTGCGGGAGATGTTCCTGCTCACCACCTCGGTCTGGGTGGTGGCCTGCATCTTCGGCGCCCTGCCCTTCTTCTTCATCAACCACATCGACTTCACCGACGCCTACTTCGAGACCATGTCGGGGGTCACCACCACCGGCTCCACGGTGCTGTCGGGGCTCGACGGCATGGCCCACAGCATACTGCTGTGGCGCTCCATCCTGCAGTGGCTGGGCGGGGTGGGCTTTATCGTGATGGCGGTGGCGGTGCTGCCCTACCTCAACGTGGGCGGCATGAAGCTGTTCCAGACCGAGAGCTCGGATTGGTCCGACAAGAGTGCGCCACGCGCCAAGACGGTGGCCAACAACATAGTGCTGGTCTATCTGGTGCTCTCCATGCTCTGCTTCCTGGCCTACTGGGTGAGCGGCATGACCCTGTTCGAGGCGGTCAACCACTCGATGACCACCCTCAGCACCGGCGGCTACTCCACCTCCGATCAATCCATGTCCCACTTCTCCAACTCGGCGCACTGGATCGGTACCGTCTTCATGTTCCTCGGCGGCCTGCCCTTCCTGCTCTACGTGCAGAGCCTGAGCCGGCGTGACAACAGCCTGCTCAAGGATGCCCAGGTACAGGGTTTCTTCTGGCTGGTGGTCTGGGTCACCGTGGTGGTCACCTTCTATCTGTGGCTAAGGGACATCTACGGCTTCATGGATGCTCTGCGCATCAGCTGCTTCAACATCGTCTCCGTGCTCACCACCACCGGCTTCGGGCTCGGTGACTTCGGCACCTGGGGCCCGCTCACCAGCATCATCTTCATCATCCTGCTGGCCCTCGGCGCCTGCTCCGGCTCCACCGCCGGCGGCCTCAAGATCTTCCGGGTACAGGTGGCGTTCGCCCTGTTCAAGAAGCAGATGCGCCAGCTGATGCACCCCTCCGGCGTCTTCCCGCAGAAGTACAACGGCCGCCCGGTCAACGACGCCATCATCCGCTCGATGATCTCGTTCGTATTGGCCTACTTCGCCGTCATCCTGCTGATCGCCGCCCTGCTCGCCGCCATCGGGCTGGATCCCCTGACCGCCATCTCGGGCTCCATCACCGCCGTGGCCAACGTGGGTCCGGGCATGGGACCGATCATCGGCCCCAGCACCAACTTCGCCACCCTGCCCGACTCGGCCAAGTGGATCCTGTCGTTCGGCATGCTGCTGGGACGGCTCGAGATCCTGACCGTGGCGGTGCTCTTCTTCCCCTCCTTCTGGAAGCAGTAGCCGGCAAGCGCGCGAGATCGAATGGCGAAGGGTATCAAGACGAAGAAATGCAGAAGGGCAGCCAGTGGCTGCCCTTCTTGTTGCTTGAGCGAATGAGGCGCGGCTTCACTCGGCCGGGTCTTCCCGCTCCAGCGCCCGGTTGACCAGCGGCTCGGGCAGGGTCTTGGTCACCTCCACCCCCAGCTCGCGAAAGCGCTCCACCTGGGCGATCAGGTTGCCGCGCCCGTTGACCAGCCGCCCCATCGCCTTGTCGTAGCTCTCCTGCGCCCGGTGCAGGCTGCCACCCAACTGCTGCATCTCCTCCACGAACAGCCGCAGCTTCTCGTAGAGGCGGCCGGCCCGCTCGGCGATCTGGCGGGCATTCTGGTTCTGCCGCTCGTAACGCCACAGGTTCTCTATGGTGCGCAGCGCCACCATCAGGTTGGTGGGGCTCACCAGCAGAATGTTGTTGTCGAGACCGAATCGCACCAGCGAGGGGTCAGCCTCCACCGCGGTAAGGAAGGCGGGCTCCACCGCCACGAACATCAGCACGTAATCGAGGGTGCGCACCCCGGGCAGCTGCTGGTAATCCTTGCGGCCCAGCTCGCGGATATGGTTGCGCACCGAGGCGACGTGCTCTTTCAGCGCCACCGCCTTCTCCAGCTCGTCATCGCTGTTGTACCAGCGCTCGTAGGCGGTCAGCGACACCTTGGCGTCGATGATGATGTCCTTGTCCTGCGGCAGGTGGACGATGACGTCGGGCTGGTAGCGCTTGCCCCTGTCCACCTCGATGTTGACCTGGGTGTGGTACTCGTGGCCCTCGCGCAGGCCGCATTCGCTGAGGATCCGCGCCAGCACCACCTCGCCCCAGTTGCCCTGCTGCTTGCTGTCGCCCTTGAGGGCGCGGGTCAGCGCCGCCGCCTCCTCGGTCATGCGGGCGTTGAGCTCGGCCAGGCGCTCCAGCTCGAACTTGAGGCTGTGGCGCTGGGCCGTCTCCTGGGCGTGGGTCTCCCCCACCTGGCGGCGAAAGCCCTCGAGCTGCTCTTTGAGCGGCGTCAGCAGCAGATCCAGGCTGTTCTGGTTCAGTTCACGGAAGTTGCCCGAGTTTTGCTCGAAGATCCGGTTGGCGAGGTTCTCGAACTGCTGGCTGAGGCGCTGCTCCGCCTCCTGTTGCAGTTGCAGCTTCTCGGCGGCGGCCAGTCGCTCGCTACGCAGGGTGGCTTCGGCATCCTTGAGGCGGGCGGTGAGCTTGATGAGCAGGGTCTGCTGCTGCTCCAGCTTTTGCTGGCTCTGCAACTTTTCATCCTGCAGCTCGTCACAGCGATCCTGCAGCGCCTGCTGGCGCTCCTCGCTCAGCAGCACCTGCTGGGCCAGCTGGGCCGCACCACGCCGGCCCACCAGCCAGCCGAGGCCGACCGCCAGCACGGCGCCAGCCAGCAGCAGGCTCCAGAGCCCGGGCTCGATCATTTGCGGCTCCGCTGACGCAGAAAGAGTTCGAGATAGCGGTTGAGCAGCAGCCAGAGCAGCACGTAGAGCAGATAGGCGGCCAGCACCACCCACTTGTGACTGTTAACGCCGGTGTCGAGCTCGACGAATTCGATCCCCTTGATGCGGCAGTAGCCCCACATCAGCAAGGGGAAGACATAGAGCAGAGAAGCACGCCACAGAAATAACCACATGAGTTCATTCAATCCTGCAAAAAGACCCGCCTAGCTTACACAAGGGCAACCCGGCTTGCGATCCTGGCCGGCGCTATTCTCTGGCTTGCGAAGGGAAACTTGGATAAAATTAACCCCTAATAGGTATCAGGGGTGAGCATGACTCATTTTTTCTGTCGCTGGCTGACGCAAGCATTGGGGGGCTCTCGCAAACCGGAGGTGGTTTGTCACGAAGCGCGTCCCCCCTGGGCCATCGAAGAGTCCCAGTTCCTCTCTCTCTGCTCCCGCTGCGGTGAATGCTTCAAGGCCTGTCCCAACGGCCTGCTCAAACCGGCCAACCAGCCCGAATATGACGACACCCCCATCGCCGGCACGCCCGTGCTGGATCTCGCCTGCGGCCAGTGCAGCTATTGCGGCAGCTGCGCCAGAGCCTGTCCGACCGGCGCCCTCGACCTACAGCTGGGTCGTCAGGTGCAGACCCGGGTACGGATCGAGGCCAGCTGCCAGGCCCGGCAGGGCTTCTACTGCCTGCTGTGTGAAGATGCCTGCCCCCAGCAGGCGATCAAGGCCACCGCCGACGGCGTCAGCATCAACATGGCGGCCTGCGACGGCTGCGGCGCCTGCGGTCTCGCCTGCCTGCACGGCGCCATCACCCTGATCCCCCAGCTCTGAGCCCGAATCCCGGACATGACAAAGGGGCCCGTGGGCCCCTTTGTCATGCTTGCCTGGCTTATGCCATGGCCAGGATCGAGTCCTGTTCGATGCCGAGCAGATGGCAGAGCCGGGTCGGATCGCGCACCGCATCGGCCAGGGTGTACTCCCCCAGCACCTCGAGGAAGGCGTTCATGGCGCGGCGCAGAATACCCTGGATGCGGCAGCCACCGGAGAGGCGGCAGTTCTCGCGCTTGCAGTCCACCGGGCAAAGCACGTGCTCCATGTCCATCACCACGTCACGCAGGTTGATGGAGACGGCGGAGCGGCCGAGGCGGATGCCGCCATGCTTGCCACGCACCGTCTCTATGTACCCCTTGATACCGAGCTGATGCACTATCTTGACCACGTGGTTGCGGGAGATGGCAAAGGTATCGGCCACCTCGGTGATGGTCGACAGGCGATCTCCCGGCTGGACCGCCAGAAAAGTCAGGGTACGCAGGGCATAGTCGGTAAATCGTGTCAGTTGCATGGTCGCACTTGCCTCTTACTACAAGTCAGAAATCAGGACGACAACCTAAAGCTAAGAGGCGGGGAAGCGCTTGCGCCCGCGCAAGGTCCGCATCTTAATCTGAGTCGTGGAATGACAAGGTTAAGAGCAGCTCAGGCGGGTGTCGATGAAGATGCACATAAATCGACACTTTCTTTGATTGATCGCAAACTTGCAGGGTTAGTCCAAGGTTTTGGGGGGTTATGGCGGTTAAATTCGCCGGTTTTCCCCTCCGCCTCGGCCCGTACAAGGCGACCTCATCGGCAACAGTTCATGGCGGCTCAGTGCGGCTGCCTGAGCCAGTTTTTCAGGGCGCTGGAGGGGATGGAACTCTCGGAGGCGACCGCGAAGGCACCCCAGTCCACCGCGCACTGCAGCGCATCCCGGATCGCCATGCCTCGCGCCAGCCCGTGGATCAGGCCGCCGGCGAAGGCATCTCCCGCCCCCGTGGTGTCCACCACCGACACCGGCCGTGCCGCCACCCGGATCTGCTCCTCGCCGTGAATGGCCACCGCCCCCGCCTTGCCTTCGGTCAGCACCAGCCAGGCCAGCTGCTCGCCGGCGATCTGGCGGGCGTGCTGCCAGGGATCGTCCACTTCGCCGAGGTCGGAGCGGGAAGCCACCAGCACGTGGCAGGGGCGACGCGCCTGGCCGCCCTTGGGATACTGAGCCACCACGAAGCTCTTGCCGAGCATCTGGCGCATGTAGCCGATGATGGCGGTGCCCGGGTAGTTCACGTAGAGGCAGTCCACCCCCTCGCTCGGCAGATCACCCGGCAGGTCCGGGCGCCGTGGCCGCCTGAGGATGGTGCGCTCGCCGGTGGAGTCCACCAGGATCAGCAGCTCGCCGGTCTCGCCGCCAAAGCGCTCCACATGGCTGCAATCCAGGCCGTAGCCCGCCGCCTGCTCCAGCAGCCAGTCGCCAGTTTCGTCCAGCCCGATGCGCGAGGCGATGGTCACCTCGTGGCCGGCCCACACCAGCCCGATGCCGGTGTTGGCGGCGCCACCGCCGAGCCGGCGACCCTGATCCAGGTATTGCAGGCGGGCACCGGCCACCAGGGGTTCGGAGAGGGAGAGCACGTGATCACAGTTGAGATTGGCGAGCAGCAGAATGCGGGACATGAAGAGACCTCACTGACAGGGGAGCCCAGTATATGAGAAAGGGCCGTGGCGGCCCTCCCTGAAATCGCGGGGTTTGTGAGCCCGCTCGACGTTTGCCGAGCGGGCGCGCAACGGCTGCGTCAGCCCAGTACCGACTCGGCGCTGACGTACTCGTAGCCGAGTGCCTGCGCCACCGCCGCCTGGGTTATCTTGCCCTTGAACACGTTCAGACCGGCCCGCAGGTGACGATCGTCCTGCAGCGCCCGGGCATAGCCCTTGTCCGCCAGCGCCAGCACGAACGGCAGGGTGGCGTTGGTCAGCGCGAAGGTGGAGGTGCGCGCCACCCCGCCCGGCATGTTGGCCACGCAGTAGTGGATGATGCCGTCCACCACGTAGGTGGGCTCCTCGTGGGTAGTCGGGTGGGAGGTCTCGAAACAGCCGCCCTGATCGATGGCCACGTCCACCAGCACCGAGCCCTTGCGCATCAGCTTGAGCATGTCGCGGGTCAGCAGCTTGGGCGCCGCCGCCCCCGGGATCAGTACGGCACCGATCACCAGATCGGCCTGGGCGATGCACGCCTCTATGTTGGTGCGGGTGGAGTAGAGGGTCTTGAGGGCCGGGCCGTACAGGCTGTCCAGCTCCCGCAGCCGCGGCAGGGAGCGATCCAGGATGGTGACGTCGGCCCCCAGTCCCAGCGCCATGCGCGCCGAATTGACGCCGACCACCCCGCCACCCAGCACCACCACCTTGGCGGGCGCCACCGCGGGCACCCCGCCCAGCAGGGTGCCGTTGCCTCCCTGCGCCTTCTCCAGGCTGTGGGCACCGGCCTGGATCGCCATCCGCCCCGCCACCTCGGACATGGGCGCCAGCAGCGGCAGGCCGCCGCGATCATCGGTCACCGTCTCGTAGGCGATGGCCACCGCCCCCGAGTGCACCAGCAGCTGGGTCTGCACCGGGTCCGGCGCCAGGTGCAGGTAGGTGAACAGCAGCTGACCCGGCCTGAGCAGTTCGCACTCCTCCGGCTGGGGCTCCTTCACCTTCACTATCATCTCGGCCCGGGCGAAAATCTCCGCCGCGCTGGCCACCAGTTCGGCACCGGCTGCCTGGTACTCGGCGTCGGACAGCCCGATCGCCTCGCCTCCCTGCTGCTGCACCAGCACCTTGTGTCCCCGGGCCGTCAGCTCCTGCACTCCGGCGGGAGTCATGCCGACCCGGTATTCATGGTTTTTGATTTCCTTGGGTACGCCAATAATCATGCTCGCTCTCCTGCTGTGATCCCGCCGGCAGCCGTGTCGGCGCCGGGCAGGATGCCCAAAAATTGCAACAACCACTGCATCATGGTGGCCGAATCCACCTCCCCCTCCAGCGAGGAGAGGCTGCGCTGGTAACGATCGTCCGGCAGCAGATCCCGCCGCCGCTCGATCAGCGCCCGGTTGTACTCCACCGAGAATTCCGGATGTCCCTGGATGGCCACTATGTGGTCACCCTGCAAAAACATGAAATTGGGACAAAAATCATTGCCCGCCAGCCGGGTGGCCCCCGGCGGCAGCTGCTCCACCTGATCCTGGTGGCTGGCCAGGATCCGGATGGTCTCGAGCCCAGGCTCCATCCAGGGTTGTCGCGCCAGCATGGGATGGACCGACACCCCCAGCCCCCAGCCCTTGGTGGATTTCATCACCTCGCCCCCCAGCGCCTGGGCGATCACCTGGTGGCCGAAGCAGACCCCGGCCAGCTTGACGTCGGCATCGTGGGCGCGCCGGATCCAGTCGCGCAGCGCCCGGATCCAGGGGATGTCGCTGTAGGCATCGTGGCGCGAGCCGGTGATGAGCCAGGCATCGCACTCGTGCAGATCGGCCGGCAGCTCGCCATCGAGCGCCGACCAGACCCGAAACTCCAGCCCGGGGGCCAGTGCCCGGAAGCCCTTGATAAACATCTCGGAGTAAACGGGGCCGAAATCCCCCACCAAGTCGGGGTCCAGCCGGTCACAATCGAGAATTCCCAGTCGCATCTGTTACTCCTTCACAGTGATAGCGGCGAACGAAGGTGGATTCCTGCCACCGGGCCATGTCCGGGCTAGCTGCTGCATGGTTGATTACTTCATGGTCGGCATGGAGAACTCCGCGCCCGCCCGCAGGCTCTGGGGCCAGCGGGCAGTCACCGTCTTCATCCGGGTATAGAAGCGCACCCCATCCGGCCCGTGCATGTTGAGCGGCCCGAAGATGGACCGCTTCCAGCCACCAAAGCTGTGAAACGCCATGGGCACCGGGATGGGAACGTTCACCCCTACCATACCGACCTGCACGCGGGCGGTGAAGTCCCGCGCGGTGTCGCCGTCACAGGTGAAGATGGCGGTGCCGTTGCCGTACTCGTGTTCGTTGATGAGCCTGAGCGCCGTCTCGTAGTCTGGCGCCCGCACGATGGCAAGCACAGGGCCGAAGATCTCCTCCCGGTAGATGCGCATCTCGGGGCCGACCCGGTCGAACAGGCTGCCGCCGATGAAGTAACCCTCGCCGTGGCTCAGGCCCCGACCGTCCACCACCAGCTCGGCTCCCTCGGCCACCCCCTGATCCACATAGCCGCGCACCTTGGCCAGGTGCTCGCGGCTGATGAGCGGCCCCATCTCGTTCTCCGGGCTCTGGCCCAGCCCCGGGCCCACCCGCAGCGCCGCCACCAGCGGCGACAACCTGGCCACCAGCGCATCGGCCGTCTCGTCCCCCACCACCACGGCCACCGAAATGGCCATGCAGCGCTCGCCGGCCGCACCGTAGGCCGCTCCCATCAGGGCGGAGACCGCCAGTTCGAGATCAGCATCCGGCATCACCAGCATGTGGTTCTTGGCGCCGCCCAGCGCCTGCACCCGCTTGCCGTGGGCCGAGGCGGTGGCATAGATGTACTGGGCGATGGGGGTGGAGCCGACAAACGACACGGCACCGACCCGCGGGTCGGTCAGCAGCACGTCTACCACCTCCTTGTCACCGTTGACCACGTTGAGCACCCCGTCCGGCAGGCCGGCCTGCTTGAGCAGCTCGGCCATGCGCAGGGAGAGGGAGGGATCCTTCTCGGAGGGCTTGAGAATGAAGGTGTTGCCGCAGGCGATGGCCACCGGGAACATCCACAGCGGCACCATGGCCGGGAAGTTGAACGGGGTGATGCCGGCGCAGACACCCACCGGCTGCATCATGGAGTGGCTGTCGACCCCGCGCCCCACGTTGAGGGAGTGCTCCCCCTTGAGCAGGTGGGGAATGCCGCAGGCAAACTCCACCACCTCGAGGCCACGAGTCAGCTCGCCCTGGGCGTCGGAGAACACCTTGCCGTGCTCG
The DNA here is from genome assembly GCF_000014805.1 of Aeromonas hydrophila subsp. hydrophila ATCC 7966. Taxonomy (NCBI): domain Bacteria; kingdom Pseudomonadati; phylum Pseudomonadota; class Gammaproteobacteria; order Aeromonadales; family Aeromonadaceae; genus Aeromonas; species Aeromonas hydrophila. The sequence continues at coordinate 270,591 of NC_008570.1, read as the reverse complement.
CGACTGATCAGCCGCGCCAGATCGTCCCTGTGCTGCTCCATCAACTCCTTGAAGCGAAACAGCACCCGGGCTCGCACCAGCGGCGGAGTCTGCGCCCAGTCAGCCAGGGCGCGCTCGGCGCTGGCGATGGCATCCTGGCACTCGGCGGCGGTGCTGAGCACCACCTGACCCTGCTGCTGGCCGGTGGCCGGGTTGAAGATGGCTCCGAAGCGCTCGCTGCGGCTCTCGGTCGTCTCGCCGTCGATGAAGTTGCTGACCCTGTATGTCATAAATCCTCCGTGATGGGTTATGCGTGCCTGCCCGCGCCGCCCCGGGGAGCAGGCACGGGCAAGTGGCGCCGCGACGGGCGCCATCAACCGGTTAAAAGTCAGTCCTGGGCCTGCAGGGCGTCCTGCAGCAGGGTGAAGAGATCGTCGATCTGGCTGCGCTCGATGATGAGGGGCGGCGACAGGGCGATGATGTCGCCGGTGACCCGGATAAGCGCCCCCTTCTCGAAGCAGCGCACGAACACCTCATAGGCGCGCTTGCCCGGCGCATCCGGCATGGATTCGAGCTCGATGCCCGCCACCAGCCCGTAGTTGCGCACATCCTTCACGTGCTTGCAGCCCTTGAGCGAATGGGCCGCCTCCTCCCAGTAGCCCGCCAGATCGGCGGCGCGGCTCAGCAGGTTCTCGTTGCGATAGATTTCGAGGGTCGCCAGGCCCGCAGCGGCGGCCACCGGATGGCCGGAGTAGGTGTAGCCGTGGAACAGCTCGATGGCTCCCTTGCCGGCCGCCATCATGTCGTCATAGATGGCGTTGCTCACCAGCACGGCCCCCATGGGGATGGCGCCGTTGGTCAGCCCCTTGGCACAGGTGATCATGTCGGGAATGACGTCGAACTCCTGGGCGGCGAAGGGAGCACCGAGGCGACCGAAACCGGTGATCACCTCGTCGAAGATCAGCAGGATGCCATGTTTGGTACAGATCTCCCGCAGCCGCTTGAGGTAGCCTTTGGGGGGCATCAGCACGCCGGTACTGCCGGCGATGGGCTCGACAATCACTGCCGCTATGTTGCTGGCATCGTGCAGGAAGACGATCTTCTCCAGCTCGTCGGCCAGTGCCACATCCTCCTCGGGCAGCCCCTTGGTGAAGGCATTCTTGGCGATGTTGAGGGTGTGGGGCAGGTGATCCACCCCGCCCAGCAGGGAGCCAAACCACTTGCGGTTGCCGGGAATCCCACCCACCGAGATACCGCCGAAGCCGACCCCGTGGTAACCGCGCTCACGGCCGATCAGCCGGGTACGGGTGCCCTGGCCGCGCGCCCGCTGCCAGGCCAGCGCGATCTTGAGCGCGGTATCCACCGACTCCGAACCGGAGTTGGTATAGAAGACGTGGCCAAGCCCCTTGGGGGCGATCTCCACCAGCCGGTTGGCCAGCTCGAACGGCAGGGGGTGCCCCATCTGGAATGTGGGGGCAAAATCGAGGTGAGAAATCTGCTGGGAAACTGCCTCGGCAATCTCGCGCCGACCATGACCCGCGTTGCAACACCAGAGCCCGGCAGTGCCATCCAGTATCTTGCGGCCATCCTCTGAGTGATAATACATCCCCTCTGCCGACTTCAGGATGCGCGGCGCCGCCTTGAACTGCTGGTTGGCGGTGAACGGCATCCAGAAAGCGGACATGTCGGAGGGGGTATTGATGTCGCTGATCGGTTTCATGGTCACCTCATCCTTAAGGTGTTTAGTAACTATCGGCCAATGCCTATTAAATTAAACACCTGAAATCTTAAAAAAGGGCTCAAACTTGCCCCATATGGTATCACCCGGCTAGCTGCTCTGAGCGGGGTGGTATAAGATATTTAACACAAATTTAATAATAGTAAACAGTCAAGGAGTGTCTATCGATGGATATCGGTCACCGCCTCAAGGCGGTTCGCACCAAGGCGGCCCTCTCCCAGCGCGAGCTGGCGAAACGCTCCGGTGTGACCAACGGCTTTATCTCCCAGATCGAGAAAAATCAGGTGAGCCCCTCGGTCGCTTCTTTGCGCAAGGTGCTGGAAGGCATTCCCATGTCGCTGGCCACCTTCTTCACCGATGAGACGGAGATGGACTCCGAGGTGATCTTCCGCGCTGCCGACATGCCGGATCTCGGCACCCACCCCATCAGCTACCGCCTGGTGGGCCACAGCCGCGCCAACCGTGCCATCGGCATGATGCAGGAGATACTGCCACCGGGCGCCGACACGGGTGACGACATGCTGAGCCACGAAGGCGAAGAGTGCGGCATCGTCATCCAGGGTCAGGTGGAGGTCACCGTCGGCGAGCAGGTCTACCTGCTGACGCCAGGGGACGGCTACTACTTCGACAGCCGCACCCCGCACCGTTTCCGCAATGTGGATGAGCACGAATGCGTGCTGATCTCGGCCAACACCCCCGCCAGCTTCTAAGCCATGAGAGGGGAGATCCCGCCCCTTGGCGGACCCGGCACAGCGACCAACCCCTTCGCGCCGGCCTCTGCTTCGGCAGGCGCCGACGGCCCGCGCTTGCGGAGCGGTTTGCCCCGCCGGATACCCTCGCCGGGACGGATTCCGGATGAGGCCAAATCAGCAAAGTGTTTAACGAATTGTTACAAGATGGATTTACAAGCGGCAGGATGTTTAGCATATTGATACGCGGAAACTGACTTTTTGCCGGTTCAAGGAGTGAACATGAGTGACCTGACCCTGGCCCAGTGGCAACACAAGGCCTCCCACCTGACCCTGCCCTCGCAAGCCTTCATCGACGGCAGCTACCGGGACGCCATCAACGGCGCCACCTTAGACTGCATCAACCCGGCCAACGGCAAGCTGCTGACCAAGGTCGCCGCCTGCGACGCCGCCGATGCCGAACTGGCAGTGCAGGCTGCCCGCGCCGCCTTCGACGACAAACGCTGGAGCGGTCTGCCACCCAAGCAGCGCAAGCAGATCCTGCAGCGCTTCGCCGAGCTGATGCGGCTCAACAAGGTGGAGCTGGCGCTGCTGGAGTCGCTCGACATGGGCAAACCCATCGGCGACGCCATGGGCTATGATGCCCCCGCCGCTGCCAACTGCATCGCCTGGAACGCCGAAGCCATCGACAAGATTTACGATCAGGTCGCCCCGGTCGAGGAGTCCGCCCTAGCGCTGGTGACCCGCGAGCCGCTCGGGGTGGTCGCCGCCATCGTGCCGTGGAACTTCCCGCTGGTGATGGCCTGCTGGAAGCTGGGGCCGGCACTGGCCACCGGCAACTCGGTAATCCTCAAACCCTCCGAGAAATCCCCGCTCACCGCCCTGCGCATCGCCGGTCTGGCCAAGGAGGCCGGCATCCCCGACGGCGTGTTCAACGTGCTGCCCGGCTTCGGCCACACGGTCGGTGAGGCGCTGGCCATGCACATGGATGTGGACTGCATCACCTTCACCGGCTCCACCAAGATCGGCAAGCATCTGGTGCAGTGCTCCGGCAAGTCGAACCTCAAACGCGCCTTTATGGAGTGCGGCGGCAAGAGCCCCAACATCATACTGGCGGATGCGCCGGATCTGGACGCTGCCGCCAAAAGTGCGGCCGGCGCCATCTTCTACAACCAGGGCGAGGTGTGTACCGCCGCCTCCCGCCTGCTGGTGCAAAACAGCATCAAGCCGCAGTTCATGGACCGGCTGCTGGCCCATGCCCGCGAATGGATCTCGGCCAACCCGCTCGACCCTGCCACCCGCATCGGCGCCATGGTGGATCACATCCAGATGGAGCAGGTGCTCAACTACATCGCCATCGGCCAGCAGGAAGGCGCCAAGCTGCTGCTGGGGGGCAAGCGCACCAATACCGAGAGCGGCGGCTTCTACATCGAGCCCACCATCTTCGACGAGGTGACCCCCGAGATGCGCATCTTCCGCGAGGAGATCTTCGGCCCGGTGCTGGCAGTGACCGGCTTCGACACGCTGGAAGAGGCCATTGCGCTGGGCAACGACACCGACTACGGTCTGGCCGCCGCGATCTGGACGGCGGATCTCAACAAGGCGGTGAAAGGCTCCCGCGCCCTGCGTGCTGGCACCGTGTTCGTCAACAACTGGGATGGCGGCGACATGACCATGCCGTTCGGCGGCTTCAAGCAGTCCGGCAACGGTCGCGACAAGTCACTGCATGCGCTGGAGAAGTACACCGAGCTGAAAAGCACCTGGATCCAGCTCGAATAGCATCAGAAATGACGCTTATCTGCGAATTGGGGGGAGAAATCCCCCTTTTTCATTTTTGCCCTTTCATCGCCAGCCTCAATCGATATAATCATCAAATAGACAAGCCCTTAAATATAAAGATAAAAATGTTATTTTTTCTGGGAAGTGTACTGTTTCTGGTGATAGGACTGCCGCTGCTGTTCTACATGCTGGGACACGGCGAGGCCTACGTGACTTGGGGTCCGTGGATCTCCGCCATCGCGCTTATGCTGTGGCTGTTGCTGGATGTGGACAAGATCCGCCGTGGCGGTGGCCGCTGAGCCGGGCACTACGCCGTTAAAATCCGCTGATCATCATTTATTAACTTCTTTCCCCGCAAAAGGATCGCTACACTGATTTTTTGCGATGTTTTCCCGCATCCAACTCTCCAGTGAAGGTTATCCGCATGCAGCAACACGTTCAGCGCCAGGGCGTCATCTACGCCTTGTGCGCCTATACCCTTTGGGGGTTGGCCCCCATCTATTTCAAGACCATTGCCGCCGTGCCGGCCGCCGAAATCCTGACCCACCGGATGATCTGGTCGTGCGCCCTGCTGATGGTGCTGACCCTGCTCGGCCGCCAGTGGCACAAGGTACAGGCGGTGCTGCGCCAGCCGAAAGTGCTGCTCACCCTGGCCTTCACCTCCATCACGGTCGGTGGCAACTGGCTGCTGTTCATCTGGGCCATCAACAACGGCCACATGCTGGATGCCAGCCTCGGCTACTACATCAACCCGCTGTTCAACGTGCTGCTCGGCATGCTGTTCCTGAGCGAGAAGCTGCGCCGGTTGCAGTGGTGGGCGGTCGGGCTGGCGGCGATCGGTGTCGCGATCCAGATCATCGCCTTCGGTTCCCTGCCCTGGATCGCGCTGGTGCTGGCCTCGAGCTTCGCCATCTACGGCCTGATCCGCAAGAAGCTGGCCCTCGATGCGCTGACCGGCCTCTTGATCGAGACCCTGATCATGCTGCCGCCGGCCGCCATCTATCTGTGGGGATTTGCCGACAGCCCCACCAGCCATCTCACCCAGAATGACTGGCACCTCAACCTGCTGCTGATCGCCGCCGGTGCCGTCACCACGGCTCCCCTGCTCTGCTTCACCGCCGCCGCCACCCGGCTCAAGCTCTCCACCCTGGGCTTCTTCCAGTACATAGGGCCGAGCCTGATGTTCATCCTGGCGGTTACCCTCTATGGCGAGGCGCTGGCGCTGGACAAGATGATCACCTTCGCCTTCATCTGGAGCGCGCTGGTGCTGTTCAGTCTGGACGGGCTGCGCAGCGGCAAGCGCCGGCAGGCAGCGGAGCAGGCTTGACGGCAAGGGGGCGCCACGCTGCAATAATCTACAAGCCCACGTTCGGGTTTCAGGTTATCAATAGTCGATGAGCGCACCCCAATCCCGCATCCACTACTGGCAATCCCGGCTGCTGCCGGGGGTCGAACTCTCCCACTCCCACCACAGGGAATTCAGCTATGGCCGCCATGTGCACCTGGACTACCACATAGGTCTGGTGCAGCAGGGCGGCCAGAAATTCATCCACAAGGGCAGCAGCCACCACCTGGTGCGCGGCGAGCTCTCCACTGTCAACCCGGACGAGATGCACGACGGCCTCAGCCTGCTGCCGGAAGGGTACGAGGTGCGGGTGTTCGCCATCGCCCCCGAGCAGCTGGCTCGCTGGCTGCCGGACAGCCCGGAACCCTTCTTCGACCAGGGGCTGCAGCGCCGCCCCGACCTCTATCAGGGATTTGCCCGGCTGCACATGTACCTGGACAACCCCAGCCCCGACGGCCTGCTGGCGGAGAGCGAGCTGCTGGCCCTGCTCGGCGAGCTGCTGCACCTGGCACCGGAGCGCCACGCCCTGGCCGACCCCCAGCTCAGGTATCTGCGCGACCATCTGCTGGCCCGGCTGGATGAACGCCACAGTCTGGAGGATCTGGCCGCCCTGTTCGGACTGGATCGCTTCGCCTTCCTGCGCCAGTTCAAGAAGAAGACCGGCATGACCCCCTACGCCTGGCTCAAGCGACTACGGCTCGAACAGAGCAAGCGCCTGCTCGGCAGCGGCCTGCCGGTGAGCGAGGTGGCGCTGGCGGTCGGCTTCTTCGATCAGAGCCACTTCCACCACGGCTTTCGCCAGGCGTTCGGCCTCACCCCCGCCGATTTTCGCCAGCAGATGCTGGCCGCCAGTGGGCACGCCGACTAACTCCGCACTGCAATCTTTTACAATCCGGCGACCCCGCAATCCGCCATGCTGTGAACTCGATACTGTCCCAGAGGTTTCCATGTTCACCAGCCTGTTTCTGACCATAGGTCTCATCCATCTCATCGCCCTGGCGAGCCCGGGCCCGGACTTCGCGCTGATCCTGCGCACCAGCTTGCACAGGCCCACCGCCCTCGGGGCGGCGCTCGGCATTGCGCTCGCCATCCTGGTGCACGCCACCCTCAGCCTCACCGGCATCAGCCTGCTGATTGCCGAACACCCCTGGCTGTTCATCACGGTGAAGGTGGTCGGCGCCCTCTATCTGGGCTGGCTCGGCTGGGGAGCGCTCAAGGCGGCCTGGCACAGCTCGGCCGAGCTCGCCCTGCACGCCGGCGGCGAGGCACAGGGTTGGCGCAAGGGGGTGCAGCGCGGCATTGCCACCAACCTGCTCAACCCCAAGGCGCTGCTGTTCTTCATGGGGCTGCTGGCCGCCATGGTGACACCGCAGGTAGACGGCCTGACTCGCGGCCTGCTGGTGCTGGAACTGTTCCTGCTCTCTCTGATCTGGTTCGGCGTGCTGGCCTGGAGCCTCTCCACCGTGCGGGCCCAGCGCCTGCTTGGCCGCGTGCAGCGTCCGCTCAATCTGGTCACCGGCTTGCTGTTTGGCGCGGTCAGCCTCTCCATCCTGACCGGCATGGCCGGCGAGGCCTATGCCCTGGTCCTGCACTGACACCCGTGTGCCAGCCATAAAAAAGAGGGATGGCCCAGGCCATCCCTCTTTACGTTCATTATTTCTGGCCGGGTAACCGGCCCTCTCACTGGCCCTTCATCAGAACCACTGGCCGTGGCGCTTGATGTAGATGCTCTTGACGGTCTGGGTCAGCCCCATGTAGGCCAGCATGGTGATCACCAGCCACATGAAGTACTTGGGCCCATCCAGAGTGATGAAGCCGAAGTGCTCGGCCAGCGGCGAGAACGGCAGGTAGCAGCCGATGGCGATGGCGATCGAGGTGGAGAGCAGCACCGGCAGAGTGGCGGTACTCTGCAGGAAGGGGATCTTGCGGGTACGCAACATGTGCACCACCAGGGTCTGCGACACCAGCCCCTCGATGAACCAGCCTGAGTTCATGATGGCCTGACCGTTGACCAGCGGATCCATGCTGCCGTTGGCGGTGGCATAGAGGGCACCGGCACCGAACACGAACCACATCAGGCAGTAGGTGCTGATATCGAACACCGACGAAGTCGGGCCGAGCCACAGCATGAAGCGCTTGATGTTGCTCGCCTCCCACTTGCGCGGCCGCTTGAGGAACTCGGGGTCCATCTTGTCCCACGGCAGCAGCATCTGGGAGACGTCATACACCAGGTTCTGGATCAGCATCTGCATCGCCAGCATGGGCGCCCAGGGCAGCCAGGCGGAAGCCACCAGCACCGAGAAGACGTTGCCGAAGTTGGAGCTGGCGGTCATGTTGAGGTACTTCAAGATGTTGCCAAAGGTCTCGCGCCCCTTGATCACCCCTTCTTCCAGTACCATCAGGCTCTTCTCCAGCAGGATGATGTCGGCGGTCTCCTTGGCGATGTCGGCACCGCTGTCCACCGAGATACCCACGTCCGCATCCCGCAGCGCCGGCGCATCGTTGATGCCGTCACCGAGGAAACCCACTGTGTTGCCGTTGGCCTGCAGCGCCTTCACCACCCGCGACTTCTGCAGCGGGGTGAGCTTGGCAAAGATGGTGGTGTGTTTGACCACGGTGCACAGCGCCACGTCGTCCATCACCTCGATATCCTTGCCAAGCAGCGGCACGCCGGGCTCCAGCCCCACATCGCGACACACCTTGCTGGTGATGATGGGGTTGTCGCCGGTCAGCACCTTGACCGCTACGCCGTACTCATTGAGGGCGCGAATGGCCGGCGCGGCCGAATCCTTGGGCGGATCGAAGAAGGTGAGGAAGCCGCGCACCACCAGCTTGACCTCGTCGCTGGTGCGATAGCTCTGCTTGCACTCGGTAGCCGGGATCTCGCGGGTCGCCACGATCAGCACCCGATAACCGTCGGCGTTGAACTCCTCGCTCTGGCGCAGCAGGGCGCGGCGATCCGCGTCGGTCAGCTCCCTAACCTCCTGGCCATCGGCGATCTGGCTGGAGACGGCCAGCATCTCTTCCACCGCCCCCTTGGAGACCATCAGCTGCTGGCCCAGATCATCCTGCACGATCACCGACAGGCGCCGGCGCACGAAGTCGAACGGCAGCTCGTCCACCTTGCGGTAGTTGGCCGGCTTGCAGCTCTCCCCCAGCGCATCGGCGTGCTCGACCACCGCGATGTCCATCAGGTTCTTCATGCCGCTCTGGTGAAAGCTGTTGAGCCAGGCCAGCTGCAGGATCCGGTCGTCCCGCTTGCCACGCACGTCGTAGTGGTGCTCGAGGATGATCTTGTCCTGGGTCAGGGTGCCGGTCTTGTCGGTGCAGAGCACGTCCATGGCGCCGAAGTTCTGCACCGAGTTGAGCCGCTTCACCACCACCTTGCGCTTGGCCATGGCCACCGCGCCGCGCGCCAGGTTGGCGGAGACGATCATCGGCAGCATCTCGGGGGTGAGCCCCACCGCCACCGCCAGTGCGAAGGTGAGCGCCGACATCCAGTCACCGCTGCTGACCCCGCTCAGCATGAAGACGATGGGCACCATCACCAGCATGAAGCGGATAAGCAGCTTGGTGACGCTGTTCACACCGCGATCGAAGCTGGTCTCGATGCGCTTGTGGCTCACCACGTTGCGGGCCAGCGAACCGAAATAGGTGTCGCTGCCGGTGGCCACCACCACGGCGCGGGCGGTACCGCTCACCACGTTGGTCCCCATGAAGCAGATGTTGGGCAGATCGAGCAACCCAGCCTCCCCTGCGCCGGTGCCGGTGCCGTCCGCCGACTTGCCGGCCACGGCGCCCAGGGTGTCGTACTTCTCCACCGGCAGCGCTTCGCCGGTCAGCACCGCCTGGCTGATGAAGAGATCGCGGGATTCGATCAGCTTGATGTCGGCCGGGATCATGTCCCCCGCCTGCAGGTGCACTATGTCACCGGCCACCAGCTCGGTCATGGCCACCTCCTTGCGCTGGGGGGCGACCCCGGGCGAGGGGCGGCGCTGCACGGTAGCGGTGTTGCGCACCAGCGACTTGAGCGCTTCGGCCGCCTTGGCAGAGCGGTACTCCTGCCAGAAGCGCAGCAGACCGCTCAGGCCCACCATGACGCCGAGGATGGTCACCTTGACCCAGTCCTCGTCGCCCGGCTCGGCCATCAGCACGTCCATCACGTAGCTGACCAGCCCGAGCACGATCAGCACCATCACGAAGGGGTTCTTGAACGCCTGCAGCAGCTGGATCAGCGCATGGGGCGGCTTGTCGTGGGTCACCTCGTTGGGACCAAACTGGATCAGGCGGTTGGCGGCCTCGGTCGCGGTGAGGCCGTCGATGTTGCCGCGCACGGCGGTGAGGGTGTACTCGAGGGACTTGTCGGCCTCATCGAGCACCCGGGAGGAGAGTTTCTCCCTGGCACTGGCCGGGGCAACGAACCCCTGCTGCTTGTGCCGGCTGGCGGTATGTTGTTGTTTCATGACTCGTTATCCTGATTTCTACGCGCAAGCGGGCCCTGTCGCGGGCCGGGCCTGGCGTCAGTACAGATGTGAAAAGGCAATGGACCCGGCAGCGAACAGGCAGTCGCCACACACAGGGCGGCCCGCAGACAGCTGTCTGCGCGACCACATCGGCATGCTCGGGTCGGATCAGGGGTCAGGACACCGTATCCCGTTCCCCGCAGGGGATCAGGAGTGGGTAGGCGTGGACCCCGAGGGTCTAGGTTTGGGCTCTTCGGTCATGACGGTTCCTCCGAGTTGAGCGGCAGCAAGCCGGCCCCGGCATATCGAGGGCACGGCAGGTCATCGCCGGCGGGCAGATCCGCGCGGCGGCGTTATCGGCAGGAGGCAAGGGCCGCAACGGGGCGACCAGGACCGATAAAGGAGATCAGGATAACCACAGGCAACAATAACGGCATGATGGCCGAATAATAATGAGGAGGGTTCATGGTTCGGTCATATGAGAAATCAACCGCACCCCATGAATATATTGAGAAATAGCCAGCGCATATTTCCAAATATATAAGGAAGAGACCTTCATTATTTAAATTCGCAACGCAGCCTATCGAAAACCACATTGTTTTCAATACGAGCTGTCCATCCTGTTATTTCACGCCGGCCTGTTTGTCCCTGCTCGCCAAAGATCCGGTGAACGGGCGCAACGGGCAGCCCCGGGCCCATGACAAAGGGCGTACGTGGCAAGGCGTGCAATTGCTGGGGCGCGAGGCGGCATGGCTCGCAGAGGGAGTGGAACAATCCGGGGAGCAACGCAGATCCCGGCGGGACTGGGTTGCAAGAGTCGGGATGACTCGCTAGATGCCACACTCTGAGCGATCAGAGTGAGGGAGAAGAAGGAATATCAACCTCAGTTCTGATTAGCCCACATCGCGCTGTGCAATCGGCTACAACTGTCGCTTTCCATAATATCCTTCCATCTGTTGATAACACGCCAAGATTCTACCCAGAAATATTTGGCGGCGCAAAATATAAATTCATATTTTAATAAATCACCAGCCATGAATTGCCATTCTCCTATTTTTTCGCAAACGCTTCTCAACGCCTATTTGAGAATGGCTCAACCGACCGGCCGTGATGTCGATCGCTCCGTCAGCCCTCACTGACAGCAACGCCCGCCGCGATATGGCCCGCGCGGCAGGTCTTTATACGGGATGGGACTATGCTATCCATGTGCCGGATTCATATGGGGGTTACATGTTCAAGGCAATCCATGATCGTTCGCTGCTGTTCAGTCAGGCGCTGGGCATATTGATCTTCATCATCCTGATATCCATCAGCTTCTTTGGCCTCTACTCGGTGAAGAGCGCAGCGGACAAGATGGGCGAAGGCAAGGATGTCGTCGCGGACATACTGCCGCCCCCGCTCTACCTCATCGAGGCGCAACTGCAGGTCTATACCCTGCTGCATGCCGCGGCGAGCGAGCGGGAGGGGTTGCTGCAATCACTCGCCCGCCTGGAGCAGGAGTTCAACGACCGTAATCGCTTTTGGCAGGAGAGCACTCTCGACGACCAGCTCAAGCAGAGCCTGCTGGGGGAACAGCGCACCCAGGCCGAACGTTTCTGGCAACTGCTCGACAGTCAGTTCATTCCGGCCGTGCAGGCCGGCCGGCTCGAGCAGGCAGCGGCCATCGCCGCCCAGCTGCGCACCCTGTACCTGGCCCACCGGCTTGGAGTCGATACCACCGTCAGCCGTGGCAGCCAGTATGCCGCCGAGCAGCTGGCGCAGCTCAGCCTCACCGCCCGGATGTGCTACTGGCTTCTGCTCGTCGCCGCGCTGACCGGCTGCGCCCTGGTCTTCTGGCTGGGCCGACCGACTCAGCAACGGTTGCTGGCCGCCGGCAGGGCGACCGCAGCCATTGCGGAGGGGGCCCTCGACAGCCCCATGCCGCCTCCCGGCGACGATGCCATCGGCGATCTGATCCAGCGTATCGGTCGGATGCGGGATCAACTCTCCACCCTGGTCGCCGCCCTGCAGCAGAGTGCGGGAACGCTGCATCAGCAGGCCACCGGCTTGAGCAGCCTCTCTCGCCAACATGTGGACGACAGCCTGGCCCAGGTGGACGCAGCCCGTCAGGTGGAAGAGGTGATCGAGCAGCTGCAGGCCCTGATCCAGCAAAGCGATGCCCAGCTGCAACAGGTCACCGGCATGACATCGGGCTCCGAGGCCCACGCCAATGCCACCCGGCTGGTCATTCAGGAGGTGGAGCAGGTGATCCGCGCCCAGGCTGACGGAGTGAGGCGGGTCTCCGGCACCATCGGCGACCTGGCCGGCTTGTCCCAGCAGATCTCCGGTCTGGCGGGGGCCATTCATGGCATCGCCGAGCAGACCAACCTGCTGGCGCTCAACGCCGCCATCGAAGCCGCCCGGGCCGGTGAACAGGGGCGCGGCTTTGCGGTCGTGGCCGACGAGGTGCGCTCCCTTGCCAGCCGCACCGGCGAGGCCACGACGGAGATCACCAGCATCATCGGCCGGATCCAGGATACCAGCCAGCGGGCCGTCAACGAGATGGACACCGAGCTGGCCAGGGTGGGCAAAACGGTGGAGCACGTGGCCGACGCCAAGCAGAGCATCACCCGCATTGAAGAGGGCTGCGGCGAGATCTGCCAACGGATCGATCAGGTCGGAGCCCTGCTGGAGCAGGAGAAGAGCCTGATCCACGCCATCAACAGCAACGTCGGCGAGATGTCCCGCCTTGCGGCCAAGGTCAACGACAGCGCCCGCCATGCGGCGAGCGAAGCCGATACGGTGGCGACTAACTCCCAGGCACTGACCCGCCAGACCCAGCACTTTCACCTCGCGCCACCACCCCGCCATTGATCCCCGGGGCAGGGCCCGTCCTGCCCCCATTCGCACCCAGCTGGGTTAAATCGATAGCCTTGGACTCAATGAGGGAATAGGATCCGCACTCCCAATTCTTCATCCAGCTATAAGGATCAACAGGCATGAATCGAAAATGGTCGCTCCCCATCGTGGCAATCGCGGGGGGAGCGTTACTCTGGCTCGGCAACACCTTTGGTATGAAATGGGCTCTGATGGCCCTGATCGGATTCGGCTTCGGCTTCACCCTCTCCTTCAGCCGCTTCGGCATCGTGTTCGGTTGGCGCGAGATGCTGACCAAGCGCAACAGCTACTACGTGCGGGTTCACCTGCTCACCATCGCCATCGAAATTCTGCTGTTCACCTGCTTCCTCTCCTTTAGCCACGCCCTGTTTGGCGATGCCATGGTGGGCAACGTGATGGCCATCGGCATTCCCTTCATCGTCGGCGCCTTCCTGTTCGGCATCGGCATGCAGCTGGCGGGTGTCTGCGCCACCGGCACCCTTTACTGCTGCGGCGAGGGGCAACCCCGCTTCTGGCTGGTGCTGCTCTGCTACGGCATAGGCACCCTGATCAGCAACCAGCTCCGCCCCGAACTGGAGGCCACCTTCTCCAGCCATGTGGTACTGGCAAAAGACCTGACCGGCAATATCTGGAGCGGCATGCTGCTCAACCTGGCGCTGGTCGCCGCGCTGTTCCTGCTGTTTCGCAAGAGCGAGCTCAAACGCACTGGCGAGCTCAAGCCCCTCTTCAGCGGCGGCAACCTGTTCTGGCGCGATGGCCGCTTCACCGTGCTGACCGGCGGCATCATCATAGCTCTGCTCAACTCCAGCGTCGTCGCTCTGCACGGCTCGGCCTGGACCATCACCGGCGCCGTCTATGACATGGCGCTGCGCGGTGCCTCCCTGTTCGGCCTGTTCGAGGGGAACCCCAAGCTGGCCCAACCGCTGTTCATCAACCCCATGGTCGGCATGTTCTGGCTGGGGATCCTGGGGGCCATGCTGGCGCGCTGCATTAGCGGTGGCGGCACCTTCGCCCCGATGCGGCTCGGCAACAGCCTGGCCTCCATCCTCGGCGGCCTGCTGATGGGGATGGGCGCCATGTACAGCGCCTGCAACCTCGGCGGTTTCTTCGACGGCACCGCCTCCGGCAGCCTGCACGGCTGGGTCTGGATGCTGATGGCCCTCGCCGGCAGCCTGATCGGCATCCGCCTGCGCCCGCTGTTCAAGCTCTGAACCGCGAGCCATCGATAACAACAACGGGGGCCAAGCCCCCGTTGTTTATTGGCAAGCACCCTGCGCCAGGCTCTCGGCGGAGGCCGTCAGGCCTCGATACGCTGGCGTTGCAGCCGCACCTCAGGGTTGGCAAAGTTCAGCTGATAGACCGAGTGACCGGCATGCAGAGTCACCTCGGCGGCGCGAGTGGCCGTAAAGGCAGGCGAGCGTTCGGCCAGCAGCGCCAGCCCCTGCGCGAAGAACTGCAGCATGGAAAGCCCCATGCCGTGCTCCATGTTGCGAATGAACTCACCATCGACACTCGACTCGTCGAACAAGATCAGCTCGGCATTGAAGCCCCGTGCCAGCATGGCGCGTGCCATGGCCAGTTTGGCATCGGCAGGGGCGATGGCGTCATGGATGGCGTGCACCATCAAACAGAAGGTCTGCGTCCCCCCCTGCGCGGCCATCTGATCGAGCTGGGAGGCACTGAACGCCCGGATGATGAAGGCATCCACATCGAATTCGTGCGGGTGCCCGACCACCATCCGCCAGGGGGAGTCCACACACAGCGCCAGCTCCACTCCACCTTGCAGGCTGCACTGATACTCCACCGCGCCGATGTCCTGTCCCACCACATAGGCCAGATTGGGCTCGGCCCAGGAGGAGTTGTCAAACAGGGCGCGGGCATAGCCGGGGCGAAACTTGTTGACCAGCTGCGCCAGGTAGCCGCCGTAGGAGGAGCCAACCAGTATCAGGTTGTCGCGATTGCCGCCGTAACGGAGCATCGCATCTTCGATGGCATTGAGGATATCGAGGGCAGCCATCACCCCGAAGTTCTGGTAGGCCCCATCGGGGGGTACCAACACCCCCTGAAAGCGCAACGGTGCAGCTGGCTGCACCCCATCCAGCGCACGCAGCAGCGCGGTATCGGGTGTTTTGGCCGGCAAGCCCAACAGGGCGAGTGCACGCTCACGCTCCTCTGGCAGCAAGGAGATGGCGGCCCCCACCGCCGGGCGCGAACGCATGCAGAAATAGTCGACACAAAGTGCAGCCATGCCGTGCTGCGCGGCCACCTTCTCGCAAAAGACCTGGCTGTAGGCACCCAGATCACCGCCAAATCCCGGGATATAAACCACCAGGCCGCTGCCGGCCTGTTCGGCACCATGGATCCGGTAGCGTACCTGACGCTCGCCACACAACCCCAATTCCACGTCGGGATGACCGACCACCTCGTGTTCGTAATAGGACATGTTGCCAACCTTGTTGAAAGGCCATGCCATGGGCATCGCCTCGACCATGTCAGTTGGGGTCCTGATTATCCGTGCCCCACTCCCTGAACCGGGGAGCATGCTGCACAAAGAGCACCAATGGAATCTTATTTTTCCTCCTCACCCCATTCGGGATGCTCGCTGCCGTTTCTTCCCCTACCTCAACCCCTTGAACAGCAGCAACAGGGCGAAGCCGGTGAACATCACCGCCGACAGCCGGTTGATTCCCCTGGCGAAGCGTTCGCCATAGCCTTGCGCCCCCACCCAGTGGAACACCAGGCAGTAGCCGCCATGCACCACCAGCACCACGGCGCTGAAGGTGACCGCCAGCAGCATGCACTGGCCCAGGGCCCCGTGACGAAAGTCGATGAACTGGGGAAACAGGCTGGTAAAGAAGATGATCGCCTTGGGGTTGAGCAGGCTGATGAGCGCCCCCTTGATGAAGCTGCGGCGGCAATCCCGATCCGGCCCGGCCCCCGGCACCGGGCTCACCGCCCGCTGGCGCCAGGAGTTGAGCCCCAGATAGAGCAGATAGAGTGCGCCGCCCAGGGTGAGGATCTGCTGGCCCGCGGCCAGCCAGCGGGTGAACCAGAGCACCGCCAGCGAGGCCAGGCTCGCCACCAGCAGGATGCCCACCGCCACCCCGCAAAAGCCGGCGATGGCGTGGCGGGTGCCCCGGGTCAGGGTGTTGCCTATGGTGTAGATCACGGCGGGCCCCGGGCTCAGCACAGTGCCGATGGCGAGCAGCAGATAGAGGGTGTAATAGTCGAGTGTCATCGTACAAGATTCCAGCGTGGATTGGCTGCCGCCCAGTATATTGACAGCCGCGACGCCAGCCAGACATAGTGGCGCTCGGCTTTATAAACCAGGAGTTTAGAGTGGATCGCTTGACGGCCATCGAGATCTTCGTCGAGGTTGCCCGCGCGGGCAGTTTCGCCGCCGTGGCGGAGCGTTTCGCGATGACGCCGGCCATGATCGGCAAGTACATCAAGTGGCTGGAGGCCAGGGTCGGCTCCCGCCTGCTCAATCGCAACACCCGTCGCCAGAGCCTGACCGAGGCGGGTCAGTAGTACCTCGCTGGCTGCCAGAACCTGTTGCAGCACTACCGGGAGCTGGAGCAGAACACCCTGGCCAATACCGGCCAGGCAGCGGGCAGGATCCGCATCAATGCCCCCGTCACCTTCGGCAGCTACCGGCTGACGCCGCTGCTGTGCCGCTTCATGGAGCGTTACCCGCAGATCCGCATCGAGCTGGATCTGTCGGATCGACTGGTGGACGTCATCGGTGATGGCTTCGATCTGATTTTCCGGGTCGGTCAGCCCAAGGACGCCGGCTACATCGCCCGGCCACTGGCCAGTTCCGATTCGGTAATCTGCGCGTCCCCGCACTACCTGCAACGCCACGGTACTCCCCTCACGCTGGCGGATCTGGCCCGCCACCACTGCCTGGGATTCAGCCCCTGGCTCGGCCAGTCGAACCTGGCCGAGGCCTTTCCACTCGAACAGCTGCACCTGTGGGATAGCCCCTTCATCAGCAACCACGGCAGCGCCCTCAAGGTGGCCGCCCTCAACCACGCCGGCATCCTGCTGCAGCCGCGCGCCCTGCTGCGCGAGGAGCTAGAACGCGGCACCCTGCAGGAGATCCTGGCGGATGCCCTGCCCGCCCCGCGCCCGGTCAACCTGCTCTACCCGGCCAGGGAACCCCTGCCACTGCGCCTGCGGCTGCTCATCGACTACCTGAGCGAGCAGCGCCACCAGCTGTAGGACACAGCCTTACTCGCCGCGCTGTTTCACCCGGCGCAGATAGACATAACCCTCCCCCGGGCTGCCCCAGCGCTGATGGGCCTCGGTGTCATAGGCCCGATCCAGCAGTCTCACGCTGTGGGGGCCGATCCAGAGGTACTGCACCAGGGTGCTGGCGCCGCCAAAATTGGTGGAGCAGCTGCCCACCTTGCTGTGACCGGCGTACTCCCCCGACGGCTGGCGGGTCAGCCAGATCTCGCAGCCCTGACGCAAAGAGAGTTGTTGCGGTGTGAGGGAGTCGAGCAGCTCGGGCTGGCGCCAGGCGCCGGCGAAGTCGATGGCCCGCGGCATGGTCAGCTCGGCCATCAGGATGCGGCCGTCAGGTACCAGCGAGAAGCGATAGATGCGCTGGCGGAACGGGCGTACCGCCCGCTCGGTCAGGAACTGCTCGGCATAGACCCAGCGAAAACCCTTGTAGCCGGGCCAGATCTCCACCAGCCGCAGCTCGGCGCTGGTGAAGCGGTTGTCGTAGCTGGCCTGCTCGCGACTGGAAAACTCGCCGGTAAACCAGGAGAGCAGCGGCTCCATGCTGGCGGAGGGTGCCGTGATGGTGCTGTCAGGGGGCGTGGTGACGAAGGGGGTGGGTGCCGCCCAGGCCAGGCAGGAGAGCAGCAGCCCGCACAGGGCCGCCATCAGGCTGGTCATCGAATCCTTCCGAATCAGTTTCATGGCGGCGATTATATGAGCGAACGGCGCCAATATCCGCAACCTTGATCAAATGATTGCCGATCCGAAGCAAAATCATCGTATTAGCGTCATGTCCCGGCCAACGGGTGGCTGCCGCCTGCGGGCTGGATCCCGCCTGAACGCCGCTGCACTCTTCGCTTGTGGGCGCTCTTTGAATCGGTTATTTCTCTTGCAATGCCCTGCGCACCGGATGCCAGGGTCGGGCAAGCGCCGCAATCAGGAGCAAAAGATGAAAAGAGCCGTAATCGCGGGCATGGTGGCCATTCTGCTGGGTGGCTGCGCGGTGAAGAACCAGGTCTCCCACAGCCTGCAGGCGATTCCGCTGACCGCCTTCCAGCAGAGCGAAAGCAACCCCAACCAGCGTATCTACAAGGAGCCCGGCGTGGATCTGCGCCAGTACCATCAGGTGCTGCTCGATCCCTTGCAGTTCATCCGCCAGGAGAACGGCCAGTGGTACCTGCTGACCGCCAACGAACAGAACGAAATCGGCCGCTACTACCACGCCACCTTCCAGCGCGAGCTGATGAACCACGGCGTCAAGATTGCCAGCGCCCCCGGCCCCGGCGTGATGCGGGTGCAGGCCGCCATCACCAACTTCGACCTGACCCGGCCCGACCCCAAGCTGCGGGATCTGCTGCCCGCCAAGATCGCCATCAATGTCACCCGCGAGGTGATCGGCAAGGAGCCCTATCTGCTCAAGGTGGGCAGCATGGCCCAACTGCTCGACTCCCAGAACGGCAAGCTGCTGGTGCGGGTGATGGATGCGCGCGAGAGCCCGGACACCACCCACAAGGACAGCCCCATCACCGCCAGCGAGATGGAGAAGATGATCGACCAGTGGGCCGCCGGCCGCGCCAAGCAACTGGCCGACAACCTGGGCCGCTAGTCCGGCTCGCCATCTCCCGGGTGCAAGACGCTCACTTCCGGCCCCGTGCGCCCGCACGGGGCCGCTTGCTTCCCCTTTCATTCGACAAGGAGCCGTCATGAACCGTCACCCCAGCATCAAGCACTGGCGCGAACTGCAGGAGCCCGAGCCCGGCCGCTACTCCGGCAGCGAGGAGCCGCTCTCCCTGGGCAGCGCCCTCGGCAGGCACTACGGCTTTGCCCGCCTCGGCATTCACCACGAGCTGCTGCCGCCGGGCCGGCACACCAGCTGGCCCCACGCCGAGGAGACCGAGGACGAGTTCGTCCACGTGCTGGAAGGCACCCCGGACGTCTGGCTCGATGGCGTGCTGCATCGGCTGCAGCCCGGCGACTCGGTCGGCTTTAAGGCCGGTGACGGGCTGGCCCACACCTTCATCAACAATACCGATCAGCCGGTGCGGCTGCTCTGCGTGGGCGACACCGATCGGGCGGACAACCACATCCACTACGCCATGCACCCCGAGCGCAACCGCTTCATCGGCGAGCGGCACTGGGATGCAGTGCCCGAGCGCGAGCTGGGGGATCACGACGGCCTGCCCGACCAGCTGCGCGAGCGCAACGGCCCCTTCTAGGGCGCCACTGCCGGCCAGCCGTCGGCAAACGGACGCAACCGGCTATCCTTGATGGACCCAAGGCAACGAGGAACAGAGAGATGAGGACAGGAACAGTGCGGCTGCACCGGGTGCTCAAGGCACCTCCGATGCGGATCTACCGGGCCTTTATCGAGGCCGATGCGCTGGCCAAGTGGCTGCCGCCCTATGGCTTCACCTGCCGGGTGGAGCAGCTGGAGGCGCAGGTCGGCGGCCACTTCCGGATGGCGTTCACCCATTTTGGCAACGGCAACAGCCACGCCTTTGGCGGCGAATACCTGGAGCTCGAACCGGGCAAGCGCATCCGCTACACCGACCGGTTCGACGATCCCAACCTGCCGGGAGTGATGCACGTGACCGTGATCCTGACCGGGGTGGTGTGCGGTACCGAGCTCGCCATCGTGCAGGAGGGGATCCCCGAGGTGATCCCGGTGGAGATGTGCTACCTCGGCTGGCAGGAGTCGCTGGCCCAGCTGGCCGCCCTGGTGGAGCCCGAAATCCCGGCGCAGTAACCCGCCCACGGTGACCCCGAAAACGACAGAGCCTGCCACAGTGGCAGGCTCTTTTTATGCTGGGCAAAGCCCGAATGACGGGATGAGCTTATTGCAGGTTGATGGCGCCCAGGTAATCCCCCTTGCCGAGCTCGACCCCGGCCTTGCGCAGCAGGGCATAGGTCATGGTGAGGTGGAAGTAGAAGTTGGGAATGCCGTACTCATGCACGCAGGTGTGGCCGTCCATCCCCTTGCCACCGGCCCAGTAGGGGTAGTAGTGGCCGCTCGCATACTGACTGAAATCGGCATCCAGCTTGCTCTGCAGATAGGTGAGGGTCTTGGCCACGTGGGCGCGCAGATCCGCCATGGTCTTGGGGTCATCCCCCAGCACCGGCGGCTCGCTCAGGCTGGCGGTGGCCACCACGGCGCGGGCGCTGTCGCAGCAGATCAGCACCTGCTTGCTGAATGGCAGCATGTCGACGATCAGCCGATCGCCGAAGAAGTTCTCCACATTGAATTTCTTGGCGGCGGCGTGGGCCTCGGCCTTGGCCAGGCACTGGTCGAGGTTGGTCAGCATCTTGATAAACTGGGCGACGATATCACGATTCATAATGCGCTCTCGGTTGGTTGAAGGCAGTTATACGAGCGGCATCCACTATAGCGTATCCCCCCGTTTGTTCGAGCCCACCCCCGCAAAAAGCAGAATCCACCTACCTTCCCAGCGACAGGATTGGACGACCCCGCGCGGCAGGCCCGCTCGCCCTTGCCGACGCACCAAGTCCCTCTTTGGCTCTTTTTTGATCTGTGACATGCATCACGCTTTGGCAGGGGCGTAGGCTGATCCGCGCAGCCCAGGCATACCGCCGGGCCCCACAAAAAAGGAGAGTGCCATGAAAATCTATGACCGAAACCGCAATGCGCTCACACCCGGTCAACGCGTGATGATCGCCGCCACCGGCGCCGTCGACTTTCTGAAAGAGGCTCACACCGACAACCTGACCCCTTATCAGGCCGAGCATGAGAAGTGCGTGCTGCTGGCCAACTCCCGGGAGCAGTACGCCCCCATCGAGTTGATTAGACTAGGCTGATACCCCGCGTTCTCTGTCACCCTACTCTTTACAATTCACCCGGCCACCGCGCCCCGTCAGGGCCGGGTTTCTGATTTCTCCTCTCTGTTTTACCCACCTTCCCATTGCACTGATTCGATTAGCCCAGCGTCATCAAGCGTTAGCAGGCTCGAGCTTATGGGAAGCAAGGTGGGTGCCTGCATCTGAAAATCTGTCATTCGTTGGCACCTACTTGGGTGACCGTTGGCCAAATAGCTTCACCCGAGACTCAATACTGCGTTATAAAGGCACAATTGAGACCGACCCAAACAACGTCGCCCTGGCCACTCCTCTGTGCTGACAAGCCAAGAGGCGAGGGCCAAAAACAGGCGCCGCACATGATATGGGTCGCAAAGCACTCATCAGAGCTTTACGAGGGTACAGGGCCTCAGGGTTGTCACCGGGCAGGAGTCTCCAAGTGCTTGCGGCGCCCTCTCCTTGACGAGACACACGCGGGATAATGGGGAGAAAACATGAAGGATCAGGCTGCAACCGTACTCTGCTTTGAGCATGTCACCATAGCGAGAGACTGCATGGACACACTCCAGGCACTGGGGTTTAACGTGATTCGCATCGCCTATTCTGCCGAGGTGTTTACCAAGCTGCCATTTCTCAATTTTGATTACCTCTTCAGCATCAACTTCAACCCCCTCCTCTCTCAAGCGGCCGAAGCGTTGCGCAAGCCCTACATTGCGTGGGTGGTCGATACGCCTTGCTATGGCATGCATCATGACGCCATCTCCAACCCCTTTTCCTTCACGTTTGTCTACGACCTTGCCGTAGCAAGCAGGCTCAAGGAGCGGAGCAATGGCAACGTCTACTACCTGCCGGTCGCCGTCAACGAGCAGCGCCAACTGTCAGCCGAGCCGGGCTATGACCACGATATCTCCTTCATCGCCAACCTGACCCCGCCGGAATACCAGACCCACATCAAGCCACGGCTGGCCCCCGGACCGCTGCAAACGCTGGAAGAGTTGATTGGACACATCGATCTGTACCTAGAGGGGCGGCCCCTGACCGCACAACTCACCGAATCTCATATACGGCTTGTGAAAGAGGTGTATCCGCTAAGCGGGCTAGCCTACCTGAGCGAATATGAAAAACTGGCGTATCTGCTGGGGCGCGAACACTCCTATCGGGAAAGGGTGTCCTGCATCCAGGCTCTGGCGGCTCGGTTTGAGCGGGTAGCCGTGTATGGAAACCCGGAGTGGGCGACACACACAGAGACCTATAGCGGATACGCAGAGCATTACCAAGCAATGCCACGCCTGTTTCAACGCAGCAGGATCAACCTGAATCTGGTCCGCAGCTTCGTCGAGTCGGGGCTCCCCATGCGGGTGTTTGATATTCTTGGCGCCGGTGGATTCATGGTGACCAATGACAAGGAGGATCTGCATCATCTCTTCACCCCAGGCAAGGATCTGGTGATCTTCCGCGATAAGCAGGACCTGCTGGAGATCTGTCGCTATTACCTGAGCCACGAGGAAGAGCGCGCCGCCATCGCCGCCCATGGGCAACAGACGGTGCTGATCCACCACACCTATCGAGCGCGCCTGATCAGCTTGTTCCAGACCGTCCAGAGTACGCTGGCAAGCATGCAACACCCTGGCGTAAAAGCGCATTCAAATCACTGACGGCCATGTTTGATATCAGACGGTGAGTGGCCATTCCCCCTGTCAGCCCGTGTAGGTTCGATTAGCGAAGCGTCATCGAGCGCTCCCATTGGTCACGGTTTGTCTGCAAGGCGGCTCATTTCTGGCTGGGTGGCTGGCGCCACTACAAATAGCCGCCTGCCAAGCTGGCGGATCAGCAGCAGCGGCGCCAGCAGGGTGAGCAGCAACCAGTGGGTGTGGGGCAGGATAAAGGTCCAGATGATCTCGTGGGGCAGCCAGGTCGACGCGGTTGCAGTCATAAAGGCGATGTCATAGGTCTGCCACAACCAGAGCCCGGCAAAGAGCGGCAGCAACAGCGGGCGGGGTGTCAGCAGAAACAGCGGCAAGAAGGCGCAGGCGAGCACGGCGCTGAACTCCAGCATGGCAGGGACCAGTTCGGCAAAGGTCCACCCTTGGGAGAAGCCGCTCCATTCGAGAGACGTATCCTCGGCCATTGCAGGCCACCAGGATGCGTATTGAAACAGGGTAAACGAGATCATAAACAGCAGGCTGGTCAGCAGCGCCAGCGTCGCTTTTCGTAACAACCACCACCCCAACCGGTGCAGTGTCGGCATCCACTTAGACATCAATGACTCCCATCTTGTGACGGGGCAGTATGCCGCGGTTCGCCGTGCCGCACCATGCCGGTTAATTGTCGGAATATTGAATCCCGTCACACCGGCAGCGGTTTGAGTGGTTGCCCGGCCACAAAGCCTCATGCGAACCTTTAAACCCCGTTAACCCACTCAAACCAAACCTCTATGTTCAGGCAAATAATGATGAGTGCTGCCCTGCTGTCGGCGGCGCTGCTTTCCGGTTGTGCTTCCGTACCCATGGCCGAAGCCACCGCAGACGCTCAGGCCAAGCAGTTTGTGGCGCCCAAGGATGCGGCCAACCTCTATATCTATCGCAACGAGACCTTCGGTGCGGCGGTGAAAATGCCGCTGCTGGTGGATGGCATGGCGGTCGGCGATACCGTGGCCCATACCTATATCCTCAAACAGGTGACGCCGGGCAGCCACACCATCACCTCCAAGTCGGAGAACGATGCCACCCTGACCCTCAGCACCGAGGCGGGTAAAAACTACTACGTCTGGCAGGAGGTCAAGATGGGCCTGCTGATGGCCCGCTCCAAGCTGAGTCAGGTCAGTGAAGAGGAGGGCAAGCAAGGGGTGATGGAGAGCAAGCTAGTCAAGTGAACGTATCTATAGGGGATAAATTGCTATTCCCAATCGTATCTCTATGTTATTTTTATTTCATTTTAAATTTATTTAAATGGTATCACATGAAGATAAAACAAACAGATCCTGATATTGACACTATTTTTGGTCGTATAGAAAGAAAATATATTGATTTACAACCTGATTTTCAGCGAGATCTTGTTTGGAATACATCTAAGAAACAAAGTTTAATTGATACGATCCTGAGAGAGTGGCAATTTCCGCCAGTTTTTTTAATATTGGTAACTGATGGTTTACATGAAGTTCTTGATGGGCAGCAAAGATTAAATGCAATTCATGAATTCATGACAAATAAATTGCGTGTTAATGGAAATATTGAGCCTTTCGATGACAATATAGCTCGTCTAAATGGTTTAACTTATGAGCAGTTGCCGCAGGATGTAAAGCGACGGTTTGGCTTATATTCAATGCGAGTATGTGAACTTTATGATTATAAAGAAGATGAACCATATGAGTTATTTTTCCGTCTGAACCAAGGTAGTGTTTTAACTCCAGCAGAAAAACGAAATACACTTTATGGCCCAGTGAGAGAGCAAGTCCGTGAACTTGTCCATGAAATGGACCTGAAAGGACTGAATATAGATCGAATTGGCTTTAACAATAGTCGGCTAGCTTATCAGGATGTCATCTCACGCTTTTTATATGCCCTACAACATCGAAGCATCGAAAAAAAGATTACAGACCAAATGTTAATTGATTTCTTTAGGTATCCAACAGGTGTTGATAAAGAAACTTATTTAAGTGCAAAAAAAACCATCGATAAGCTATCCTCACTCATTCATGAAAAGGTGAAGCTAAATAAACCAACACTATTCACTTGGTTACTTTTCATAAATTACGAGGGTGCGATAGAAGAATTATTCCTACACATGAATGATTTACGTGGTAAATCTCGAAGTGGTGATATAGGGGATCCTTTCCAGCTTTTTTTAATTGAGCTCTACCAAGATAAGTCCGCGACAAGTGTTAATGATGCAGCACCTGTTAAAATAAGACTCTTGGTTTTATACCTAATGGGGATTCATATTGGGTTAAATTTTAATTCAGAAAATGGATTAATTGCTCATAGTATATATATTAAAATTATTTCTGAAAATAATCCGACAGAGAGTTTACTGCTTGATTATATGTCATACTCGAATTGGGGGGCGCTATGAAGTTTGCAGCCATCCAAGACTGTTGGAGGAGTTTACAGAGACCATTGCATGCTGCAAATGGCATTACTAAAATAGAGCAGCATTTATCGAAATCCGCTATTACATACAATCCTGATGGGGTGTTCGCGGTTGTAGGATTAAATGGTGCGGGTAAAAGTTGTTTTTTCAATTACTTGACAGATCAAAGCTACAGCAAGATTTCATTCAAAAAACATACGATAACATTGAATGATGGAAATGTTTTACATTTTCCTGGCGATAAAATAAACGCAACTGTTATCGATATATCAAAGGAGCTAAGAAATAGTACCAAAGCTTTACTTGACGTAAAAAGCACATGGGGACAACAAGATGCTACTAGTTTTAAAGAAGATGAAATCTCATTATTTAATTATGTATTGAGTACATGTTATAGTGATGTGCTCTTTGAAGAGGTATTGGTGTCTGAAGATGAATCTGTACCACTTTTTTCTGTTGTTAAGAATGGCGTTGAGTTAAATTTCGAAGCTCTTTCATTAGGTGAAAACCTAGTTTTTTATATATTCTGGTGTCTAACTAGAAAATATAGCTCCCCTGGGATATTCTTCGTTGATGAACCTGAATCAGGTCTTTCCCCCATAGCTCAAGAACGATTAGTAGACCTTCTAGTATATATATCTTCAAAGAAATCAAAACAAATTTTTATATCTACACATTCCCCATTCATTGTATCTAAGCTAGGCGAAGAAAGAGTCATTCTAATGACTAAAAATGTGAGTGCAGAATGGTCTCATACTACATCTGATAATTGCCTAGAAGAGCTTGGAATGAAGCCAGGAATAAAGGGAATTATATTTTTTGAGGATAATAAAGCAAAGGTATTTGCCGAGCAGTTATTTTCATTATACGGAAGCAAATTAATTAAGACTCATAAGTTGATTTTCCTTAAAGGAGAATCAGATGTATATGAAGTAGTAAGCAGAATACCAAAATCAAGTGACAGTTTTAATGTATTTGGGCTTCTTGATGCAGACCAAAGAAATGATAAAAGATATGTAAAAGGTTTGAATAGTCAGTTTTTCTTTCTGCCTGGAATATATGCTCCTGAGCAAGAACTTATTAATGCAATTAAAGAAAATATAGATGAGTACTCGAAAAGTCTGTTGTTTAATAAATCGGAGTTGGAACGTAAAATAAAAAGTTGTGAAGGTTTGGACCATCATGATTTTTTCGAGGAATTATCCAAAAAGTTATATGGAAATGTAAATACAAAAGTATATCAAGATGCTTTTAGAGTATGGCTATTTAATTATGGCGATTTAAAACAGATTCACGGTCTGATGTCTGCAATTGATCCAAATCTAACAAAAGAAAACTTTGATTACGTTGATGAATTGTTTAATTCTGATCATGGTAAACAACCGGATGGTCACGAAGAATTTTATGATGCTATTAATCTCATCCAACCACAGCCACAACCACAACCACAACCACAACCACAACCACAACTAATTAGAGAGAAAGAACTCCATATAAAATTATTTGATAAAATTATGCGCTTTTTATCCAGCTAATATGACTATAAAAATAAGCAGAAAATTAGGCCGAACGAATGTATTCATATCAAAGCCAGGGGAAAATTGACCCTGGCTTGATGCGATATGATTGAAAAGCTAAAGAGTCTCCAATCTCGCGTAAGCGGTGACCAGCCACTTGGCGCCGACGTCGTCGAACTGGATCTGCACCCGGCTCTGCTGGCCGACCCCTTCGAAGTTGAGCACTATGCCTTCCCCGAATTTCGGATGGAGCACCCGCTGGCCGAGCTTGATGCCGCTGGCGTCGAAGCTCTGCTGCACCTCGTTCTGGCTAAAGCGGCCGTACTGGGTGGGACGGCTCACCTGGGTGCGCAGCCGGATCTCTTCCAGACACTCGGCGGGCATCTCGCGGATAAAGCGGCTCGGCTTGTGGAACATCTCGCGGCCGTAGATGCGGCGGCTCTCCGCATAACAGATGTAGAGCTTCTCCATGGCGCGGGTCATGCCGACGTAACAGAGGCGGCGCTCCTCTTCCAGCCGGCCCGACTCCTCGGTCGATTGCTGGCTGGGGAACATGCCTTCTTCCACGCCGACCAGCAGCACCAGCGGGAACTCCAAGCCCTTGGCACTGTGCAGGGTCATCAGCTGCACCGCGTCGGCATATTCGTCCGCCTGATTCTCGCCGGATTCCAGCGCCGCGTGGGCGAGGAAGGCGGAGAGATCGCTCATGTCTTCCAGCTCGTCCGGGCGCTGGTACTGGCGGCAGGCGGTGACCAGTTCGTCCAGGTTCTCCACCCGCGCCTGGGATTTCTCGCCTTTTTCCGCCAGATACATCGCCTTGAGGCCGGAGTGCTGGATGGCGATATCCGCCTGCTGGTGCAGCGGCAGCAGGGAGACCTGCTCCTCCAGCGCGTCGATGAGATCAACAAAACCGCGCACCGCGTTGCCGGCGCGGCCGGTCAGCACCTTGTCACCCAGCAGGGCCTTGGCGGACTGCCACAGGTTCTGGCCCTGATCGCGGGCGTTGTTTCGCAGTATCTCGAGGGTGCGATCGCCGATGCCGCGGGTCGGGGTATTGACCACCCGCTCGAAGCTGGCGTCGTCGCCACGGTTGTTGATAAGGCGCAGGTACGCCATGGCGTCCTTGATTTCCTGGCGCTCGAAGAAGCGCAGGCCGCCATAGATGCGGTACGGCATGGCGTCCTGCATCAGCGCCTCTTCCAGCACCCGCGACTGGGCGTTGGAGCGATAGAGGATGGCGCAGTCGGCGAGCAAGCCGCCCTTCTCTTTCCAGTCCTTGAGGCGGCCAACCACGAAGCGGGCCTCGTCCACCTCGTTGAAGGCGGCGTACAGCGAAATCGGCTCGCCCTCGGCGCCCTCGGTCCACAGCTCCTTGCCAAGGCGCTCGGCGTTGTTGGCGATGACGCAGTTGGCCGCTTTCAGGATGTTGGCGGTGGAGCGGTAGTTCTGCTCGAGGCGGATGGTCTCGGCCCCTTGATAGTCGGTCAGGAAGCGCTGGATGTTCTCGATCTTGGCGCCGCGCCAGCCGTAGATGGACTGGTCATCGTCGCCGACGATCATCACCTTGCCGGTGTCGCCGGCCAGCATCCGCAGCCAGGCGTACTGGATGCCGTTGGTATCCTGGAACTCGTCCACCAGGATGTTCTGGAAGCGATCGCGGTAGTGCTCGAGGATGTGCGGCTTGTTCAGCCACAGCTCGTGGGCGCGCAGCAGCAGCTCGGCAAAATCCACCAGCCCGGAGCGATCGCAGGTCTCCTGATAGGTCTTGTAGATCTGCTGATAGGTGCGGGTGACGGGATCGCCGTAGAGGTCGATGTCGCCGGGGCGCAGCCCCTCGTCCTTCTTGCCGTTGATATAGCCCATCACGGCGCGCGGGGCCCAGTGCTTCTCGTCGAGGTTGAGCGCCTTGAGCACCCGGCGGATGAGCCGGTACTGGTCGTCGGAGTCGAGGATCTGGAAATCCTGCGGCAGCCCCGCATCCAGATGGTGGGCCCGCAGCAGGCGGTGGGCGATGCCGTGGAAGGTACCGATCCACATGCCGCGCACGCCGTCACCGATCACCTTCTCGACCCGGCCGCGCATCTCGGCCGCCGCCTTGTTGGTAAAGGTCACCGCGATGATGGAGAAGGGTGAACAGCGTTCCACCTGCATCAGCCAGGCGATACGGTGCACCAGCACCCGGGTCTTGCCCGAACCGGCACCGGCCAGCACCAGCAGGTTGCAACGGGGGGCCGCCACCGCGTCTCTTTGCTTGTCATTGAGCCCGTCGAGCAGGGTTGAAACGTCCATCACCACTCCTGTTTATTTATACAGGCGGGGATTATACGACCTGCGGCGCCACAGACCAAATCGGCTTGTCGGTGATCGTTACAAGCCGGTTTATTGCCACCGAGGATGACGCGTTCCAACCGAGAAAAATCCATCAGCTGGCACCATTGGAAGCCACTTTTTGTACAATCTGAAGAAAACGCTTGCTTATAACCTCATGAATACAAACAGAAATGTCATTTGGAGCCAATTATTCACAGAATTTAAATCTGAAAACAGGCATCAAAACAACCACTTATAAAGCGATTTGCTTATATTTCAAACCGTTAACGCAAACGTTTTTCCTTTATGATCTCCTTGACCCACACCGTGGCTCACTTACAGTTAGCCAGCGTGCTTTATGGCCTGCCCCGGCAGGTTGTGGACCCTCACATAACAATCAAGGATACGATCGTGACTAAAGTGCTCAAGCTGGCCACCGTTGCCGCCCTCACTCTCGCTGCCCTTTCTGCCCAGGCAGCCTCCCAGCCCGCCGTCATCTACGACACCGCAGGTAAATTCGACAAATCGTTCAACGAAGCCGTGTTCCGCAATGGCGTCGAAGTCTACAACAAAGACAAAGGCGTCAAGGTCAAGGAGTTCGAACCCCAGAACGAAGCCCAGCGTGAGCAGGGTCTGCGTCGTCTGGCCAGCCGTGGCAACGGCCCGATCGTTGCCGTCGGCTTCAACATGGGTTCCGCGGTAGAGAAAGTAGCGACCGAGTTCCCGAAAACCCAGTTCACCATCATCGACATGGTGGTCGACAAGCCGAACGTCCAGTCCGTCATCTTCAAGGAGCATGAAGGTTCCTTCCTGGTGGGCGCGCTGGCTGCCATCGCTTCCAAGACCGGCAAGGTCGGCTTCGTGGGCGGCATGGACATCCCGCTGATCCGCAAATTCGAGTGCGGCTACGAGCAGGGTGCCAAGTACGTCAATCCGAAGATCGAAGTGTTCCAGAACATGACCGGCTCCACCCCGGCGGCGTTTGCTGACCCGGCCAAGGGTGCTGAACTGGCCAAGTCCCAGTTCGCCAAGGGCGCCGACGTAGTCTATGCCGCCGCTGGCGGTACCGGCATCGGTGTTTACCAGGCCGCCAAGGACGAAGGCAAGCTGGCCATCGGCGTGGATTCCAACCAGAACCACCTGCAACCGGGCACCATGCTGACCTCCATGGTCAAGTCGGTTGGCCTGGCCGCCTACCAGACCTGGGATGACGCCGCCAAGGGCACCTGGAAACCGGGTATCAAGAACCTGGGCCTGGCCGAGGGTGGTGTGGATTGGGCACTCGACAAAGACAACGAGAAGCTGATCACCCCCGAGATGAAAGCCAAGGTGGACGCCATCAAGGCCGAAATCATCTCCGGCAAGGTCAAGGTGCACGACTACATGAGCGACAGCACCTGCAAATACTGAGTAACCGCTACTACTCTCAACCCAACGACCGGCCCGCACGGGCCGGTTTTTAGTCTCTTTTCATGACCCGCAAGGACTGCATCATGGACCAGACAGATCGCTATGCCATCGAATTAAGGGGTATCGATAAGCGGTTTGGCGAAGTGTACGCCAACAAGCAGATCGACCTTAAGGTTCGTAAAGGCAGCATTCACGGTATCGTCGGCGAAAATGGCGCCGGCAAGTCGACCCTGATGAGCATCATCTACGGTTTCTACCACGCCGACAAAGGCGAGATGTTCATCGACGGCAACCCGTTCAAACCCCATGGCTCACAAGATGCGATTGCCGCAGGCGTGGGCATGGTGCACCAGCACTTCATGCTGGTGAACAACTTCACGGTTTTGGAAAACGTCATTCTCGGCGCGGAAAACGGCTGGCACCTGGGCAAGAGCCTGGCAGCGGCCGAAAAGCTGCTGGGCGAGCTGGCACGGGACTATGGTCTCGAAGTGCCGCTGCACGAGAAGGTCGAGGATCTGCCGGTAGGCCTGCAACAGCGGGTCGAGATCCTCAAGGCGCTCTATCGCGGCGCCCGCATCCTGATCCTGGACGAGCCGACCGGGGTACTGACCCCGCAAGAGGCGGATCACCTGTTCGAGGTGCTCAAGAAGCTGCGCGATCAGGGCGCCACCATCATCCTCATCACCCACAAGCTGCGCGAGATCCTGGCCATCACCGATCAGGTCTCCATCATGCGCCGGGGTGAAATGGTGGCCCACGTCGCCACCAAGGATACCGACAAGGAGCAGCTGGCCGAACTGATGGTGGGCCGCAAGGTGCGCCTCAAGGTCGACAAGGGGCCGACCCAGCCTGGCGACGCCAAGCTCAAGGTCGATGGCCTCAGCTATGTGGACGACGCCAGGGTGGAGCGGGTCAAATCCATCAGCTTCGAGGTGCGGGCCGGTGAAGTGGTCGGCATCGCCGGCGTCTCCGGCAATGGCCAGTCCGAGCTGCTCAGCCTGCTCGGCGGCATCCTCAAGCCCAGCAAGGGCAGCTTCACCATCACCGGTGGCGGTCAGGCCCACGAAGTGAGCGTGAGCCACCCGGCCGACCCGGAGCGGGTGCGCAACTTCGGTCTCGGCCACGTGCCGGAAGACAGACACAAGATGGGTCTCATCAACCGCTTCGAGGCGAAAGAGGCCTTCATCCTCGGCTATCACCGCCGTCCCCAGTACAACAAGGGCTGGCTGCAGAACAAAGAGGCGATCCTGCAGGATTGCCAGGCCAAGATGGACAAGTGGGACGTGCGCCCGCCCCATCCCGAGCACAAGACCGCCAACTTCTCCGGCGGCAACCAGCAGAAGCTGGTGATCGCCCGGGAAGTGGAGCAGGACCCGGATGTGCTGCTGATCGGCCAGCCGACCCGCGGGGTCGATATCGGCGCCATCGAGTACATCCACCAGCAGATCATCGCCATGCGCGACAAGGGCAAAGCCGTGTTGCTGGTCTCGGTGGAGCTGGACGAGATCATGAGCCTCTCTGACCGCATCCTGGTCATCGCCGACGGTCGCATCGTCGGTGAGCTGGATGCCGCCAAGGCGGATGAACGCACCATCGGTCTGATGATGGCGAACATAGTTCCTGACGAGGTGGCGGCAAGCCAATCACAAGGAGCCACATCATGAAGGTCACAGCCACTTGTAACGGATTCGGCCTGCTGATGGTCAACCCCCCCGTCTCCGACCAGATTGCCAAGGAGGCTCGCCCATGAGCCAAGCACGTATCCCTGCCTGGATCTCCGTGGGCGTACTGCCCGCGGTCAACATCCTGCTGGCCTTCCTGGTGTCGGCCATCCTGTTCTACTACCTCGACATCAACCCGGTCGATGCTGCCGAGATCATGTGGTACGGCGCCTTCGGCACCGGTGAAGGGGTCGGTTTCACCCTCTACTACGCGACCGGCTTCATCTTTACCGGTCTGTCGGTGGCGGTGGCCTTCCACGCCGGTCTGTTCAACATCGGTGGCGAGGGGCAGGCCTATATCGGCGGCCTCGGCGTCGGTCTGGTCTGTCTGCTGCTGGGTGATTCCCTGCCGTTCGCCCTGCTGCTACCGCTGGCCATCATCGCCGGCGGCCTGTTCGGTGCGGCCTGGGCCTTCATCCCTGCCTGGCTGCAAGCCAAGCGCGGCAGCCACATCGTCATCACCACCATCATGTTCAACTTCATCGCCGCCTCCCTGATGGCCTACCTGCTGGTCGAGGTGTTCAAGCCGGCGGGCTCCATGGCCACCGAGAGCAAGGTGTTTGCCGAGGCGAGCTGGCTGCCGAAGATGAGCGAACTGGCCGGGGCATTCGGCATGGAGATGTCGAACAGCCCGCTCAACATCAGCTTCTTCTGGGCACTGCTCTGTGCGGCCCTGGTGTGGGTCTTCATCTGGCATACCCGCTGGGGCTACGAGATCCGCTCGGTCGGCGCCAGCCAGAGTGCGTCCGCCTATGCCGGCATCTCCTATCCCAAGGTAGTGATCCTGGCCATGGTGATCTCCGGCATGCTGTCGGGCTTCTTCGCCCTCAACGTGCTGCAGGGTGAACTGCACCAGATCAAGCTCAACTTCGTGGAAGGTTTCGGCTTCACCGGCATCGCGGTGGCGCTGATGGGGCGCAACCACCCGGTCGGCGTCATCATCGCCAGCCTGCTGTTCGGCTTCCTCTATCAGGGTGGCGCCGAGCTCAGCTTCGAGTTCGGGGTGGACCGCAACATAGTGGTGGTGTTACAGGGTCTGGTGATCCTGTTCTGTGGCGCCCTTGAGCACATGATGCGTCCGCGCATCGAGCAGCTCTATCTGGCGTTTGCCAACCGCTCTGCGCAAGTTAAGGGGGCCTGATCATGTTCGAAATTCTGATCCTGATGCTGGATGCCACCATCCGCACCGCGCCGCCACTCATTCTGGCGGCCATGGCCGGCATGTTCTGCGAGCGCTCCGGGGTGGTCAACATCGCCCTGGAGGGCAAGCTGCTGGCGGCGGCGTTCGCCAGTGCGGCGGCGGCAGCCGTCTCCGGCTCTGCCTGGATTGGGCTGGGTGCCGGGGTGGGTGTCTCCATCCTGTTCGCCCTGATGCACGGCTTTGCCACCATCACCCACCGTGGTGATCAGGTGGTGAGCGGCATGGCCATCAACATCCTGGCGGCCGGCCTGACCGTCACCCTGGGCCGTTACTGGTTCGATCAGGGCGGTCAGACCCCGGCGCTGTCCGGCGCGGCCCGCTTCGCCCCCATCGACCTGCCCTATGCCAAGGAGCTGTATGACGTGCCGGTCATCAGCCAGCTCTACAGCGAGCTGCTGAGCGGCCACTCCCTGCTGGAGTACGTGGCGTTCGCCGCCGTGCCGCTGGCCTGGTGGGTGCTGTTCCGTACCCGCTTCGGCCTGCGCCTGCGGGCGGTGGGCGAGGCGCCGGCAGCGGTCGATACCGCCGGTATCTCGGTGGTGCGCATGCGCTACACCGCGCTCATCATCGGCGGCCTGCTGGCCGGTATCGGCGGCACCTACCTGGCGGTGGCCCAGACCGCCCAGTTCATCCCCAACATGAGCGCGGGCAAGGGCTTCATGGCGCTGGCGGCGCTGGTGTTCGGCAAGTGGCGCCCCTGGAACGCCATGGCGGCCTGCCTGCTGTTCGGCTTCCTCGATGCAGTCGCCATCCGGCTGCAAGGGGTCAGCATCGGCGGTTTCCCGATCCCGGTACAGGCCATCGAGGCGCTGCCCTACATCCTGACCGTGTTCCTGCTGGCCGGCTTCATCGGCAAGGCGGTGGCACCCAAGGCGCTCGGCACCCCCTACGTCAAGGAGCGGGAATAGCCCCGCCCTTGCCATGCAAAAGGCCCGCACATGCGGGCCTTTTTTATTGAGCGAACTCAGCCGACAGGGCGCACCAGCGCGGGCTGATGGGGATCGCTCAGGCGCTCCGCCAGATAGTCCACCAGCAGCCGCACCTTGGGAGAGAGATGGCGGTTGTGGGGATAGAGGGCCCAGATCCCCTCCGCCGGCGCCCGCAGCTCCGGCAGCAGCTCGATAAGCTCGCCTTGGGCCAGGTGGTCACTCACGTAGTAGTCCGGCAGCTGGATGATGCCGATCCCCTTGAGCGCCGCATCCAGCAGGGCGTGGCCGCTGTTGCAGTGCAGCAGGCCGTGCACCCGCACGCTGTGGGGGCGGCCATCCAGGGTGAAGTGCCACTCGTCGCTGTTGCCCACCAGGCAGGTGTGGCGGGTGAGCTCGGAGAGGCTGTTGGGCATGCCGTGGCGGGCGGTGTAGGCGGGAGAGGCGCACACATAGGGCACCCGCTGCGCCAGCTTGCGTGCCACCAGGCTGGAGTCCTTGAGGTGGCCGAGCCGCAGCGCCAGATCGTAGCCCTCGTGCACCAGATCCAGCAGCTGGTTGGTCAGGTTGAGGGTCACCTCCAGCTGGGGAAAGCGCACCATGAAGTCGTTCACCAGCGGGGCGATGCGGCTCTCGCCGTAGGAGACCGGGGCCGTGATGCGCAGAGTGCCCTGCGGCACCGCCTGATGACGCCCCACCGCCAGCTCCGCCTCGTAGAGGTTGTCCAGCAGCTGGCGACAGTGGCGATAGTAGATCTCGCCGAGCTCAGTGAGCCGCACCTGACGGGTGGTGCGCAGCAGCAGCTTGGCCTGCAGCCGATCCTCCAGCTGTGCCACCTGCCGGCTGACTTGCGCCACCGACACCCCCAGCTTGCGCGCCGCCGGGGTAAAGCCCCCCTGCTCCGCCACGCTGACAAACTCACAGATCCCTTCCCAGCCGAACATTATTACCTGTCTGTAAAAGTGATTTCAGATTTCGCCTTATTATCACCAAATAAGCGGGAAACTACACTGAATGTCCGAACCCATTCTCCTCACCCTGCTCAACAATAAGGACATCCGTCATGGCACAGGTTCAAAGCATCAAGTGTAAGGCCGCCATCGCCTGGGGCCCGGGCCAGCCCCTCTCCATCGAAGAAGTCGAGGTCATGCCGCCCCAGGCGGGCGAAGTGCGGGTGCGCATAGTCGCGACCGGCGTCTGCCACACCGATGCCTTCACCCTCTCCGGTGAAGATCCGGAAGGGGTCTTCCCCTGCATCCTCGGCCACGAGGGGGGCGGCATCGTCGAATCCGTCGGCGAGGGCGTCACCAGCGTCAAGGTGGGCGATCACGTGATTCCGCTCTACACCCCCGAGTGCGGCGAGTGCAAGTTCTGCAAATCCGGCAAGACCAACCTGTGCCAGAAGATCCGCGCCACCCAGGGCAAGGGGCTGATGCCGGACGGCACCACCCGCTTCTCCAAGGATGGCCAGCCCATCTATCACTACATGGGCACCTCCACCTTCAGCGAATACACGGTGCTGCCCGAGATCTCCATCGCCAAGGTGGACCCGGCCGCCCCGCTGGAAGAGGTCTGCCTGCTCGGCTGCGGCGTCACCACCGGCATCGGCGCCGTGATGAACACAGCCAAGGTGAAAGAGGGTGAGAGCGTCGCCATCTTCGGGCTGGGCGGCATCGGCCTCTCCGCGGTGATCGGCGCTCGTCTGGCCAAGGCCGGCCGCATCATCGCCATCGACATCAACGAGAGCAAGTTCGAACTGGCCCGCAAGCTGGGCGCCACCGACTGCATCAACCCGAACGACTACGACAAGCCCATCCAGGAGGTGATCGTCGAGCTCACCGACGGCGGCGTCGACTTCTCGTTCGAGTGCATCGGCAACGTCAAGGTGATGCGCGCGGCGCTGGAGTGCTGCCACAAGGGCTGGGGCGAGTCGGTCATCATCGGCGTGGCCGGCGCTGGCCAGGAGATCAGCACCCGTCCGTTCCAGCTGGTCACCGGCCGAGTCTGGCGCGGCAGCGCCTTCGGCGGCGTGCGCGGTCGCAGCGAGCTGCCGAGCTACGTGCAGCGCTACATGCAGGGTGAATTCAAGCTGGACGACTTCATCACCCACACCATGGGGCTTGAGCAGATCAATGAGGCGTTCGATCTGATGCACGAAGGCAAGAGCATCCGCAGCGTCATCCACTACTGAGCATGATCACCCCGCCCACCACCGTGGGCGGGGTGCAGGAGTTCCCCCGATGAATCTGGACATAATCAGCAGCAACAAGAGCTTCGGCGGCTGGCACAAGCGCTACAGCCACGCCTCCGAGGTGCTGGGTTGCGAGATGCGCTTCGCCATCTATCTACCGCCCCAGGCCCTCACCGGCCAGAAGGTACCCGTGCTCTACTGGCTCTCCGGCCTCACCTGCACCGATGAAAACTTCATGCAGAAGGCGGGCGCCCAGCGCATCGCCGCCGAACTCGGCATCGCCCTGGTGGCGCCGGACACCAGCCCGCGCGGCGAAGACGTAGCGGACGACCCCGGTTACGATCTCGGCATGGGCGCCGGCTTCTACGTCAACGCCACCCAGCATCCCTGGCGCGATCACTACCAGATGTACGACTACGTCACCCGCGAGCTGCCCGAGCTCATCGAGACCCACTTCCCGGTCTCGACGAAGCGTGCCATCAGCGGCCACTCCATGGGTGGCCACGGGGCGCTCATCGCCGCCCTGCGCGAGCCAGGTCGCTACCGCTCGGTGTCGGCCTTCAGCCCCATCAGCCACCCGAGCCGCTGTCCCTGGGGCCAGAAGGCACTCGGCGCCTACCTCGGCAACAACCCCTTGCTGTGGCAGGAGTGGGACGCCTGCCAGCTGTTGCGCCACCACCCGGTGACGCCGCTGCCGACTCTGGTGGATGTAGGGCTGGACGATCCCTTCCTGGCCGAACAGCTGCACATCGACGCCCTGGCCGATGCGGCCGCCGGCAAGGAGTGGCCGCTGGAGCTCAACCGCCACGCTGGGTACGACCACAGCTACTACTTCGTGGCGAGCTTCATCGAGGCGCACCTGCGCTTTCACGCCCGCCACCTCTGATCGAAACAGGCCCGTAACGGGCCTGTTTTTTTCTGCTCGGTGGACAAAACCAGTCAGCTGCCCTGCCGGCTCACCTCGCCGGAGCCGGCGATCTCGCTCTGCAGCACGGGATCGCCCCAATAGCTGACCGAGCCCGAGCCGGCGATGCCCACCTTGAGCCGCTCCTGGGCCCGAACCTCCACGTCGCCGCTGCCGGCGATATTGACCTCCACCTCGCGCCCCTTCAGCTCGGCCCCCAGCACATCCCCCGAGCCGGCGATGTTGAGCTCGACCGCCCTGGCCGTGCTGTTCCCCAGATCCAGGCTGCCTGCGCCCGCGATGTTGCCCTCCAGCCGATCCAGTTCGAGCCCGTCGGCGACGATGTCACCGACCCCGGCCACCGACAGCACCAGCGCCTCCCCCTTGAAGCCGCGCAGCTCACCGTTGGCAACCCCTGCCAGCGCCAGCTCATGGAGCGCGGGCAGGGTGATGGTGATCTCCAGCGGCTCGGTCGGATCGAGCCGGTAGCCGTCCTTCACCTCGATCTCCAGCTTGTCGCCCCGCTCGCTCAGCACCAGGTAGGGCAACAGGTTCTCCTGCCCGCGGATGCGCAATCCGCGCGGCTCGCCGGCCACCAGATGGACGCTGGCAGGCACCCCGGCCAGCACCCGGGTCACCTGCCGGCCCACCCCGTGCTGCTGCTCGATCACGGCCCCAGCCCCGCTCACCCGGGTATCATCCAGCCAGCTGCACCCGCTGAGCCCGACCGCCAGCACCACGCCCATCATCCATTTCATCGCCACTCTCCTCATTGTGTATTGGCCAGTCGTGGCCCCTTGGTCAGCATCCATCGCAAAGCCTGTGCCAGTTAGTCAACTACATGATTTTCAATAAAATATCCATTTTTACGCTACATGATCACAACAAATGGAGAGTCATTCAGACCATAATCTGGCGAATCTGACCATCCCCGAACGGGCAGGTGGACGACCGATTGGCGAGCCGTTCACGGGGTCGCTATGCTGACAAGCCGTGGAAGTTTTTGGTTGCCGAGCCGGTCTGTTGAGCCAATAGTGGTACCTTGTGCGTACAAAGCTCTCCATTGCGGTAATGCCATTACCACTGTCTTGTCAGTCTTCACTGTCAACAAGGAGTCAGAGCGTGACCCAAGCCACTCTTCTCTATTCCACCGCCACCGGCCTGCCGGAACCGACCCGTACCCCGCTGCTGACCGGCAGCGATCCCGACCACAAGCGCCGCGAGCTGCTCGCCTACTTCTGCCAGACCTTCGATCTCTACGACTCGCTGTTCGACTGCCTGGCCGACGAGCGGGCCTGGTTTGACAAGGCGATCCCCCTGCGCCACCCGCTCATCTTCTACTACGGCCACACCGCCGCCTTCTTCATCAACAAGCTGCTGGCGGCCCGCCTCATCGAGGGTCGGCTCGATGCCCGCATCGAGGCCATGGTCGCCATCGGGGTGGACGAGATGAGCTGGGACGATCTCGACGAGACCCACTACGACTGGCCCACCGTCGCCGAGCTGCGCGACTATCGCGGCCGGGTGCGCGCGCTGGTGTGTGATGTCATCGAGCGGATGCCGCTGACCCTGCCCATCGACTGGCAGAGCCCGGCCTGGGTCATATTGATGGGGATAGAGCACGAGCGCATCCATCTCGAGACCTCCAGCGTGCTGATCCGCCAGCTGCCGCTGGCCTGGGTGCGCAGCCAGCCCCGGTGGCCGGTCTGCCCCGAGGCGCGGCGTTGCCGTGACGAGGTGCCCGCCAACAGCCTGCTGCCGGTGGCCGGTGGCCGGGTGCGACTCGGCAAACAGGACGCCACCTACGGCTGGGACAACGAATATGGCGAGCGCCACATCGAACTGGCCCCCTTCCAGGCCAGCCGCATGCTGGTGAGCAACGCAGAATTTTTCGATTTCGTGCAGGCGGGCGGCTACCAGACCCGCGCCTGGTGGGATGACGAAGGCTGGGGCTGGCGCCAGTATGCCAGGGCCCGCATGCCCACCTTCTGGGTCGGCGACCCCCTCGAACCCGAGCAACTGCAACTGCGGCTGATGACCGAGCAGGTCACCATGCCCTGGGACTGGCCGGTGGAGGTGAACCAGCTGGAGGCCGCCGCCTTCTGTCGCTGGCAGGCGGCCCAGACCGGGCTGCCCGTCCAGTTGCCGAGCGAGGCGGAGTGGATGCTGCTGCGCGAACAGCTGGCCGGCGATCAACCTGACTGGATCGAGGCACCCGGCAACATCAATCTGGCCCGCTTCGCGTCGTCCTGTCCGGTGGATGCCTGCCCGCAGGGCAGCTTCTTCGATCTGGTGGGCAACGTCTGGCAGTGGACCAGCACCGCCATCGACGGCTTCGAGGGGTTCAAGGTGCATCCCCTCTACGACGACTTCTCCACCCCCACCTTCGACGGCAAGCACACCCTGATCAAGGGAGGCAGCTGGATCAGTACCGGCAACGAGGCACTCAAGTCCTCCCGCTACGCCTTCCGCCGCCACTTCTTCCAGCATGCGGGCTTTCGCTATCTGGTCTCCCGCTATCAGGAGCCGGTCGTCGTCAATCCCTACGAGACCGACACGCTCGTCGCTCAGTATCTCGACTTCCAGTACGGGCCGACCCACTTCGGGGTCGCCAACTACGCCCAGACCCTGGCCGGCCTGGCCAGCGAACTGTGCAGCCGCCATGAGCGGGCGCTCGACATCGGCTGCGCCACCGGCCGCGCCAGCTTCGAACTGGCGCGCCGCTTCGCCCACGTGGACGGGGTCGACTACTCGGCCCGCTTCATCGACGTGGCGCTGGCGCTCGCCAGCCAGGACAGCTTCCGCTACGCGGTGCCGGTGGAAGGGGAGCTGGTGGAGTATTGCGAGGCGCGGCTCTCCCGCCATGAGCTCGGCCGCGAACAGAGCGAGCGGGTCCACTTCAGCCAGGGGGATGCCTGCAACCTCAAGCCCAGGTACGGCGACTACGACCTGGTGCTCGCCTCCAACCTGATCGACCGGCTGCGGGAACCCGCCCGCTTCCTGCGGGACATTGCGCCCAGACTGCGCAGCGGCGGCCTGCTGGTGCTCACCAGCCCCTACACCTGGCTGACCGACTACACCCCCAAGGCCAACTGGCTCGGCGGTGTGCGCGAGAACGGCGAGGCCCTCGGCACCTATCAGGCGCTGCAACGGCTGCTGGCGGCGGAGTTCGAGGAGCAGATGCCCCCGCGGGATGTCCCCTTCGTCATCCGCGAGACCGCCCGCAAGCACCAGCACACGGTGGCCCAGCTCACCGTCTGGCGCAAACGCTGACGAGGCAGCAAACGAAAGAGGGAGGCCCATGGCCTCCCTCTTTTTTATCCGGACCGCTTACCCCTGTTGAACCTGGGGCACGGCCTCCTGCTCGTGGTAGCGACGAGCCAGCACGGCGCACACCATCAGCTGGATCTGGTGGAAGATCATCAGCGGCAGCACCATGACCCCGACGCTGGCGGCCGGGAACATGACGTTGGCCATCGGCACCCCGTTGGCCAGGCTCTTCTTCGAGCCGCAGAAGACGATGGTGATCTCGTCCGCCCTGTTGAAGCCGAGGCGGCGGCTGATCCAGACGTTCCAGCCCAGCACCAGTGCCAGCAGCACGCAGCTCAGCAGCACGATACTGGCCAGATCGTACCAGCCGACCTGATGCCAGATCCCCTGCACCACCGCCTCGCTGAAGGCCACATAGACCACCAGCAGGATGGAGCTCTGGTCCAGCTTGCCAATGAGCGGCCGGTGGCTGTCGACCCAGCGGCCGATAAGCGGGCGCGACAGGTGGCCCACCACGAACGGCAGCATCAGCTGCACCATGATGGCCTGAATGGAGTGCCAGGTATCGACCCCCTCCCCCTGCACATTGATCATCAGCCCCACCAGCACCGGCGAGAGGAAGATGCCGAGGATGCTGGAGGCCGAGGCGCTGCACACCGCCGCCGACACATTGCCGCCAGCCATGGAGGTGAAGGCGATGGCCGACTGCACGGTGGCAGGCAGGGCACAGAGGTAGAGGAAACCGAGGTAGATGGCCGGGCTCAACCAGTGGGGCACCAGCGGCGTGAGCAGCAGCCCCAGCAGTGGAAACAGCACGAAGGTGCTGGCCATCACCACCAGGTGCAGCCGCCAATGGCCGAGGCCCGCCAGCAGGTTTTGGCGCGACAGCTTGGCGCCATGCATGAAGAACAGCAGCGCCACCGCCAGCTTGGTCAGCAGACCGAACCAGACGGCCACCTGCCCCTCGCAGGGGAAGAAGGAGGCCAACGCGACCACCACAATCAGTACAGAGGTAAAGGGATCCAGACGCACGAGCGGTCTCCGGTGAAAGCAGATCCCGTCCCCGCGCGGGGCCGGTGATCGGGGACGACAGGAAACACAACAGGAGCTGTGGCACAGCTCCTGTTGAAACGAATCCCCAGCTTACCCCGATAAGCGGGAGGCGCAAAGTTGAGCGGCCCCCCTTTATCTGCCGGAAATTAAGCAAGCCCGGCTGGCCACCGGATCCGGCCAGCCTTGTGCTTCAACTCTGCTTGGCCAGCTTGCCGCCGGCTGTGCCGGTGGCCTGCTTGCGGGCTTGGCGCTTCTCGAAGCGGGAGATCCACCAGTAGGCCAGCGCCGAGAAGACCGCGGTCATGAAGACGTTGATGAAGAAGGCGCGCACCAGATCCACCCCGCTCGGGAAGGCGGAGGCGCTCATGCTCACCACGAAGATGGCGATCAGCACCGACACCACCCCCATCCCGAAGGTGCGCGATCCCATGCGGAACTCGCGCGGGGTGTCGTCGTGTTTCCAGCGGAACACGAAGTAGGCCACCATGATGAAGATCGGCGGCAGCATGGCGGTACCGGCGGTGAGGTTGATGGCGGTGTTCATCATCTGCTGCACGGATTCCGAGCCGAAGCCGTTGACCACCAGCATCACGAACACGAAGGCGAACTGCCACCAGGCGGCGCGTACCGGCACGCCGTGCTCGTTGAGCTGGGTGGTCTTCTCGCCGTAGACACCCTGCGGGATCTCGGAGAAGTGGATCTTCACCGGCGCCGAGGTCCACATCATCATGGAGCCGAACATGGCGATGAACAGCACCACGCCGACGAAGCGGCCCACCAGTGCTTCCGACAGCTGGAAGTACTGGGCCATGCCGGTGAAGATCTCCACCATGCCGCCGGCATAGGTGAGGCTCTCGCGCGGCACGAACACGTTCACCAGCAGGGAACCGACCGCATACATGGCACCGATGACGATGCCGGCGCTGATGATCACCTTGATGAAGGACTTCTGGCCCCCCTTCACGTCATTGAGGTAGGCCGCCGCCGTCTCAGCACCGCCCGCCGCCTGGAAGATCCAGCACATGATGCCGAGCGTCGCCCAGTTGACGGTGGGAGTCATGGCTTCCAGGGTGATGGGCTGGGCCGGCACATGATCGCCACTCAGGGCCATCAGGGCGCCCAGCACATAGATGGCGAACAGGGCAAACACCCCGTAGGCCACGATCTCGGCAATCTTGCCGAGCCAGCTCGCCCCCTTGGTGGAGATGTGGGTCGCCGCCGCAAACAGCACGATGGAGATGACCGAGGTGACCATGGGCGAGAAGCTGTACTCGTACCCCAGCATGGCGTAGGAGGCGTAGGCGATGACGTTGGGCAGCAGGGAGACGAACCAGAACAGGTTCACGAACCAGTAGAGAAACGAGCCCAGATAGGCCATCCGGGTGCCGAGCGGCTTTTTCAGCCAGTCGTACATGCCCGACTCGGAGTTTTTGTTGGCCGAGACGAACTCGGCGATGATGAAGACGAACGGGATGAAGTAGACCAGGGTCGCCAGCAGGAAGATGGGGGCGGAGCTGAGCCCCAGCTCGATGTTGTTGTTGACGATGTTGCGCACGTTGAACACGGCGGCAAAGGTCATCGACAACAGGGCAAACTTGCCTATGGTGCCGCGTACGGATTCAGACATGGTGTCCTCCAGTGGACTCGCGCTCCCTGCGGGTAACGCTGTGACTCTGTGATGTGTTTGGCAAGGGTCTGTCGGCCCCGCCCTTTACTCTCTTGTTATGATCGGACCGCGTGGACGGCCTCGTTGGTGAACCGGTGCCGTCTCCCGCACCGGTTCGCAATCTCAGTCAGACGATCGGAGTGCCCGGCGCCATCGGCACCCGCGGCTGCAACAGCACGCTCTGGCTCTCGTCCGGGGTCTCGGCGCAGAGCAACATGCATTCGGATCGCTCGCCGCGCATCCTGGTGGGCTTGAGGTTGGTCAGCACCACCACCTCGCTGCCCATCAGCTCCTCTTCGCTGTAATAGGGCACCAGGCTGGTGACGGTCTGCAGCGGCTGCTCGCCACCCACGTCGATCTGGACGATATAGAGTTTGTCGGCACCGGGGTGGCGCACCACCTCCAGCACCTTGCCCACCTTCATCTCGACCCGCTTGAATTCGGCAAACTCGATCGTCTCGCTCATGCTTTTTTCCTTTTCTGGTTCAACGGTTTGCGGGTGGCCAACGACCACCCGGTTTGATTGGGAGTCAATGCAGTGGCTATGGCGTCTGCATGGCGACCTGCGCCGCCGGCTGGGCCTCTTTCGCACGCGCCTCGGCGCTGAGAGAGGCCTCGTATCTGTTGTATTTCCACCAGGCGAAGCCGAGGAAGATCAGGATCCCGCCGACGTTGTAGAAGACGATGGTCATGATGTCTGCGCCAGTCGGGAAGGTGGAGGCGAGGAAGCCCACCGAGAAGATGGCGATCAGCACCGACACCACGGCGATGCCGGTGGTGCGCGACCCCATCTTGAACTCCCGCGGCAGGTGGTCGAGCTTCAGCCGCAGATTGAGGTAGGCCAGCATGATGAACAGCGGCGGCAGCATGGAGGCGGCGGCGGTCATGTTGATGACGGTGTTCATCAGATCCTGCGCGGTGTTGGAGCCCAGGGTCGGGATCACCATCAGCGGCAGCACGATGAGGTACTGGATCCAGGCTGCCCGGGCGGGCACGCCGTTCTCGTTCAGCTCGACCGTCTTCTTGCCGAAGATGCCGGCCGGGATCTCGGAGAAGAAGATCTTCACCGGGGTCGCGGTCCACATCAGCAGGGAGCCGAACATGGCGGTGAAGGAGACCAGCCCGACGAAGCGGTTCATCAGGATCTCCGGCAAGCCGAAGTAGGCCGCCAGCCCCTCGAACACCTGCACCGAGCCGCCGGTGTATTTCAGGGTGTCACTGTGGACGAACACGTTGATCAACAGCGAGGCGATGGAGTAGAGCACGCCGATAAAGATCCCGGCGACGATGATCACCTTCACGAAGGATTTGGAGCCCCCTTTCACGTCATTGACGTAGACCGCCACCGACTCGGCGCCCCCGGCCGCCATA
Source organism: Aeromonas hydrophila subsp. hydrophila ATCC 7966 (assembly GCF_000014805.1). Taxonomy (NCBI): domain Bacteria; kingdom Pseudomonadati; phylum Pseudomonadota; class Gammaproteobacteria; order Aeromonadales; family Aeromonadaceae; genus Aeromonas; species Aeromonas hydrophila. The sequence continues at coordinate 226,052 of NC_008570.1, read as the reverse complement.
AAGATCCAGGTAGTGATGCCGAGGAACGCCCAGCTGAAATCGGGGACCATGGCCTCGACCGTGATGGGGTCGGCCGGCTGCACGCCGCCCACCAGAGCCGCACCTGCCAGCAGGATGTAGGAGAGGGTCAGCAGCAGCATCAGGGACGAAGTCACCGAGGTGATGGGGCCCAGCATCTTGGCGCCGTTGGTGGAGACATAGGTGGCAAAGGCAAACAGCACCATGCTCAAGGCCGTGGTCGCCACCGGGGTGAGAATGTACTCGTAGCCGAGAAAGGCATAGGAGGCGTAGGCGATGACCCGCGGCAGCAAGGAGGTGAAGAAGAAGAGGTTCACGAACCAGTAGGTGTAGGCGGAGATAAAGGCCCAGCGACCGCCGAGGGAGCTTTTCACCCAGGCATACACCCCTGCTTCGGAGTTTTTGTTCAGTGATACGAACTCCGCAATGATCAGGCAGAACGGAATGAAGTAAAAAATGGTGGCCAGAAAGAACATCGGGGCCGAGGCCAGACCGATCTCGATGTTGTTGTTGATGACGTTGTTGAAGCTGAATACCGCCGCGAAGGTGAGCGACAGCAGACCAAACTTGCCTATCGTATTGCGTTTGGAATCAGACATGGTGCATCTCCAGACCTGTAGTTATCTCGCGAAAGAGCGGGGCATGATTTGTAGGGTGAGCCCCGCCCTTCCGGCTTTTATCAGTGCAGAACCGGCGGCTTGTTATTTGTTCTTGAAGTAGCCGCCTTCGACGGTGACCTTGATGATCAGCTTGCGTACCGGCGCATCACCGACGAATCGGTAGGCCTCGTCGTTCTCGAAGATCACCACCTGCCCGTTACCCACCTGCTGGCGCTCACGCACCTCACCGACCAGCCACTCGCGGTCTGTGGTGTCGTCATAGCCCTGCTCGACCCGCAGGTCCGACTTGGCAGCCCACTCCACCGTCTCTTCCCCTTCCAGGTAGTAGTGAACGTCGAAGTAGCGGCGCTGCCCCTCGAACAATGAGGTGGCCGGGCTGGCCCCCTCCTGCAAGCGATAGGTGAGGGAGTCGCCGATGGAGTGGCAGATGCCGGGCTTGAGGTTGGCCAGGTTGTTGATGGCCTCCACGCAGCGGCCCCACTTCTTGCCCTCCCGGTAGATGTTTTTGAACAGGGTCAGGTTGTCCAGGGTGATCATGCGAGGTTCCTCCCGCCGTTGATGGTGAGATCGAGCCCGGCCAGCGCAGCCGGATTGAGGTTGCCACGGGCGATGGGCAGCAGGGTCAGGCCGAAGCTGAACGGCTCGAAGCGCACCCGCCAGGAGTCCAGCACCTCGGAACCCCAGGAGTTGGAGCCCAGCCCCAGTACCTTGTGATCCAGATTGAGGGTGAGATAACCACTCGGCTCCAGCTCGTTGATGTGCTGCGCCGCGTGGATGTGCTCCCAGCTGTAGGGCCAGACGCTCAGGTTGATGGGGGCATCGGGCCGCACGTAGAGACCGGCGCCGTGGCGATTGGTCAGGGTCGCCCAGCGCACCTGCTGGCGGTTGCCGTTGTCCTGCGGGAAGGGGTAGTGCTCCCACATCTCGCCGACTGTGCTCTGGAAGCTGTCGATCCAGTTGCTCTGGCGGCTGTCCTGATAGTTCTCGCCCGGCCCCATGCCGTAGTAGTGCACCCGGTCGAGATCCTGACGAATACCCAGCTCGAAGCCGATCTTGGGAATGATGTCGTCATAGCCGCCGTAGGGCTGACCGGACAGTGCCACGTGCAGCTGGCCGTTCGGGCTCAGGGTGTAGACGTAGCGGCAGCGCATGCCGAAGTCGAACACCGGCGGCGCGATCAGGCTCTCCACCGTCACCTCGACCACCTCACCCAGCTGACGCCAGCTCAGAGTGCGGAAGTGCTCCTGCATGATCTGCAGGTGGTTCGGGTGCCACAGGCTCTCGTACTCCTGCTTGTGGTTGTCGATCATCGGCTTGAAGAAGGTGAGGCGCGGCGCCCGCTCGATAAGCTCATTGCCATCCTGCTGCCAGCTCACCAGCTTGCCGTCGAGGCGCGAGAAGCGCAGGGCGAAGCCGCTGCCGCTCAAGGTCAGCGCAAGCCGCTCATCGGCAATCTGCAACGCCGTGGCATTGGGGTTGGCAAAGGGCTGCAGCTGGCGAGTCGACTCTTTCAGCTGGAACTGGTACTGGCCCAGCTCGTGCTCCGCCGCGCTGTAGCGGGTGGCAGTGGCCTTGATGACCCGCAGCTGGACGAAGGTTTCCCGCCCATCGAGGGATGGCAGTTCGAGTTGCAGCTCGGTGGTGGCACCGGGAGCCACCCCTTCCAGCCGGATCTGCTGGCTGGCCAGCAGTTCGCCCTCGGCCTTCACTTCGACCAGCAGACGGATGTCGTCGAGATTGGAGAACCAGTAACGGTTTTCCACTTCCAGCTTGCCGCTGGCCAGATCCAGCGCGCGCACCTTGACCGGGCAGATCACCTGCTTGTATTCGCGCAGGCCCGGCCCAGGGGTCTGATCAGGATAGATGAGGCCATCCATGCAGAAGTTGTAGTTGTTGGGGTAGTCGCCGTAGTCGCCACCGTACTTGTAGACCGGGCGGCCCTGCTCGTCCTGATCCAGAATGCCGTGATCGCACCACTCCCAGATGTAGTGACCCTGAATGTGGGGATGACGGTCGAACACCTGCTGATATTCGCTGAGGCCACCCGGGCCGTTGCCCATGGCGTGGGCGTATTCGCAGAGGATGCGCGGCTTAGGCATAGGGAACTCGCCGAAGCAGTTCATCTGGGAGACGCGCGAATACATGGTGCTGACCAGATCCACCACCTCGGCATCGCGGTCTTCCTCGTAGTGCACCAGTCGGGTCGGATCCATCTGCTTGCAGCGGCGGTACATGGCCCTGATGTTGCAGCCGTAGCCGGACTCGTTGCCCAGCGACCAGATGATGATGGAGGGGTGGTTCTTCTGGGCGTGAACATGGCGCTCGATGCGATCCACGAACACCGGCTCCCAGAAGGGATCGTCTGTGATGCGGCTGAGATCGCCGACGTTGGCAAAACCGTGGGTCTCCACGTCTGTCTCCGCCATCACGAACAGGCCGTACTGATCGCACAGCTCATAGAAGCGCGGGTCGTTCGGGTAGTGGGCAGTGCGCACCGAGTTGAGGTTGTGCTGCTTCATCAGCACGATATCGCGTTCCACCCGATCCATGCCGACCGCACGGCTCTTGAGGTGGTCGTTGTCGTGACGGTTCACCCCGTGCAGCTTGAGGTAGTGGCCGTTGACGTAGAAGAGGCCATCCTTGACCTTGATTTCACGCACCCCGACCCGCTGCGGGATCACTTCCAGCAGCTCGCCCTGTCCGTTGTAGAGGGAGAGTTGCAGCTGGTAGAGGTAAGGATCTTCGGCGCTCCACAGATGGGGGTTGGCCAGATCCAGCGTGAAGCGACAATCACACTTGCCGTCGATGGCGAGATGGTCGAGCGAGCCGCTGGCGATCTCGCTGCCCTGATCCAGCAGCGACCAGACCAGACGGTGATCACGGGCAGCTGCACCCAGGTTCTCGAGCTGGATATCGCAGCTAAGGGTGGCGCTCTGGTTGTCATCGGCCAGCGCGGTGCGGATGAAGAAGTCCTGCACATGGGCGGCCGGTTTGCCCACCAGATAGACGTCGCGGAAGATCCCCGCCATCCACCACATATCCTGATCTTCGATATAAGTGGAGTCCGCCCACTGCATCACCCGCACCGACAGCAGGTTCTCGCCAACCTTGGCGTAGGCACTGATATCGAACTCGGCGGTGAGACGGCTGCCCTTGCTGAAGCCGATGTAGTGGCCGTTCACATAGACCTCAAAGTAGGTCTCCACCCCGTCAAACTTGATGATCACCTGCTCGCCGTCCCAGGCCTGGCTCAGCGTGAAGCTGCGCTGATAGGCGCCGGTGGGGTTGTTGGTCGGCACGAAGGGCACATCGATGGGGAAGGGAAAACCTTCGTCGGTGTACTGCAGCTGCCCATGCCCTTCCATCTGCCACATGTTGGGCACGGTGATCTGGTCCCACTCGCTCATGGGGCTGTGATAGAAGGCCTCCGGCACCTGCAGGGGATGGTCGAAGTAGTGGAACTGCCACTGGCCGCTAAGGCTCAAAAAACGGCGGCTCAGTTCGCGCTGCATGGTGGCCGCCAGCGCATGGTCGGCATAAGAGAAGAAGTAGGCACGCGGAGCCAGCCTGTTTTCACCAACGAATTGGACGTTTTCCCAGTTATTCACATGTCCTCCCGGAACAAGGCAACGTTAACTGGGTAAACTCTAGATAAACATTTACTAAATATCAGCTTTGGATTGGTAAAGTTTTAACCTGATCACAATGCACAGATGGTTTTGTGAGCGAGATCAGAAGCGGGAGATAAAGGAGAGCAAACTATAGAGGAGTGGCATGGATGTTGATAATAGCTGGCTAAACTGGAATGAAATCAACTATAAAACAACATGATATGACGCAATGGAATGATATGGGAAAGAGGTTTGCTTGGGAGAGGTGTCGCACCACCGCAAGATGGTGCGACTAAAAAATGGATTATTTTACTAAAATCAGCGCGTAGTACCACGCAGGGTCAACTTACTCGGTACCAGCACCCGCAGCGGGACATCCCGCTCGTCCCGCAGCCGCTCAACCAGCAGATTGACCCCCTGGGAGCCCATCAACTCGGAGTGGATCCGCACCGTGGAGAGCGGCGGGAAGGTGAACTTGGCGGTCGGAATATCGTTGACGCTGATAAGCTCAATCTGTTGGGGAATCGCTATTCCCTTCTCATGGATGGCACGCAACACACCGATGGCGATGGAGTCGGAGGCGACGAACAGCGCCCTGGGCCAATCTCCAGCCAGCATCTCTTTGGCCAACTTGTAGCCGGAGGCGCTGGAGAAATCCCCGCGATAGAGGTCGCTCTCCTGCACCACACCAAGGCGCTGACCATAGTCGAGGAAAGCTAGCTCGCGCAGATCCGGGCCATCATCCTGGCCGCCGATATAGCCGATGCGCTGGTGTCCCTGGGCGATGAAGAAGTCCACTACCTGCTGGCTGATCAGCGCCAGATCCACGTCAATCGAGTCAAAGTCCCCCTGAGAACGGCAATCCACGAACACCAGCTGGGCAGAGAGGGAGTGGAGCGCGGCGAGACGCTCTGCAGGCAGATGACCGATGACCAGGATACCGTCGACCGCGGAGAGATCGCGCCCCTCGGCACCGTTGTAGAAGTGGGTCAGCTCGATGTTGAGACGGGCACACTGGGTCTCGATGCCATAGCGGATGGCTAGATAATAGGGATCGTTGACCTCGGTGCTCTGCGGGTAGGCATAGACCGCCAGGAAGTGCAGCTTGCTCTTGTGAACTCCCTTGCGGGCACCGCTGGTCTTGTACTCCAGCCGTTCGGCGATCTCGAAGATCTTCTGCTTGGTCTCTTCCTTGACGCTCAGCGTCGGATCTTCATTGAGCACCCGCGACACGGTAGCCTGGGAGACCCCCGCCTCCAGTGCAATTTCCTTCAACGTGGCCATGCATACTCCTCTGGCGATGACTCCCGACAATACCAGACCAAGAGTAACGGGCAACGTGCTGACATCCCAGCATTTTTACTAAAAGAAACCCATCAGGTCGGCAAAATTCCAATGCAAAAAGGCCTCCCGAATGGGAGGCCTCTTCTAAATAGGTGCCTGACAGTGTCCTACTCTCGCATGGCGAATGCCACACTACCATCGGCGCTACCGCGTTTCACTTCTGAGTTCGGCATGGGATCAGGTGGTTCCACGGCGCTATTGCCGTCAGGCAAAAGCTTTACTACTTCAATAATGGTGCTGATACCCAGAGTCGAACTGGGGACCTCATCCTTACCAAGGATGCGCTCTACCAACTGAGCCATATCAGCACACTAACCGGTAAAGACCGCACTGTGTGCGCTATCTAAATCTTCTGTCCAACACAACCTGACGTTGTATCGCGACCAACCACATCGCTGTGATTGCTTAATTGATGCCTGGCAGTGTCCTACTCTCGCATGGCGAATGCCACACTACCATCGGCGCTACCGCGTTTCACTTCTGAGTTCGGCAAGGGATCAGGTGGTTCCACGGCGCTATGGCCGCCAGGCAAATTCTTCAATCTTAGAAAGCTGACGTGAATAACGAACTGCCTGTTGGCGTCGCTATCACTGAATTAGTAGTTCGTTCATTCGCTACAAGGCCCAGAACACTTCTTGGGTGTTGTATGGTTAAGCCTCACGGGTAATTAGTATGGGTTAGCTCAACACGTCGCCGCGCTTACACACCCCACCTATCAACGTTGTGGTCTCCAACGGCCCTTTAGGACCCTCAAGGGGTCAGGGATGACTCATCTCAGGGCTCGCTTCCCGCTTAGATGCTTTCAGCGGTTATCGATTCCGAACTTAGCTACCGGGCAGTGCCACTGGCGTGACAACCCGAACACCAGAGGTTCGTTCACTCCGGTCCTCTCGTACTAGGAGCAACTCCCTTCAATCATCCAACGCCCACGGCAGATAGGGACCGAACTGTCTCACGACGTTCTGAACCCAGCTCGCGTACCACTTTAAATGGCGAACAGCCATACCCTTGGGACCGACTTCAGCCCCAGGATGTGATGAGCCGACATCGAGGTGCCAAACACCGCCGTCGATATGAACTCTTGGGCGGTATCAGCCTGTTATCCCCGGAGTACCTTTTATCCGTTGAGCGATGGCCCTTCCATTCAGAACCACCGGATCACTATGACCTACTTTCGTACCTGCTCGACCTGTCCGTCTCGCAGTTAAGCTGGCTTATGCCATTGCACTAACCTCCTGATGTCCGACCAGGATTAGCCAACCTTCGTGCTCCTCCGTTACTCTTTGGGAGGAGACCGCCCCAGTCAAACTACCCACCAGGCACTGTCCGCGACCCCGATTCAGGGGCCTGCGTTAGAACATCAAACATACAAGGGTGGTATTTCAAGGACGGCTCCAGCGCAACTGGCGTCACGCCTTCAAAGCCTCCCACCTATCCTACACATGTAGGTTCAATGTTCAGTGCCAAGCTGTAGTAAAGGTTCACGGGGTCTTTCCGTCTAGCCGCGGGTACACCGCATCTTCACGGCGAATTCGATTTCACTGAGTCTCGGGTGGAGACAGCATGGCCATGGTTACACCATTCGTGCAGGTCGGAACTTACCCGACAAGGAATTTCGCTACCTTAGGACCGTTATAGTTACGGCCGCCGTTTACCGGGGCTTCGATCAAGAGCTTCGCTTGCGCTAACCCCATCAATTAACCTTCCGGCACCGGGCAGGTGTCACACCCTATACGTCCACTTTCGTGTTTGCAGAGTGCTGTGTTTTTGATAAACAGTCCCAGCCATCTGGTCACTGCGACTCCCAACTGCTCCATCCGCAAGGGACTTCACTGTCAAGAGCGAACCTTCTCCCGAAGTTACGGTTCTATTTTGCCTAGTTCCTTCACCCGAGTTCTCTCAAGCGCCTTGGTATTCTCTACCCGACCACCTGTGTCGGTTTGGGGTACGATGACTTGTAATCTGAAGCTTAGAGGCTTTTCCTGGAAGCAGGGCATCAATGGCTTCCGCACCGTAGTGCGTTCGTCTCGTGTCTCAGTGTTGTGTCTCCGGATTTGCCTAGAAACACCACCTACGCACTTTCACCAGGACAACCGTCGCCTGGCCCACCTAGCCTTCTCCGTCCCCCCATCGCAATTACAAGTCGTGCAGGAATATTAACCTGCTTCCCATCGACTACGCCTTTCGGCCTCGCCTTAGGGGTCGACTCACCCTGCCCCGATTAACGTTGGACAGGAACCCTTGGTCTTCCGGCGAGGAGGCTTTTCACCCCCTTTATCGTTACTTACGTCAGCATTCGCACTTCTGATATCTCCAGCATGCCTCTCGACACACCTTCGCAGACTTACAGAACGCTCCCCTACCACTCACGCTTAGCGTGAATCCGCGGCTTCGGTGCCTGGTTTGAGCCCCGTTACATCTTCCGCGCAGGCCGACTCGACTAGTGAGCTATTACGCTTTCTTTAAATGATGGCTGCTTCTAAGCCAACATCCTAGCTGTCTGAGCCTTCCCACATCGTTTCCCACTTAACCAGAACTTTGGGACCTTAGCCGGCGGTCTGGGTTGTTTCCCTCTTCACGACGGACGTTAGCACCCGCCGTGTGTCTCCCGGATATTACTTACTGGTATTCGGAGTTTGCATGGGGTTGGTAAGTCGGGATGACCCCCTAGCCCAAACAGTGCTCTACCCCCAGTAGTATTCGTCCGAGGCGCTACCTAAATAGCTTTCGGGGAGAACCAGCTATCTCCGAGTTTGATTGGCCTTTCACCCCCAGCCACAGGTCATCCCCTAACTTTGCAACGTTAGTGGGTTCGGTCCTCCAGTTGATGTTACTCAACCTTCAACCTGCCCATGGCTAGATCACCCGGTTTCGGGTCTACACCTTGCAACTAGACGCCCAGTTAAGACTCGGTTTCCCTACGGCTCCCCTATACGGTTAACCTCGCTACAAAATGTAA
>NC_008570.1:167500-212500 GCF_000014805.1 Aeromonas hydrophila subsp. hydrophila ATCC 7966 | reverse complement strand
GTTGAAGGTAAGCTGCTTGACCCCCTTGCCGGCGATCTCTTCGAACGAGATGGTTTCGGCATTCAGATATCTGCGGGCCAGCGAATCCATGTCGTGACGACTGGCGGTGGAGTTGAGTACATAGGACTCGAGCATGGTGTCATAGGCGATGCCCTGCAGCTCGATACCGTGATTGAGCAGCACGTTGCGATCGTACTTGAGGTTCTGCCCCACCTTAAGGCGGGCCGGATCTTCCAGCAGCGGCTTGAGCTTGCCCAGCACCACGGCCTCGGTCAGCTGTACCGGCGCCCCCAGATAGTCGTGGCCGAAGGGCACGTAGGCCGCCTTGCCCGGCTCGATGGCAAAGGAGACGCCCACGACGCGCGCTTCCATATAGTCGAGACTGGTGGTCTCGGTATCGAAGGCAAATAGCGGCGCCGCCTGCAGACGGGCCAGCCATTCATCGAATTCGGCCTCATCCAGGATGCAGCGATAGTCGGTTTCGATGGCGGCTACCGGGGCGGCGCCTTCATCATCACCCTCGGCGCCGCTCTCCTCCGCGCCGCCGGATTCCAGCTCTTTGATCAGGTTGCGCAGCTCGTACTCGCGATAGACCGCCAGCAGAGCCTCCTTGTCGATGGGACCGAGCTGCAACTCTTCCAGACTCTGCTCCAGCGCCACGTCAGTCTTGATGGTGGCCAGCACGTAGGAGAGGCGCACCTGCTCTTCCTGCTCGCGGAACTTGTCGGCGAACGCCTTGGAGCCACGGAAACCGAGCGCTGCCACCTTGTCGAGGTTGGCGGCGATCTCGTCGATGCTGCCGATCCCCTGCAGCAGGGCCAGTGCGGTCTTCTCACCGACGCCGGTCATGCCGGGGATGTTGTCCACCTTGTCCCCCATCAGGGCCAGGTAGTCGATGATGAGCTCGGGCGGTACGCCGAACTTCTCGATCACCCCTTCCCGATCGGTCTTCACGTCCTTCATGGTGTCGATCAGAGTGACATGGTCGGAGACCAGCTGCGCCATGTCCTTGTCGCCCGTGCTGATCAGCACCGGCAGCTGCTTCTCGGTCGCCTGGCGGGCCAGGGTGCCGATCACATCGTCAGCCTCCACCCCTTCCACCATCAGGAAGGGGAAGCCCATCGCCTTGATCATCTGGTGGATGGGGGCAACCTGGCTGCGCAGATCGTCCGGCATGCTGGCCCGGTTGGCCTTGTATTCGGGATAGATGTCGTCGCGGAAGGTCTTGCCCTTGGCATCGAACACCACGGCCACGTGGCAGTCGGGGTACTGCTTGCGCAGGCTGCGCATCATGTTGGCCATGACACGGACGGCGCCGCTCGGCAAACCGGTCGAGGTGCGCAGATCGGCCTGCTGGGAGGCAAAGAAGGCGCGGTAAAGATATGAAGAGCCGTCGACCAGAATAAGGGGATTGCTAGGGGCCATGAAATCGTCCTGCCAGAGATAAACAGCCGCTAGGATGCCACAGGGCCCCCCTCACACCAAGAGGGGCAAAGACCCTGTCGGCGGATCCTCACAGGCCATCAATCTGTGGATAACTCTGTGCTCAAAAATGGGGGGCAGTATGAACCACAGTGATAAAACTGTGCACAAAAATATAAAAACCAATAAATAACAATTGGTTGCACATGTAAAAACCGATCGCGAGACGACTTGAATGATCTCGATCAATGTGGAAAAAAATTTAAGGGAGTAAGTACGGCAGGATCCAAAACGAAACAATCCTAGCACAGCAAGATGACTTGACCAGCTGAGGACGAACGATAACCATACAAAAGTACAACAATCCATTCTGGCTCACATTTTCAACAACGAGGAGTCTGTCATGAAAAAAGTGGCCGTGATCTTGAGTGGCTGTGGCGTCTTTGACGGGGCCGAAATCCACGAGGCCGTCATCAGTCTGCTGGCGCTGGCCAGGCAGGGCGCAGCAGTCCAGTGCTTCGCTCCCAATGTTCCACAGCTCCATGTCATCAACCACCTGACCGGGGAAGTGAGTGAAGGCGAGCGCCGCAACGTGCTAGTCGAAGCGGCCCGCCTCTGCCGCGGCCAGATAAGGGACGTGGCCGAGCTGGATGCGGCCGACTACGATGCCCTGCTGGTGCCGGGTGGCTTTGGCGCCGCCAAGAACCTGTGCGACTTTGCCATCAAGGGGGCCGAGTGCCAAATCCAGCCGGATGTATTGAAGGCGTGCCAGAGCTTCGCCAGGGCCGGCAAGCCGGCCGCCTACATCTGCATCGCACCGGCCATGATCCCGCTCATCTATGGCGCCGGCACCCTGGCCACCATAGGCCACGACGAGGGTACCGCCAACGCTATCGAGGCAATGGGAGGCAGCCACCTCAACTGCTCGGTCAACGAGTTCGTGGTGGATCAGGAGCGCAAGGTGATCTCCACCCCCGCCTACATGCTGGCCAACAACATAGTGGAAGCGGCGGACGGCATCGAGAAGACCGTCAAACAGCTGCTGGTACTCTAGATCACCCGCCGTACCCAAACAAACGGGCCGCTCATGGAGCGGCCCGTTTTCAATTCTCGCGGATGGCGACGACTCAGATGCTTTCGCCCATCTGGTCCATCTTGCCCAGCAGGGCACGCAGACGCTCTTGCCAGGCGACGTGCTCGTTGCGCAGCTGATGGTTCTCGTCTTGCAGCTTGTTGTTCTGCTCTTTCAGCTCGTCCAGCTCCATCTTCAGCAGGGAGATGTTGTCGACGGCGGATTGTACTTTGGATTCGAGTTGCTCAAGGACTTCTAGTGACATATGCATACCTGTATGTTCAATTGCGATGCCCCACAGAGGGCGATTCAAGCGCGTGAAGCCAGCATACCCCGAGCCTATCGGCACAAACAAGCCGGTGCGCTGTAAAATGCGCCTTCCATGGATGTATTGCCTAAATATGCGTCTATTTTTCTCGCATCCTGCGCCCGGGCCACGGCCAGCCCCGCACAAGTCGCCACCTGGCCCCTGCGCAGCCCGTGCCGCAAGCCCGCATCATCAGGCGTGCAGGGCGATATAGGCCCCCAGCAGCAGACAGGCGACCCCGTACATCAGCAGGCCGTAGAGCAGGTTGCCGCGCAGAATCGCCCCGGCACTCAGGTTGTAGCGGGAGGCCAGCGCCAGGTTGGAGCCGGAGAGCGGGCTGGTGCCGGTGGCCAGCCCCCAGCCCAGCAGGAAGCACATGCCGAGCAGGCTGGGATCCGGCGAGAGCGGCCACAACAGCGGCGCCAGTCCGGAGATGCTGATGAGCGGGTGCACCCCGACGATGGCCACCAGCAGGATCAGCAACAGGGTGAGCGAAGACTCCAGCCAGCCGAAATGATGAAAGAAGGACAAGCCGTGGCCGCCACCCAGCTCGAACACCGACAGCGCACTGTTGATGCCGGCGGCCAGCAGGCCAGCCCCCAGAAACAGCACCAGTTGGCCGCCGATGGCGGGGAAACGTTCCACCACCTGCCGCTTGAGGGCCGGGCCACGCCCCGCGCTCGGCATGAAGGCAAAGGCCAGCAGCGGTGCCACCAGGGCGATCACCGCCAGGATGCCGAGATCCGGCCAGATCTGCTTGATCAGCAGCACCAGCAGGGCCAGTGCCACCGGCAGGCCCAGAGTCTGCAGCCGCAGCGGATAGCCGGCAAACTCCGCCACCCCCAGCCGTTCCACCTGCCAGGCGGTCAGCCCCATCGCCAGCAGGGTCGCCACCACCCCGAACGGCAGGATGCGCGACAGCTGCAGGCCGGGCGCATAGGTGAGCGCCACCGCCATGGCGACGAAGAAGGGGGACCAGAAGGCCGCCGCGCAGAAGATCCGGCTCAGCACCAGCACCTGACGCCGCTCAAGGGTGCCGTTACGCTCCAGCCGATCACCGATGATGAACAGCACCGAGAGGTTGATGACGGCCCCCAGCAGGTTGAGGCTGGCCATGGTGCTCCACAGCCCCTTGCGTCCTTGCCATGAGGTGGTGCCGGTCAAGAGACCCGAGGTGGCGAGATTGAGGGTGCTCACCGCCGCAAACATGGTGAGCATGTTGATGTTGGGCAGCAACCAGTCACCGGCGGTGAGGCTCGCCCCCCGCCAGCAGGAGAAGATCAGCAGTGCCAGCGCTGCCCCGTACAGGGCCAGCGCCTGGCGCCGCGCCGCGCCCACCAGCCAGGGCCAGGTGAGCAGCGAGGCCCCCCAGGCCGCGATGGCCGCCGGCCAGGGGGAGAATCCCAGATAGAGATGCAGCAGGTTGAGCAGCCACATCCCCAGGATCAGATAACCCGACCAGCGCTTGGCCATCGATGCACCTCGGTCAGGGGATCAGAGACACTGATCCATGTCCAGCGAAGGCTTGTCGCACTCCGGACGACCCACGATCTTGGCGGGTACGCCCGCCACCGTGGTGTGTGGCGGCACCGGGTTGATCACCACGCTGCCGGCGCCGATCTTGGCCCCCATGCCCACCTCGATGTTGCCGAGCACCTTGGCGCCCGCCCCTATCATCACCCCTTCCCGGATCTTGGGGTGGCGATCGCCGCTCTCCTTGCCGGTACCACCCAGGGTAACGCTCTGCAGGATGGAGACATCGTCCTCGATCACCGCCGTCTCGCCGACCACGATGCCGGTGGCATGGTCAAACATGATGCCCTTGCCGATGCGGGCGGCCGGGTGCACGTCCACCCCGAATACCACCGAGATCTGGTTCTGCAGGTAGAGCGCCAGCGAACGACGCCCCTGGCGCCACAGCCAGTTGGCGACCCGGTAGCCTTGCAGGGCATGGAATCCCTTGAGGTAGAGCAGCGGGGTGGAGAAGAGATCGACCGCCGGGTCGCGCTCCTGCACCGCACAGATGTCGGCCGCCACGACCGCCAGCAGCTCGGGCTCGCTGCGCAGGGCCAGCTCGATCACCTCGCGCAGGGCGATGGCGGGCATGGTGGCGCTGTCGAGCTTGTTGGCCAGCTGGAAGCTGAGGGCCGAACGCAGGTTTTTGTGATTGAGAATGGTGGAGTGGAAGAAGCTGGCCAGCATGGGCTCTTCGGTCGCCATGCTCGCCGCTTCTTGCTGAATTTTTTGCCAGGTTCTGGCAACCAGATCATCCATGTTGCAGCCTACTGTTGTTCTGAGGGAGTGCCTTGCTGTTCCTTGTGCACCACGGAGATGGGGTCCATATGAATGATGACATCCATGCGCTCGAACGCCTGACGAACCGCCAGTTCGGCTTCATCGGCAATCTGATGGGCCTTGACCAGAGGGAGCTGATCGTCCAGTTCCAGATGCAACTGCACGAAACGGGTCGGACCGGATTGGCGGGTGCGCAGATCATGCACCCCGTGTACACCTTCGACGTCACAGCAGAGGGCCATTATTCTCGCTTGTTCCTCGGCTGGCAACTGACGATCGAGCAGCGCCTGCACCGATTCATAGCCGATGTGCAGCGCCCCCCACAGCAGGAACAGCCCGATCAGGATGGCAAACAGGCCGTCGGCCCAGTACCAGCCCTGCCCCGCCAGCACCAGTGCCAGCAGCACGCCGCCGTTGAGCAGCAGGTCGGAGCGGTAGTGCAGCATGTCTGCCTTGATGGCCACGCTGTTGGTCTTGCGGATCACCAGGCTCTGGAAGCTGACCAGCAGCAAGGTCAGCACGATGGAACCACCACTGACCCACAGACCCGCCTCGAGCCGCTCCAGCGGCGCCTGCTTGAGCAGGGAGGAGATGCCGTGCATCACCAGCAGCAGCGCGGAACCGGAGATAAAGGCCGCCTGGATCAGCCCGGCCAGCGACTCCGCCTTGCCGTGGCCGAAGCGGTGTTCGTCGTCGGCCGGTGACAAGGCATAACGGATGGCCAGCAGGTTGATGATGGAGGCACTCACGTCCATGAAGGAGTCGGTGAGGGAGGCCAGCAGGCTCGAGGAGTCGGTCATCAGCCAGGCGATCAGCTTGCCGGTGATCAGCAGGGTGGCGGTCGTGACGGCGGCCATGCTGGCCAGCGTCACCCAGCGGAAATATTGTTGATGGCTCAAAACCGGCTTTCCTCTTGCGGTTAAAAATCTATTATACCCTGACCCCGACGCCGGATTGGCGCGAAAAATCAGCGGAATGACTTCAGATGCACAAAATACTCCTGGTCGACGACGATCTCGAGCTGACCCAGTTGCTCACCGAAATTCTGACCCTGGAAGGCTTCCAGGTGACCGTCGCCGAGGATGGCGAAGAGGGCTTGCAACTGCTGGCTGAACAGCACTTCAACCTGGTGCTGCTGGACGTGATGATGCCGAAGCTCAACGGCTTCGCCATGCTGGCCCGACTGCGCAAGACCCACGACACCCCGGTGCTGATGCTGACCGCCCGTGGCGACAGCCAGGATCGGGTCAACGGGCTGGAAGCGGGGGCTGACGACTACCTCGCCAAGCCGTTCGACGATCGGGAGCTGCTGGCCCGGGTGCGCGCCATCCTGCGCCGTACCCAGAGCACCCAGCCCCAGCGCGGCGGCAGCTCGGAAGAGGTGCGCTTCATGGATCTGGTGCTGCAACCCGGCCTGCAACAGGCCAGCTGCCACGGCGAACTGCTGGAGCTAACCGCCACCGAATTCGGCCTGCTGGAGTGCCTGCTGCGCAACCCGGGCCAGATCGTCAGCAAGAGCCAGCTCTCCGAGCTGGTGCTCGGCAAGAAGCTCGAGCCCTTCGATCGCGCCATCGACATGCACCTGAGCAACCTGCGCAAGAAGCTGCCTGAGCGCACCGATGGCCAACCCCGCTTCAAGACGGTGCGCGGCAGGGGCTATCTGTGGCTGGAACAGGCATGAGAACCGCCCGCACCTTCAACGGTCTCTCCACCCAGATCTTCCTCTGGTTCTGGTTCATGCTGTTGCTGGTGGTGGCCGCCGTGGTGATCCTCCCGACCCTGGATCCCCGCAACATCATTCCGCTGCCGGCCCACGAGATCACCCGCCTCAACAACAACCTGAAGGCGCTGCAGAAGGGGGCTGACCCCAATCAGGATTTCGATCTGGCCCAGGCCATCGATGCCGCCGGTCTGCTGCCGGTCGACAACATCTATTTGCGCGATGCCAAGGGACAGATGCAGTCCAGCACCCGCCTGAGCAAGTTCGTGATCCGTTTCATGCTCGACTCGGACAACCCGGCCAAGCCCATGCTGGGCAGCGAGCACAAGCGGGCCATCGCCGGCCCCTTCCAGATGACGCATCACGGCCAGATCTACCACATCTACTTCGGCCTCAACGTCGAGAACTCCTATCTGTTTCTGTTCATCCAGATCCTGGATCACCCGATCCAGATCCTCGGCATCGCCATGCTGGTCAGCACCCCGCTCTGTCTGCTGCTGGCCTGGCGGCTGACCCGCCCCATCCTGCAGCTGCAGCAGTCGGTCTCCCAGCTGGCGGAGGGCAATCTGGAGGCGCAGATCCCCAATCTGGGACGGCGGGACGAGATCGGCCAGCTGGCGGATCACGTCAGCCACATGGTCGATACCCTCAAGAACATGATCCAGAAGCAGAAGCAGCTGCTCTCCGACATCTCCCACGAGCTGCGCAGCCCGCTCACCCGCATTCAGCTGGCGCAGGCGCTGATCCGTCGCAAACAGGGGGACAGCAACGAGCTGGTGCGGATCGAATCGGAGATCGGCCGGCTCGACAAGCTGATCGGCGACCTGCTCGACCTGTCGCGGGTACAGCAGCATGTGGAAGCGCCGGTGGTGATGCCGCTGGCCGAGCTGCTGGAGCCCATCCTGGACGACGCCATGTTCGAGGCAAACCAGAGCGGCAAGCAGCTCAGGTTGCCGCCGCTGCCGGCTGAATCGCTGCGGATGTGGCCCGATCTGCTGGCGCGGGCACTGGAGAATCCACTGCGCAACGCGCTCAAATACGCCCGCGAGTTCATCAAGGTGGACTGGTATCGGGAGGGACTGGAGTGGGTGATGACCATCCGCGACGACGGTCCCGGCGTGCCGGTGGCGCAGCAGGCCCAGCTGTTCCTGCCCTTCTTTCGGGTGGACGATGCCCGCAACGCCAAGACCGGCGGCACCGGGCTGGGGCTGGCCATCGCCGCCGAGGCCATTGCGCGCCACGGCGGCACCATCCGCGCCAGCAGCAATCAACCGGCCGGGCTGACCATCACCATCCGCCTGCCCATCGGCTGAGCAGACTCTTTTCATCCGCACGGGCGCTGGGTATGCTGGCGCCCTTTTCGCCCCATCAGGACGCCGTCATGCTCGACATCGTGCTCTACCAACCGGAAATTCCGCCCAACACCGGCAACATCATCCGCCTCTGCGCCAACACCGGCTATCGACTGCACCTGATAGAGCCGCTGGGATTCGAGTGGGATGACAAGCGAGTGAAGCGGGCGGGGCTCGACTACCACGAGTTTGCCGAGGTGAAGCGCTGGCCGAACTTCGAGGCTTTTCTGGAGGCGGTGGCACCGACGCGGGTATTCGCCTGTACCACCAAGGGGCGCACCGCCCATTCGGCAGTGCAGTTTGCCGCAGGCGATGCCCTGCTGTTCGGGCCCGAGAGCCGCGGCCTGCCCATCGAAATCATCGAGAGCCTGCCGTTCGAGCAGCGGCTGCGCATCCCCATGCTGCCCCAGAGCCGCAGCATGAACCTCGCCAATGCGGTGGCGGTATTCGTCTACGAAAGCTGGCGCCAGCTGGGCTACGCCGGCTCGCTGCAGGAATGAACCCGACAGATCCAGGCAGACGTTGAGGTCAGGAGGAGGCCTGCTGCGCCTCTCCCACCCCGTGGGCTGAGTGCAGCAGCCGGCCATCGCGCTCCAGCTGCCAGCAGAGCCAGCCCAGCGTCAGCCCCCGCCCCGCCATCAAGGCCGCCATCGCGGCCCACAAGGCCGCCACACCCCAGCCCTGACAGAGCCACCAGACCGGGAAGAAGCCGCACAGTGCCGCCACCAGCATGCTGTTGCGCATCTCCCTGGCTCGGGTCGCCCCGATGAAGACCCCGTCCAGCAGGAAGCACCAGACCGCCAGCAGCGGCATGGCGATGAGCCACGGCAGCTGTGCGTTGGCGGCGGCGATAACCGCCGGCAGATCGGTGATGTGCGCGATCAGCCGGCTGCCGCCCACCGCAAACAGCAGGCTGAACGTCAGGGCGATCAGCAGCGCCCAGCCGAGATTGAGCACGATGGCCTCCCGCAACCCCTGCCGATCCCGCCGCCCGATGGCGCGGCCCACCATGGCCTCCACTGCGTAGGCGAAGCCATCCAGCCCGTAGGAGATCAGCATCAGGAAGTTGAGCAGCACCGCATTGGCCGCCACCGCCACATCCCCCAGCCGGGCCCCCTGCAGGGTCATGAAGGCGAAACAGAGTTGCAGGCAGAGGGAGCGGATGAAGATGTCCCGGTTCAGGGCCAGCAGTCGCAGCAGCGCGGGCCACTGACGCCAGCGCTGCCAGGCTCCCTGCCACGCCGACGCGGCCAGCCGGCGCAGGTGACGGCTCACCAGCCAGAGCCCCAACCCGAGCGCGCTGTAGTCCGCCAGCAGCGAGGCAGCGGCGACCCCTTTCACCTGCCAGCCCAGCCCCAGCACGAACCAGGCATCGAGCCCCATGTTGACCAGATTGGTGAAGATCAGCAGCAGCATGGGGCTGCGCGCATCCTGCATGCCCAGCAGCCAACCCATGATCACCAGGTTGCAGAGCGCCGCCGGGGCGCTCCAGACCCGCACCGAAACGTACTCGGCGGCATAGTGCTGCACCTCGGCGGAACCACCGCTGAGCGCGATGAGAGTGGGGATCAACGGCAGTAACAGCAGCAGCAACGTCACTCCCAGCCCGACGGCGAGCCCCAGCGCACGGGCCAGGGTGTCGAGCTGGCCGGCCGGGCTGCTGGCACCATGAGCCTGGGCGGTCAGGCCGGTGGTGGACATCCGCAAAAAGCCGAGCAGCCAGAACAGCAGGTTGATGAGGGTGGCGCCGACCGACACGCCGCCGAGGAACCAGGCCTGACCGAGATGACCGATCACCCAGGTATCCACCAGCCCCAGCAGCGGAGTGGTGACATTGGAAAACACCATGGGCAGGGCCAGGGCAAACACGGCGCGGTGGCGCCGCCCGTCCCGCCACCAAACGGGGGTCAGCATGTCGGAGGGAGTCCGTTGCTCATCATGCGTCATCCAGCCGCACTATCTTGGCAAAGTCCGACACCATGCTCGCCATCACGACCCTGGGCACACTGCCCTCGCTCAGACGGGGGCGAAACACGGCCTCCAGCTTGCCGGCCGGATTGATCAGCACGATGGAGGCGGAGTGGTCGATCAGGTAATCCTTCTCCCCCTGGTCGGCGATGGAGTAGATGAGCCCCAAATTGCGCACGAACGGGAACAGCTTGTCGTGAGGGCCGGTCGCCGCCTTGAACTCCGGGTTGAAGAAGGCGGTATAGGTCTTGAGACGGGCCACGTCATCCCGCTGCGGATCCGCCGAAATGAACACCACCTGGCTGTTCGGAGCGATCTTTTTCAGCTCGGGGTAGACGGAACGCAGATCCGCCAGGGTGGTCGGGCAGATGTCGGGACAGAAGGTGTAGCCGACGAACAGAAAGGTCCAGTGGCCGGTCAGGCTGGCGGGGACGAAGGGTTGGCCATCCTGATCGGTGAAGGCGAATGGATTGATGTCCCGCCCCGCCGGGTAGTAGTCGGCATGCTCGGGCAGGGAGGGCTGGTTCCAGTAAAATCCGGCCATCATGCCCCCAACCAGCAGTAGAAACAGCAAGGGGTAACGCGGTTTAACCATAAGAGAGCAGACCCTTTCACTTCGACATACCCGCCAACCGGGCCCGAATGGAAGAGCCATTGTAACCCAGCCGGCGCCACACCGGTCACCCCCTTGTAGTGGATGCCCGTTCGCTGGCCAACTTCCGTCAGAAGATGACGCAAGGGCCGGTGATGCCGGCCCGAACCCGCCCAAAACAACAGCCCCACCATAAGGTGGGGCTGCACAAGAAGCAGTGACGCTCAGGGCTGTTGTCGACGCCGCTCATGCGGGCGTCTGGATTGTGCCCGCAGCGGGATGACGGGGGCGGTCCAGGGGGCGTCGGCCAGCCCGCCGTCATGATGGCTGTGAAACAGGCGCACCAGCCGGACAATCTTGTCCTTGGGGCACCCCAGCCAGATGGTCCAGCAGGCACCCTTGTGGTGTACCCAGAGGGCATAGAAACGGGTCATCCGGTTACCCTTGATGAAACGGGTGATGGAAGAAACGGGCGATGCCAGACCCGGATCCCATGGCGAGCTTGAAGCCATACCTGTCCTCCTCGATCAACAGGTCACGCCAACCAGCACCGCCCATCACCACCGGGGTGAATGAGTCGATGACTGCCGCGTGTCGACTGCGCGAGTGTGCCGCTGCGGGGCCGACTGCCGGCGCCCTGCTGACCACTCTCCCTTCTATCCCGCAAGCGCCTCTTTGCCAGGTGTGCGCTGCACACCGCACGAGGCTGTTGTTTTTCCCTGCTGCCCTCCGGGTTCCTGCTATCAGCGATCTGGATAACGCGCGTCATGGCGAGCAGCGGGAGCGGCTCAAGCCAACGAGTCCGCCTTACCAAATGATATATCTGAAATGAATCGCCTGCGGTCACCGCCCACAGACAAAAATGGCGGGTATCAGGATCTGATTGAAATCATGGGGAAAGGAGTACAGAAACGAAACGGCCTCCCGCAGGAGGCCGTTTCATGGCAGGGATTACATCCAGTCGGCGTTGCGAATGACGCCGACCGCCAGCCCCTCGATGGTGAGCTGCTGGCAGGAGAGATCCACCTCGATGGGGGAGAGCTCTTCGTTCTCCGGCAGCAGCCACACCTGGCTGCCCTTGCGCTGGAAGCGCTTGACGGTGACATCCTCGTCGAGCCGTGCCACCACCACCTGGCCGTTGCGCACCTCCTGGGTCTTGTGTACCGCCAGCAGATCGCCATCCAGAATGCCGATGTTCTTCATGCTCATGCCCTGTACCCGCAGCAGGAAGTCGGCCCGCGGGTGGAACAGGGCCGGATCCACCTGGTAGTGACTCTCGATATGCTCCTGCGCCAGGATGGGCTCGCCGGCGGCCACCTTGCCGATCAGCGGCAGACCGCTCTCTTCCAGCGGCTCTTCCTCTTCGAGCAACAGGCGGATGCCGCGGGACGTGCCCGGCATGATCTCGATGACCCCCTTTTTGGCCAGGGCCTTCAGATGTTCCTCGGCCGCATTGGCCGACTTGAAACCAAGCTTCTGGGCTATCTCGGCGCGAGTCGGCGGCATGCCGGTTTCGTTCATGTTCGCCTTGATCAACTCCAGCACTTCGGCCTGGCGGGGAGTAAGGGGTTTCATAGCATGGGCACCTGTCTTTTTATACAGCACACTGGCAGTATATACAGTGCAGTGGCCAAGGCAAGGCGCAGCTGACATTTGTCGCGGCCCAGCACTCATTTGCTGCAGATTTGATCCCGCGCAGCCGACTCATCGTACCTCTCGGCGACAAGCAGTCGGTGATTTGCTATGCTCACGCCGCATTTTTTTGGAGAGCAGACGCACATGTCCCTTGGACAGAACATTTCCAGAGCCATCTTGCAATGGCCGGTCAGCGGCTTGGTCAATCACAAGAGCCTGCCGGAAAATCCCATCACCGAGCTCAAGCTGGATCCGGCCAGACCCATCGTCTACGCCCTGAAGACCAGCTCGATCACCGACCTGATGACCCTGCAACAGTGCTGCGAGGATCTCGGCCTGCCCGGCCCCTTCACCCCGCTGGAGCTGAACGGCCAGTTGCTGCCCCGTTATGTCTGTCTGGACCGTCCGCCTCCCCTGTTCGGCAAGCGCAGCAAGCCGCTGCCCTTCCTGCAGGAGTTCCACCAGCTGCTGGATCTGCACAAGCAGGATCCGGCGCTGGATATCCAGGTGGTGCCCGTCACCCTGTTCTGGGGCCGCGCCCCCGGTCGGGAAGGCGAGGAAGCCTCCGGCTGGAATATCATCAGTAGCCTGGCGCCAAACCGCCTCAAGAAAGCGCTGATCGTGATTCTGAAAGGGCGCGAGAACCTGGTGCGCTTCTCCCCGCCGCTCTCCCTGCGTCACATGGCGGACAAGCACGGCACCGACGAGGCCATCGCCCACAAGCTGGCGCGGGTCGCACGCACCCACTTCAGCCGCCAGCAGCTGGCCGCTACCGGCCCCAAGCTGCCCAACCGCAACCTGCTGTTCAAACAGCTGCTCGATTCGAACGTCATTCAGCAGGCCATCGAGGAAGAGGCCCAGCGCGAGGGGATCAGCCTGGAGAAAGCCCAGAAACGGGCCCACGGCTACATGGACGAGATCGCCTCCGACTTCTCCTACCGGCTGATCCGGCTCGGTGAGAGCTTCCTCGGCTGGCTGTGGAACAAGCTCTACCGCGGCCTCTCGGTCAACGGCGCCGAGAAGGTGCGCCAGCTGGCCCAGGAAGGGCACGAGATCGTCTATGTGCCCTGTCATCGCAGCCACATGGACTACCTGCTGCTCTCCTACGTCATCTACCACCAGGGCATGGTGCCGCCCCATATCGCGGCGGGCATCAACCTCAACTTCTGGCCGGCGGGCCCGATCTTCCGCCACGGCGGCGCCTTCTTCATTCGCCGTACCTTCAAGGGCAACCCGCTCTACAGCACGGTATTCCGGGAATACCTCAACCTGCTGTTCGCCAAGGGTTACTCGGTGGAGTTCTTCACCGAGGGTGGCCGCTCCCGCACCGGTCGCCTGCTGCCGCCCAAGACCGGCATGCTGGCGATGACCCTGCAGGCCATGATGCGCGGGCTGGACAGACCGGTGACCCTGGTGCCCGTCTATCTGGGCTACGAGCACGTGATGGAGGTGAACACCTACCACAACGAGCTCAAGGGCAGCCGCAAGGAGAAGGAGAGCTTCCTGCAGGTGCTCGGCATCCTGCGCAAGCTGCGCAACTACGGCCGCGGCTTCGTCAACTTCGGTGAGCCGCTGACCCTCAACAATTACCTCAACGAACACGTGCCCAGCTGGAAGGAGCACATCGGCGAGGAGGAGCGTCCCGAGTGGATGGCGCCCACCGTCAACCAGCTGGCCGAGCTGCTGATGACCCGCATCAACGGGGCCGCCGCCGTCAACGGCCTGACCCTGAGCGCACTGGCGCTGCTGGCTGCCGAGCGCCACGCGCTGACCCGCGACGAACTGCAGGCCCAGCTCAACACCTATCTGGACCTGCTCAAGCAGGTGCCCTACAGTCCGCACAGCACCATCCCGGACGAGGATGCCAAGACCCTGCTGGATCAGGCGATGGAGCTCAACAAGTTCGAGGTGAGCGAGGACAAGCTGGGCCAGATCGTCAGCCTGGACCGCTATCAGGCGATCCTGCTGACTTATTACCGCAACAACATCCTCCATCTGTTCGCCATGCCCTCCCTGGTGGCGGCCCTGATCGAACGCTGCGAGGGGATCTCCCGCAGCGAGATCGTTGCCCGTTGCATCGACATCTACCCGCTGCTCAAGACCGAGCTGTTCCTGCGCTATGAAGAGGACGAGCTGCCGGAGCTGGTCGATGCCCTGCTGGCCGAACTGCAGCGCCAGCAGCTGATCGAGGCCCGCGACGGTGGCTTCTGGGTCAATCCGGTCAACCAGACCCGCCTGCTGCTCTTGGCCGAGAGCATCCAGGAGACCCTGCAACGCTACGCCATCGTGCTGACCCGGGTGCTGGCCCAGCCCCGCATCGAGGCCGAGCAGCTGGAGGCGGACGGCCTGATGATGGCAGAACGCCTCGGCACCCTGCACGGCATCAACGCCCCCGAGTTCTTCGACCAGAAGCTGTTCAGCACCCTGATCCACACCCTGCGCAGCGAAGGCTACCTCGACCCGGGCTGCAAGCCGGATCTGGGCCGCTTCCAGGCGCTGGCCGACAACATAGTGCCGCTGCTGAGCACCAAGATCCGCCGCACCATCCAGGCCGGCAACCGGCTCTGACCCCGCTCACACAACACCATAAAAAAGGCCGCAACATGCGGCCTTTTTTCATGATGGGGCTGACTCACAGATAGTTGATCACTACCCCGGCAAAGATCAGCGCCCCCACGTAGTTGTTGTTGAGAAACGCCTGGAAGCAGGCCTCCCGCTGCCGCTCGCGGATCAGCCGCTGCTGATAGACGAACAGCGCCGCCGCCGCCAGTAGCGACCAGTAGTAGCTGGAACCCAGCTCGCTCAGCTGCCCCACCAGCAGCAGGATCAGCAGGGTCAGCAGCTGCAGCGCGCCGATGATCCGCTTGTCGTGGCGGCCGAACAGGATGGCGCTCGACTTGAGGCCGAGCTTGAGGTCGTCGTCCCGGTCCACCATGGCGTACTGGGTGTCGTAGGCGATGGTCCACAGCAGGTTGGCGAGAAACACCAGCCAGGCCACCGCTGGCAAGGCGTTGGCCTGGGCCGCATAGGCCATGGGAATCGACCAGGAGAAGGCCATGCCGAGCACCAGCTGGGGGATCGGGATGTAGCGCTTCATGAAGGGGTAACAGACCGCCAGCAGCAGGGCCGCGAACGACAGGCCGATGGTGAGCGGGTTCATGGTCAGCACCAGGGCGAACGAGATGAGCGCCAGCACCGCAAACAGCGCCAGCACCTCCCGCGGCTTGACCTTGCCCATGGGCAGCGGCCGGCCGGCGGTGCGCTTCACGTGACCGTCAAAGTTGCGATCCGCATAGTCGTTGATGACGCAACCGGCGGAGCGCATCAGAAACACCCCCACCACGAACACCAGCAGGGTCCAGAGATCCGGCAGGCCGTCAGCCGCCAGCCACAGCGCCCACAGGGTCGGCCACAGCAGTAGCAGGGTGCCGATGGGCTTGTCGATGCGGGCCAACTGCACGTAGGCCAGTCCCCGCTCCTTGGTTAACAGATTCACTCCAGCTCCTTGTTGCATGACAGAGAGGGCAAGAAGAGTTCATGGACCAGCAGTGGCCATTGCCCCAGAAACAGACGGGAACGACGTCCCCAGACGGTGCCGGCCGGGCACCAGGGATTGCTCGCAATCTCGAAACAGGCCAGTTGCAGGTGATCGCGCCGGGCAGGCTCGTCACCAAAGATACGTTCACCCAGCGGTTGCTCACCCAGCTCGCGCAGACCGCTCTCTTGCAGCGCGGCTTCGGCAAACAGGGTCCAGCCCAGCACGGCTGGCCCATGATCGCCGTGCAGGATCACCTCGCGGCACAGCCCCATGGGCTGCTCGGCGACCACCAGCTGCTGCTCGTCGGCATCGAGGGCGACGCTGCGATTGCCAAACAGTTGTACCGAGAAGTGGCGATTGTGGCGGCGCAGGCGCCGGGTCATGGAATCGGCCTCCAGCAACCAGGGCAGCAAGGCCTCGGGCGGCTCGCACTGCGCGGGCGTCTGCCAGGGCACGAGCCGGGCAAGGGGAACAGTCAACTCGGACTTCACAGCTTCACCATCCGGAGATTTCCGTTATCAGGTTAAAATCCGGTTTATTATCCGTAAATCAATCGAGAATTGTAAGAACATCCGTGCTTGACGGCCCCGATGGCAGCATCAAAAATGGGGTATCTCTTGCTGATGAGCCATCCCTATGAAGCTATTCAAATTTCTGCTGGTGTTGTTGCTAAGCTGCGGTGCACTTCAGGCCTATGCCTCCGAAGGGGGGGAAGCCCCTGCAGAAGGGGAAGCTGCCGCCGCCAAGCCGGGTTTCTTCTATCACCTGCTGGATCCCGACATCATCACCAACTACCTGAGCGATGGCAAAACCCTCGGCTACGTCCGGGTGACGGTGGAGCTGATGGCCGAGAACGAGGCCGACCTCAAGCTGCTGGAGCAGCATGACCCCCTCATTCGTGACGCCATCATCCGGCTGATGGGCAGCAAGAGTGCCGACCAGATCAAGTCGCTGGTCAGCCGCGAAGACCTGCGCAAAGAGTGCCAGACCCGGGCCAATGAGCTGCTGGTGAAGGAGACCGGCAAGAAGGCGGTGCGCGAGCTGATCTTTACCAAGTTCCTCTATCAGTAATCTCCCGTCACCACGAGCGGGCCACGAGATCATCCTGGCCCGCTCGCTGTTTTAGAAATGAAAATTGATTACACTAGGGCCCACCGAGTTGTCGAGGTAGTCGAGATGGGCAACAAGACCCTGTGTGAATGGCGTCGCAGCGAGATCCCGGCCGATCTCAAGACCCTGCGCAAAATCGTGCGCAAACCCAAGTTCGTCTGTGGCAAGTGTGCCCGCAGCGCCAACGACAAGAGCTATCTGTGTCAGCCGCTGCGGTTGAAAGAGAAAGAAGTCTGAGCCGCCGGCCCGGCTATTGATCGGTCCAGCCCTGGCGGCCCTGCTCGAACAGCCGGCGCGCCTGGACGTCATTGGGGCAAACCCCGCGATACTCGCCACCGGAACGGCCCGCCAGATAGAGGTGCTCCGGCCGGCAATACCAGGCCAGTCCCTTCTGATGCCCCTGTTTCCACAGCTCGGCATCCACCTTCTCACCGCACTGGGCCTGATGAAACTCGACCCGCTCGGCGGTAAAGCCCAGCTTGCCATCGGCCTCCCCCACCTCGCTCCACACCTTCTCGCACGGATCGTCCGAATGGGAGGCGCAGCCCCCGAGCAGAACGGCAAACACTATCACCGAGAGTCGCATAATCATCCTTGAGTGTCGTTTGGGCAGTTCATTCTAGCCAGAGCCGCAGCCCCCTCCAAGCACCTCTCCCCATTCCTGTGAGCCGCCCAAAAAAACAGGCGGGCCCGAGGCCCGCCTGTGTATTCAATACGCGGATTACTAGTCGTCGAGAGGGTCATCATCCTGCCAGCTCTCGTCTTCCCATTCATCCAGCTCTTCTTCCCAGGATTCCGGCTCCCAATCGTCATCGAGATCGTAATCCGGCTTGTGTCCACCCATGCTCATTCTCCTTGGATAGTGCACCCGCACTCAAAGTCTATCCAGAAAAATGGGGCTCGCCAGTCAGGGCTGGATCAAAGTTTGACCAGGGTGCGCCCCGCGATTTGCCCTTGGGTGATGGCTTCGGCGGCCTCCGCCACCTGCTCCAGCCCGATCTCGGTGACCGCCTGCGCAAAGAAACTGGCGGGCAGATCCCGCGCCAGTCGCTGCCACGCCAGTTGGCGGCGCGCCAGCGGGCACATCACCGAATCGACCCCCTGCAACCGCACGTTGCGCAGGATGAAGGGCATCACGCTGGTGGGCAGATCGAAGCCACCCGCCAGCCCGCAGGCCGCCACGGCGCCGCCGTAGTTCATCTGGGCCAGCAACTTGGCCAGCACCTGACTGCCGACGGTATCGACCGCCCCGGCCCACAGCTGCTTCTCCAGCGGCTTGGCGGGCTCCAGCAGCTCGCTGCGCGGCACGATGCGACTGGCGCCGAGCGCAGTCAGCAGCTCGCCCTGCGCCTCTGGACGGCCGGTCAGGGCCGCCACCTGATAACCCAGCGCGGCCAGCAAGGCGACGGCGGTGGAACCCACCCCGCCGGCGGCGCCGGTCACCAGGATCTCGCCGCTCTGCGGAGTCACCCCCGCCTCTTCCAGCGCCAGCACGCAGAGCATGGCGGTCAGACCGGCGGTGCCGATGCACATGGCCTGGCGCTCATCCAGCCCGGCCGGCAGCGGCACCAGCCAGTCGGCCTTGACCCGCGCCTGTTCGGCCATGCCGCCCCAGTGACCTTCCCCCACGCCCCAGCCAGTCAGCACCACCTTGTCGCCCGGCTGATAGCGGTCGTCGGCAGATTCGAGCACGGTGCCGGCGAAGTCGATGCCGGGCACCAGCGGCCACTGGCGCACTATCTTGCCCTTGCCGGTGATGGCCAGCCCGTCCTTGTAGTTGAGGGAGCTGTAGCTCACCGCCACCCGTACCTCGCCGGCCGGCAGCTGGCTCTCGTCCAGCCGGGTCAGGGTCGGCACCGTCTTGCCGTCTTGGTTTTCCAGTAACAGAGCCTTGAACATGGTTGCCTCTTTGATGAGTGTGAAAGGGGTCAGCTGCTTTGCCGCTTCTGCAGCTGGAAATCGAGGGTCAGCGCCGAGCCCATGACGGGTTCACCGACCAGCTGACGCAGGATGAGATCGGCGGCCTCCTCTCCCATCCGCTGATAGGGGATGCGGACCGAGGTGAGGGCCGGATAGCAGGCCCGCGCCACGTCCAGATCGTCGAAACCGGCGATGGCGAGCTTGCCCGGCACGTTCAGGTGGCGACGCTGGCATTCGAACAGTACCCCGGCCGCCAGCTCGTCGTTGACGCAGACCAGCGCATCCAGTTCGGGCCAGCGCAGCAGAAACTCCCCCAGCATGGCCGCTCCCGTGCTGAAGCTGGGCCGCTCCGAGGTGTTGATGATGGCGTCGGGGGAGAGGTAGTTGTCCAGCAGCGCCTTCTGCCAGCCCTGCATGCGCTGCTGCAGCATCCACTGCTCCTGGCGGGCGCAGAGAAAGCCGATATTGCGGTAGCCGCGCTCGATCAGGTGGCGGGTCAGCTGGTAGCCGGCATCGAAGTTGGAGACCCCGACGTTCATGTCGATGGGGCTGCGGGCCATGGCCCCCACCTCCACCACCGGCAGGCGGGCCGCCTGCAGCCGCTGGCGGATGGTCTCGCCGGGATCGCTGCCAAACAGCACCACGGCCGCCGGATTGTGCTGCAAAAAACTGGTCAGCAGGCTCTCCTCCTGCTGTTTGAGGTGCTGGGCATCCCCCAGCATGATCTGGTAACCCTCGCCCCGCAGCGTCTGCTGCAGCCCGGCGATCACCTCGCCGCAGCCACACTCGGTCAGGCTGGGCACGATCACCACTATGGTCTGGGAAGTGGCGGACGCCAGCGCCCCCGCCGCCCGATTGGGGATATAGCCGAGTTCGTCCACCGCCGCCTCGATGCGCTCGCGCATCTTGTCGGACACCAGCTCGGGGGTGCGCAGGGCGCGCGACACCGTCATGGCCCCCACGCCGGCCAGCTGGGCCACATCGTTGAGGGTCACCCGACCCGTGCTACGGCGTTTCTTCGCTTCTGACATCCTTTCCCTTCCTCGGCATACGGGTGCTCACTTTAAGGCAAAAGCGCGGCACTGACTATTTGCTCAAACCGGATTTTACCTCCTTTGAGCCAGAGAAGGGGCAAGATGAATCCCTTCCGTGAAAGAAATGATAGCGCTATCACAGATCGATGTTAGCGCTATCTGGTAGCGCTAACTTTCGCGATCAGGCTCACAGTTATCAGCCGGCAAGATCGCTAGATTGGCGCCATCTTATCCAGCCCGGACATTGCCATGCTGACCCAATTGCTGACCGAGGAGGTCATTTCCATCGAAGCGGGTGCCCGCGACTGGCGTCACGCCATCGAGCTGGCCACCGCCCCCCTGCTGGCCAACGGCACCATCGAACCCTCCTATGTGGCGGCGCTCTATCGCTCCCACGAAGAGCTCGGCCCCTACTACGTGCTGGGCCCGGGCCTGGCCATGCCCCACGCCCGCCCGGAAGACGGCGTCAACCGGCTGGGACTGGCGCTGACCGTGCTGAAGGAGGGGGTCAATTTCGGCTCCGAGGGCAACGACCCGGTCCGGCTGCTGGTCACCCTGGCCGCCAGCGACAGCAACTCCCACGTGGAGACCATCGCCCAGCTGGCCGAGCTGTTCATGAATGAAGAAGACGTGGCGGCCATCATGGCGGCCACCAGCAAAGACGACATCTTGCGCATCCTGGCGCGTTATTGAGTGGCGCCCTGCGCCCGACAGAGGAAGAGCACATGAAGATTCTGGTTGTATGCGGACACGGCCTGGGCACCAGCCTGATGATGGAGATGAGCATCAAGAGCATTCTCAAGGAGCTGGCCGTGACGGCCGAAGTGGATCACCGGGATCTCGCCTCCGCCGGCAGCGAGCGCGCCGAGATCTTTGTCGCCACCCGCGACATCGCCGAACAGCTGGTCAGCATGGGCGTCGACGGCCGGCTGGTATCGCTGGACAACATGGTCGACAAGGCCGCCATGAAAGAAAAACTCGCCATCGCCCTGCGTGAGCTGGGCGCACTCTAACCCCTTTGCGACTGTCTGGGCGGCCGGTGAGCCGCCGCTTCCATCTGCTTGGAGCTGACCATGGAATTTTTCAATTTTCTGATGTTTGACGTGCTGTCGGAGCCGGCTGTGCTGGTTGGCCTCATCGCCCTCATCGGCCTGATCGCCCAGAAGAAACCGGTGACCGAGTGCATCAAGGGCACGGTCAAGACCATCATGGGCTTCGTCATCCTGGGGGCCGGCGCCACCCTGGTGGTGAACTCCCTCGGCGACTTCGCCACCATCTTCCAGCACGCCTTCGGCATCAAGGGGGTAGTGCCCAACAACGAGGCCATCGTCTCCATCGCCCAGCAGTCGTTCGGCAAGGAGATGGCGATGATCATGTTCTTCGCCATGCTGGTGAACATCCTGATCGCCCGGCTCACCCCGTGGAAATTCATCTTCCTGACCGGTCACCACACCCTGTTCATGTCGATGATGGTGGCAGCCATCCTCTCCGCCGGTGGCATGAGCGGCATCCCGCTCATCGCGGTGGGCAGCCTGGTAGTCGGCGTGACCATGGTGCTGTTCCCGGCCCTCGCCCACCCCTACATGAAGCAGATCACCGGCTCCGATGACGTGGCACTCGGCCACTTCTCCACCTGCTCCTACGTGCTGGCCGGCTGGATCGGCGCCAAGTTCGGCAACAAGGCCCACAGCAGCGAAGAGGTGCAGGTGCCCAAGAGCCTGCTGTTCCTGCGCGATACCCCGGTGGCCATCTCCTTCACCATGGGCATCATCTTCCTCATCACCTCCGCCTTCGCCGGGCCCGAGTTCGTCGCCAGCGTCGCCAAGGGCAAGCACTGGTTCATGTTCTCCCTGATGCAGTCCATCACCTTCGCCGCCGGGGTCTACGTGATCCTGCAGGGGGTACGGATGGTCATCGCCGAAATCGTGCCAGCCTTCAAGGGGATCTCCGACAAGCTG
The DNA here is from genome assembly GCF_000014805.1 of Aeromonas hydrophila subsp. hydrophila ATCC 7966. Taxonomy (NCBI): domain Bacteria; kingdom Pseudomonadati; phylum Pseudomonadota; class Gammaproteobacteria; order Aeromonadales; family Aeromonadaceae; genus Aeromonas; species Aeromonas hydrophila. Next base: position 190,577 of record NC_008570.1, on the reverse strand, counting down.
GTGCCCAACGCCAAGCCGGCGCTGGACTGCCCCATCGTCTTCCCCTACGCCCCCAATGCGGTGCTGATCGGCTTCCTGTCGAGCTTTGCCGCCGGTCTGGTGGGCATGGTGCTGCTCTACCTGCTGGGGCTCACCGTCATCATTCCGGGGGTGGTGCCGCACTTCTTCGTCGGCGCGGCGGCCGGGGTGTTCGGCAATGCCACCGGCGGCCGTCGTGGCGCCCTGCTGGGGGCCTTCGCCAACGGCCTGCTGATCACCTTCCTGCCGGTGTTCCTGCTGCCGGTGCTGGGGGATCTCGGCTTTGCCAACACCACCTTCAGCGATGCCGACTTCGGCGTGGTAGGGATCCTGCTCGGCCTGATCGTGCGCTAACCCTCAGCCCGCACGACATAAAAAAACGGAGCGCCATGCGCTCCGTTTTTTTATATCCGTCTGCCCGGCTTCAGTCATTCTCCAGGCTGGCGAGGCAGTGAGACAAGGTGCGCGCCAGCGCCCCCTGGTTGCGCAGCACCACGGCGCGGGCCTGCTCGCCCATCTCCCGGCGCCGGCTCTCGTCGGCCAGCAGCGCACTCACCTGCTCCCCCAGCGCGGCGGCATCGGCCACCACGGCGGCGCCACCCTGGGCCACCAGCTGGCGGGTGATGTCGCTGAAATTGAAGTAGGCGGGGCCGCTCAGGCAGGGTTTACCCAGCGCAGCCGGCTCCAGCAGATTGTGGCCGCCCACCTTGACCAGGCTGCCACCGACGAAGGCCACGTCGGCCGCCGCCAGCATCAGCGGCAGCTCGCCCATGGTATCGCCGAGGTAAACCTTGTCGTGCTCGCCGACCGCACCACCCGCCGTACGCCGCACGCAGCCGTAGGGGGCGCACAGCGCCGCCACCCGCTCGAATCGCTCGGGGTGACGCGGTACCAGGATCAACAGGGCCGACGGCTGCGCCGCGAGCACCCGATCAAAGGCGGCCAGCACCTGCTCGTCTTCCCCCTGATGGGTGCTGGCGGCGATCCAGACCGGCCGCTCCGCCCCCAGCAGTTGGCGCAGGGCGCGGCCCCTGGCCTGCACCTGCTCATCGAGCTGGATGTCGAACTTGATGGAACCGGTCACCGCCAGCCGCTCGCGCCCCAGCCCCAGCCGATGGAAGCGATCCGCGTCGTCCTGGTGCTGGCAGAGCAGGTGGGTCAGTGGCTGGCTCAAGGCGTCGAACGCCCCCTGAAAACGGCCATAACGCCGGCAGGATCGCTCCGAGAGGCGGGCATTGATGATGGTCACCGGCAGATGGCGCTCCTCGCAGGCGGCCAGCCAGTTCGGCCACAGTTCGGTTTCCATCACCCAGAGCGCGCGCGGTTTGACGGCATTGAGAAACGCCGCCACCGCCCAGGGGTAGTCGAGCGGCGCGTAGCGGTGCTCCACCAGATCCCCCAGCCTGGCGGCCTGCTCGGCGCCGGTGCGGGTGGTGGTGGTGAGCAGGATCGGCAGATCGGGCCGCTCGGCCTTGAGGGCGCGGATGAAGGGGCTGATGGCCAGCGTCTCCCCCACACTCACCGCATGGATCCAGAGCGGCGCCTCCTGCCCGGTGGCGGGTGTCCGCCCCAGGTGCTCGGCCCAGCGCTTGCCAAAGCCGGGCTTGCCCTTCTTCGGCTTGTAGAGCGCCAGCAATGCCAGCGGCAACCCCAGGTGGATCAGCAGGTTGTAGAGCAGCCGATAGCCCATGCTAGTGCGGCTCCCCGCGCTTGCCCGGCTCGGCGACAAAACGGGGCGGTTCGCCGGGCGGCAGCGCCAACGGCGGGGCCGGCGTCTCGCTGCACTCCAGCCGGCGGCCAGCCTCGATGACCTGCTCCGGCATCAGCTCGATCAGGCACTTGAGGTGGCCGAACTTGCAGGTGCGCTTGAAGCAGGGGCGGCACTCGATGTCGGTGTGGACGATCTCGACCCGGTCCGCCAGCGGCGGGGTATAGAGCGGCGAAGTGGAGCCATAGACCCCGATCAGCGGCCGGTTGAGAGCGGCGGCGACGTGCATCAGGCCGGAGTCATTGGCGATCACCCGCCCGGCCAGCGCCATCAGGTCGATCGCCTCGTACAGATTGGTCTTGCCCGCCAGCACGTGGCAGTTGGGGCGCGACAGCGGGTTGATCCGGTCGCGGATGGTGTTGGCCACCGCCGAGTCCTTGGCGGAACCGAAGATCCACACCTGCCAGCCCTCGTCGAGGTGCTTTTGTGCCACCACGGCGTAGTGACCCTCCGGCCAGCGCTTGGCCGGGCCGAACTCGGCTCCGGGGCAGAGCACCAGCACCGGGCGGGCGCGATCCAGCCCGAGCCGCTCCAGCGCCTTCTCCTGGTTGATGAGATCAACGTTGAGGGCCGGCTGGGGAATGGTCGGGATGTCGGCCCGGCTCTTCATCTGTGCCTTGGGATAGGCCAGTGCCAGGTAGGCCTCCACCATCAGCGGAAAAGCGGACTTGTTGCTGCGCATGTCGTTGAGCAGACCGAAGCGGTGCTCCCCCTTCCAGCCGGTGCGCACCGGGATGCGGGCAAACCAGGGGATCAGCGCCGACTTCATGGAATTGGGCTGGATAATGGCCTGATCGTACTTCTCGGCCGCCAGCTGCTTGCCGAGCCGGCGGCGGGCCCCCAGCTTGAAGTCGCCGTGGCCGAGCGGCATCGGAATGGCTTTGTCCACCTCCGGCATCCGCTCCAGCAGGGCACCACACCAGGCGGGCGCCATCACGTGCAGCTCGCTGTCGGGGTGATTGGCCTTGATCGCCTTATAGAGGCTCTGGGACATCACCATGTCGCCGACCCAGGAGGGGCCGATCACCAATATCTTCATCTCGCGCGTCTCTTGGGCCAAGCCCTGCGGTTAATCGTTGCTGGCCGAGATTATGCCCCAAGAATGGCCCGAGAAATAACAGAAGATCCCCGCACCACCCGCTCTCATGCCGAAAAGCATCCCATTTGAAGCTAACGCAGCCCCGACCGCCGGAACCATGCTCCGCCTGCCGTTTTAGGCTAGAATGGGCGCCAATTTGAGCATGGCCCGCCAGCCGGGCGCCAACAAGAGCCTTTAATCCGTGAATAAACCGACTCTGGCGGCTGTCCTTATCGTCAAGAATGAAGCCGAAAACCTGCGCCCCTGCCTCGCCTCCCTCGATGGACTGGTCGACGAGATCGTCATCATGGACTCCGGCAGCCAGGACGAAACCCCGACCATCGCCGCCGAATTCGGCGCCCGCTTCTTCGTCAACCCGGTGTGGCCGGGCTTCGGCCGCCAGCGCCGCCTCGCCCAGTCCCACGTGCAATCCGACTGGGTGCTGTGGCTGGATGCGGACGAGCGGCTCACTCCCGAGCTGAAAGCCGCCATCGCCGCCGTCATGGCCAACCCGGCCAGCGACACCATCTACTCGATCCCGCGCCTCTCCTGGGTATTCGGCCGCTTCATCCGCCACAGCGGCTGGTATCCGGACCGGGTGCTGCGCCTCTATCCCAAGGCGCTCACCAGCTACAACGAGGTGCTGGTGCACGAGAAGGTGGAAGTGCGCGCCAACATGAAGATCGTCAACCTGCACGGCGACCTGCTCCACTTCACCTATCGGGATCTGGAGCACTACCTGGTCAAATCCGCCGGCTATGCCCGCGCCTGGGCCGATCAGCGCACCGCCCGCGGCAAGAAGGGCTCCCTCAGCCAGGGGCTGGTGCACGCGCTGGGCTGCTTCCTCAAGATGTACCTGCTCAAGGCCGGCTTCCTCGATGGCAAGCAGGGGCTCTTGCTGGCCATCCTGTCGGCCCACTCCACCTTCGTCAAATACGCCGACCTCTGGATCCGCCAGCAGCCGCAAGCACCGGATCAGGCGGACAAGTAAGCCGCAGCACTTCCCCTCATACGAGACAGGGCCCTTCAAGGGCCCTGTCTGCATTTACATCATCTGGTATCAGTGTTCAGTGCGCCAGAACGGCGGCGCCCAGCGGGCGATCGCCGCCGCCATGGTCTTGGGATCGAGCTGGCTCATGTCTTCCGGGTGATCGCTGTCTTCCGGCGGGCTGAACGCCAGATGGCGCCCCTCGCTGTTGAGCGGACGCCAGCGCAGCGGCGTCGCCGAACGGTGCGCCGGGAAGAAGCCGATGGTGGGCACGTCCAGCGCCGCCGCTATGTGCAGCGGCCCCGTGCTGCCCGCCACGAACAGGGCGGCGTTGGCCATCACCTGGCAGAACTTGGGCAGACCCTCGTCGGAGCGGTAGATCCAGCCGTTGCCGCCGTGGGCCAGCAGCTCGGCCGCCAGCTGTTCGGCGATCCTCTCCTCCCCCGGCCCCGCCGTCAGTATGCACTGCAACTCAGGGCAGGCCTGATTGAGCTTGATGATGAGGCGGGCGTACTGCTCGATGGAGAGGTTGTTGGCCGAGCCACCGCTGCCGGCATGCACCATCAGCCAGGGGCGACCGGCATCGAGCCGCAGGCGGGCGGCGACCTGCTCGCGCACCTGTTGCAGACTCTTCGCATCGAAGCTGAGGTAGGGGCCCTGCGGCTCCACCGCGCTCACCTGCTGGTCGGCGAGGAAACGACGCACCAGATCCAGGTTGTATTCGTACTCCGGCTTCTGGGAGCGGGAGCGGCGCTGGATCAGGCGCTGGTTGTAGAGCACCTGAGCCAGCTTGGTGGCCGGTGCCAACCGGTAGGGAATGTGCGCCTTCCACACCAGCATGGCGTTGCGGGAGTTGGAGAAGAGGCAGATGGAGGCATCGAAGGCGGCGGCCTTGATGCGCGCCTGCAAGGCGCGTTGCTGTTCCTTGTCGGCCCGTGAGCCCGGATCCAGGATGATCTCGTCAATCCAGGGGCAGAGGCGGGCCAACGGCGCCGTGTAGGCAGGAACCAGGGCAGTCACATGACACTCCATGGAGCGCTTGAGCATGGCAAAGCTCGGCCAAGCCAGCATGAAGTCACCAATCTTGTCATTGCGGACTACCAGAATACGTTTCATAAAAAATCCCTTTGCTCCCTGTCACCAATGCAAGGAGGCTTGATGCGCGGTGCGGGTATTCTTGCCTGATGTATCGCTATTCTCAAGCGAAGAGACCCGGTGACCCCGATTTGGATCGGCAAAGCCGGCCTTGGGGCGCCAAAACTCGCCCCAAGGCGGTCGCGCCAATCCCCCAACAGACCCTATAATGCGACCAAATTTCCCGGTTGCAGGAATCAGCAGCATGACCAACAAGGTAATCTATCCCGGCACCTTCGATCCCGTCACCAACGGCCACACAGACCTCATCGGCCGGGCCGCCAAACTGTTTGATGAAGTGGTGGTCGGGGTGGCCAACAGCCCGAGCAAGCGGCCGCTGTTCGATCTGGACGAACGGGTGCAGCTGGCCCGCCAGGTGACCGCCCACCTGCCCAACGTCAAGGTGGTCGGCTTCTCAGGCCTCTTGGTGGATTTTGCCAGGGAGCAGCAGGCCAACGTGCTGATCCGCGGTCTGCGCGCCGTCTCCGACTTCGAGTACGAATTCCAGCTCGCCAACATGAACCGCCGCCTGATGCCGGAGCTGGAGAGCGTGTTCCTCACCCCGGCCGAGGAGAACTCTTTCATCTCCTCCACCCTGGTGAAGGAGGTCGCCCTGCACGGCGGTGACATCCGCCAGTTCGTCGACCCCGCCGTGGCCGCCGCCATCAAGGCCAAACAGACCAAGTAACAACGAAACAGGCTACCCGAGGGTAGCCTGTTTGCTGCAGGGGCCTGTGCACCTCAGCCCGCCAGACGCGGGCCCAGCAGTTGCTGACTCGCCAGGGTCAGCTGATCGAGCCACTCGTAACGGCGCCGGTACATGGCCCGCTTCTTGGAGGCGATCTCCTCCAGCGGCTTGCGCTGAGCGGGCTGCAACCGCACGAAGTTGCTGTCCAGATCGATGGCGCCAAACTCCTGCCACAGCTCGTCATAATCCGCCTGCAGGCAGGCTTTCTTCTTCTTGCTGTAACGGCGGGCCTGATAGATGTGGGCCTTCATCCGCACCGCCGAGATGTGCTCGGCCTGCATCGCCTCGGCCAGCTCCATCACCAGCATCACCACCAGCGACTTGGGCCGCAGACCGTGGCCCTCCTTGGTCAGCGCACGCACCTTGTCCTGCGCCTGCTCGATGCAGGGCTCCGGCCCCTGCACCGAACCGATCACCACTGCCAGCCGGTTGGGAGTGCCGGCCAACGAGAAGGCGCAGCTGTAGAGCCGCTTGCCCTGCGGGTCGACGATGGAGAGGGCCAGCTCCGCCTCGCGGCGGAAGGTGCCGTCGTGGCGCAGCACGATGCGACAGCCGCTCTCGGGATAACGACCGAGCTCGATGCCATCCCCCAGATAGAGCGGGTCGATCAGATCCGGGTAGCGAGCCAGCATCAGCCGGTAGTGGTTTTCCAGCATCTCGGCCCGCTCGGTCGCGGTGGAGCCGGCAAAGCGATAGGGCCGCATCGGCTTGTCGAGCAGCTCGGGATAGTGGGCAGGCAGGGCCTTGAGCGGTTCGGCCTGAAACAGCTCGAACACGCGGCTCAGCTGCTGCCGATAGAGCAGGCTGCGCAGCACGAACTTGGCGCGATTGAAGGTTTTGCGGGCGCTGTCATCGGGATAGAGGAAGCGCGCCATTTTTTGGGCACAATAGTGCCCCTGCCGGGACAAATGGTCCCAGTCTATTGATTTAGCTGTCATTTTATTTTCTCAAACCGCCTGAACGGTCGAGATAGTAGTGACAGGCGAGCAAATCTTCAACAGACTGGAAATACTCTCTTACAACTTGGCCATTTCAGGCCAAAAAAACCGCGATTCAGCGCTGGCAGTGGGAACAGAACACGGTGGTACGCTGTCCCAGCCGGATTTCACTGAGCAGGGTGTGGCAGTGAAAACAGGGCTGGCCGCCCCGCCCGTACACCTGCAGCTGCTGCACGAAATAGCCCGGCTTGCCGTCTGCACTGGTGAAATCCTTGAGGGTGGTGCCGCCCTGCCGAATCGCTTCGGCCAGCACCCGCTTGATCTCGGCCACCAGGGTGCCCAAGCGCTCGGCGCTGATGTTGCCCGCCGCCCGCTTGGGGTGAATGCCGGCGGCGTAGAGCGCCTCGTTGGCGTAGATATTGCCCACCCCGACCACCACCTGGTTGTCCATCAGGAAGGTCTTGATGGCGGTGCTGCGCCCCTTGGCGCGCTCACGCAGGTAATCAGCATTGAACGCATCGGTGAGCGGCTCCGGCCCCAGCTTGGCCAGCAGCGCGTGCGCCTCGGCCGGCTCGCGGGTCCACAGCAGGGCGCCGAAGCGGCGCGGATCGTTGAGCCGCAGCAGCTTGCCGTTGGCCAGCTCGATATCCACGTGATCGTGCTTCTCGGCCGGGGTGCCGATGTCCAGCACCCGCAGGCTGCCCGACATGCCCAGATGGAGGATGGCGGTGCCGAAGTCGGTCTCCAGCAGCAGGTACTTGGCGCGGCGGCTGACCCGGTGGATGGTGAGATCCACCAGCTCCTGGATTTCCCCCGGCACCGGCCAGCGCAGGCGGCCGTCCCGCACCACCACTCGGGTGACCTTGATGCCGGTAAGCCAGGGCGAGATACCCTGGCGGCTGACTTCGACTTCCGGTAATTCAGGCATGGGATCCTCGTGCTGACGCTGAAAAGGGGTTAGGGAGCGGGACGCAGCAGGCTGCGGTACTGCTCCTGGCTCAGGCTGAGCCAGGTCGAGGGGGGCAGCAGGGCGGCAAACTTGCCGCTGTCCTGATAGAGGCCCACCTCGATGGGATCGGTCTGGCCGGCGACCCAGATCTTGAGGGTAACCGGGTTGCCGCGCACGGATTCGCCGGGCGGCAGCAACCAGCCCTGCCAGGCCTCGATGTGCGCCGCCAGCTGGGCACTGCTGAGTCCCAGATCCGGCCCGCTGCGCCAGCCCTGTCCGATCCGTTCGATCTGCCAGCTCGGCCCCTGCCAGGTGAGCACCACGGCGCTGTCAGGCAGCAGCGGACGCGCTCGCTTGGCGCTGTTCTCCTGCTGGGCCAGCTCCAGCCGGTGCAACAGGGTGATCACGATCAGCACCACTACGATAATCACGTTGTTCCAGCCTTTGCGGCTCAGTTTGAACATGACAAGCCTCCCTTAGAACCGGCAGTGTACTGAATTTCGGCCATAAAAAAACCCGGCACTAGGCCGGGTTTTTGGGAATGCAGCATCAAGTAATTACTTGATTTTGCCTTCCTTGTAGATCACATGCTGACGAACAACGGGATCAAACTTTTTGATCTCCATTTTTTCGGGCATGGTGCGCTTGTTCTTGGTAGTGGTATAGAAGTGACCAGTACCGGCGCTGGAGTTCAGGCGAATTTTCTCGCGAATACCTTTAGCCATGATCTAATTCCTTATACCTTAACACCGCTGGCGCGCAGTTCAGCCAGAACCACTTCAACGCCACGCTTGTCGATGATACGCATGCCTTTTGCGGATACGCGCAGGCTTACGAAGCGTTTTTCACTCTCAACCCAAAAACGGTGAGTGTGCAGGTTCGGCAGGAAACGACGCTTGGTAGCGTTGTTAGCGTGCGAACGGTTGTTACCAACTGCCGGGCGCTTGCCGGTTACTTGGCATACTCTAGACATGTCAGTCTCTCCAAATCTTACTTCATTGCTCGAGCAAATATCTGCCCCGCTGGCCTTCGATTGCGGGGCAAACAGAAGGCGGCATTTTATACAGCATCCGTGATCAAAGATCAACTAATACGGCGCCAGAGCACAGTCATAACCAACCGCGCTCGGCGAAAGAAACCGTGATGCCGTCACCGATCACCAAGTGATCCAGCACTCTGATATCGATCAGGGCCAAGGCGGCCGTGATCCGATCCGTGATCTGGCGGTCGGCCCGACTGGGCTCGGCGACGCCGGACGGGTGATTATGCGCCAGAATCACGGCGGCTGCATTATGTTTGAGTGCGATCTGCACGATTTCTCTAGGCCAGACGCTCGCCGAGTCGAGGGTGCCGTAAAAAAGTTCAACGAATTGAATCACTCGGTGCTGGTTGTCGAGCAGCAGCAGGGCAAACACCTCCCGCGGTCGATCCCGCAGCTGAGCCTGCAGATAGTCTCGGGTCAACTGGGGCGAAGTGAGCGGATCGCCCCTTTGCAACTGCTCGGCCAGATGGCGCTTGCCCATCTCCAGCACGGCCTGCAGCTGGGCATATTTGGCTGGCCCAAGGCCGTGCGCCGCGCAAAAGGCCCGCTGTTCGGCGCCAAGCAGCGCCCGCAACGAACCAAATTGCTGCAACAGATGGCGGGAGAGATCGACCGCACTCAGGCCACTAACCCCGGTACGCAGGAAGATCGCCAGCAGCTCGGCGTCGGACAAGCCGCCAGGCCCCTGACGCAACAGCTTCTCACGCGGGCGTTCATCTTCCGGCCACTCCTTGATGCTCATTTGTCTCTCCCTCATGCCTATTGAGAGAAAACATAGCAAAAAATCGCGGGAGCCCGACCACAAGTCCCCCATGTCAGCCTCTGTCGTCGTCCGCTGCCTGTGGTATCTTAGCCGACCAGTCAGAGTGAGCCGGAAGAGAAGCAGCAGATGAGATTGGCCGATAAACGCATCCTGTTGGGTGTCAGTGGCGGGATCGCCGCCTACAAGAGTGCCGAACTGGTACGCCGCCTGAAAGATCAGGGGGCCGAGGTACGGGTGGTGATGACCCGTTCCGCCAAGGAGTTCATCACCCCGCTGACCCTGCAGGCCGTCTCCGGCCACCCGGTGGCCGACAGTCTGCTGGATCCCGCCGCCGAGGCGGGCATGGGCCACATCGAGCTGGCCAAGTGGGCCGATCTGGTGCTGATCGCCCCGGCCAGCGCCAACCTGATGGCCCGCATGGCCGCCGGCATGGCCGACGAGCTGCTCACCACCCTCTGCCTGGCCACGCCGGCACCGGTGGCACTGGCGCCCGCCATGAACCAGCAGATGTACCTCAACGCCGCTACCCAGGCCAACCTCAAGACTCTGGCCAGCCGCGGCATCCTGCTGTGGGGGCCGGACTCCGGCAGCCAGGCGTGCGGTGACGTGGGCCCGGGCCGGATGCTGGATCCCCTCGAGCTGGTTGAGCTTTGCTGCCAACAGCTCGCCGCCGAGCCACTGCTGGCCGGGGTCAGGCTGCTGCTCACCGCCGGGCCGACCCGCGAGGCGCTGGATCCCGTGCGCTACATCAGCAACCACAGCTCAGGCAAGATGGGCTACGCCATCGCCCGCGCCGCCCGTGAAGCGGGCGCCGAGGTGACCCTGGTGAGCGGCCCGGTGGCACTGGCCCCCCCGGCGGGCGTCACCCGCGTCGACGTGGAAAGTGCCGAGCAGATGCATCAGGCGGTGATGAGCCGGGTCGGCGAGTGCGACCTCTTCATCGGCTGCGCCGCCGTCGCCGACTACCGCCCCGCACAGGTGGCCAACCAGAAGATCAAGAAGACTGGTGACAACGACCAGATGCAGCTGACCCTGGTCAAAAACCCCGACATCATCGCCGCCGTGGGGGCTTTGTCAGACAAGCCCTTCACCGTCGGATTTGCCGCAGAAACCGTGGATGTGGAACAATACGCCCTCGACAAACTGCAGCGTAAGCGGCTGGACATGATCGCCGCCAACGACGTATCTCGTGCGGGCCAGGGCTTCAACGCCGATGACAACGCCCTGACCGTGTTCTGGCAAGGGGGTCAAGCCCCCCTGCCCCTGGCCGATAAGCTGACGCTGGCTCGTCATCTCATCGCCCTGATTGCAGATCACTACCGGCACTGAGCCCGTCAATCGACCACCTCCACTCCATTAAAAACGATTTATGACAACACAAATTGAACTGAAGATTCTGGATGCCCGCATCGGCACCGAGTACCCGCTGCCCGCCTATGCCACACCGGGCTCCGCCGGCATGGATCTACGCGCCCTGCTGGATGCCCCGCTGACCCTGGCCCCGGGTGATACCACCCTGGTGCCGACCGGGCTGGCCATCCACATTCAGGATCCGGGCCTGTGTGCCACCATCCTGCCCCGCTCCGGCCTCGGCCATAAGCACGGCATCGTGCTGGGCAACCTGGTCGGCCTCATCGATTCCGATTACCAGGGCCAGCTGATGGTCTCGGTGTGGAACCGTGGTAATGACAACTTCACCATGCAGCCCGGCGAGCGCATCGCCCAGCTGGTGATCATGCCGGTAGTTCAGGCCAGCTTCCAACTGGTCGATGAGTTCAATCAGAGCGAACGGGGTGAAGGCGGTTTTGGTTCTTCTGGTCGCCAATAACAGACCACACCAGCCCGCGCGGCGGTGCCTAATAACAGAATCAGGCCATTGTTTTTTTTAGGGGAATCCATGGCAAGCAGTAATCAGAAACAGAGTCGGCGCGATCAGATCCTGCAGGCGCTCGCCCACATGCTGGAGACCAGCCCTGGCCAGCGCATCACCACGGCCCGTCTGGCGGCCGAGGTGGGGGTATCCGAGGCCGCGCTCTATCGACATTTTCCCAGCAAGGCGCGAATGTTCGAGGGGCTGATCGACTTTATCGAGGATTCCCTGCTGTCACGGGTCAACCTGATCATGGCCGAAGAGAAAGACACAATGGCCCGCTGCCACCACATACTGCAGCTACTGCTGGTGTTCGCCGAGCGCAACCCCGGCATCACCCGTATCCTCAATGGCGATGCCCTGTTGGGTGAGCACGACCGGCTGCGGGATCGCATCAGCGTCCTGTTCGACAAGCTGGAGACCCAGATCAAGCAGGTACTGCGGGAGAAGCGGCTGCGCGAAGGCCAGGGCTTCCAGCTCGACGAGACCATGCTGGCCAACCTGCTGCTGGCCTATACCGAGGGGCGGATCAGCCAGTTCGTCCGCTCCGAGTTCAAAATCAAGCCCACCGCCGGCTTTGAAGATCAGTGGCAATTTATCCGCAGCCAGCTGCTGCAGAGCTGACAAGCTCAATTTGCAATCAGTAGCGGCAACGCCGCTCCAGACGGGTTGCAGTAAAGAGGGAGGCCTTGGCCTCCCTTGTTTTTTGTGGCACAAAAGAGACGATGAGCACCAGATGCGACCCGGATTGTCGCATTCCAGTGTTAGATTCATGCGTCATAAACCTTTTATCGCCTGACAGGACACCCTATGGAACCCGAAATCATCACCGAAGCGCAGACCTGGCTGGTCAACAACCAGGGCCTGCTGATCGAGTATGCCGTCAACATCGCGGCCGCCCTGATCACCCTGCTGGTCGGCTATATCGCCGCCAACCTCATCAGCAGCGCCGTGGTCAAGGTGATGCAGGCCCGCAAGCTGGACACCACTGTCACCCACTTCGTCGGCAGCATCCTCAAGTACGCCATCCTGGTGTTCGTGGTGATCGCCGCGCTGGGCCGGGTCGGGGTGCAGACCGCCTCCTTCGTCGCCATTATCGGTGCCGCCGGTCTGGCCATCGGTCTGGCGCTGCAGGGCTCGCTCTCCAACTTTGCCGCCGGCTTCCTGCTCATCATCTTCCGCCCCATCAAGGCAGGTGAGTTCATCGAGGTGGCAGGCACCAATGGCGTGGTGCAATCCGTTCAGCTGTTCACCACTACCCTCACCTCCGGTGACAACAAGATGGTGGTGGTGCCCAACTCCGCCATCCTCAACGGCACCATCGTCAACTACTCGCGCATGGATACCCGCCGGGTCGACATGACCTTCGGCATCGGCTATGGCTCCGATCTGCGCAAGGCCAAGCAGATCCTGGAGCGGCTGGTCAGCGAAGAGCCGCGCATCCTCAAGGAGCCGGCCGCCACCATCGCCGTCGCCGCGCTGGCCGACTCCTCGGTCAATATAGTGGTGCGCCCCTGGGTCAAGACCGGCGACTACTGGGGAGTCTGGTTCGACTTCCACGAGAAGGTGAAGCTCACCTTCGATGCCGAAGGCATCGAGATCCCCTTCCCGCAGATGGTCATGCACATGCAAAAGCCACAGGCCTGAGCCTTTTCCTGAATGACACAATGCCAGCCTCCGGGCTGGCATTGTCGTTTCCGACCCCGCTGACGGGCATAAAAAATCCGGCCACCCTGGGCCGGACTTTGTTTTCAGCATGCCGGGGGCGTCGATTCACACCAGCCGACGAGCCACCCGGTTGAGCAGCGGTTGCACCAGCACATAGCCTCCCAGCACGGCACCGATCACCGCCAGCACCCGTAACGGCAAGGTCGGCGCCGCACTGGTCAGTACCATGGTTAGCAGGCCGATGAGGCCGGTGGCGATCAGGCTCAGAGCAAACAGGGACAACACAGCTTTCATAGCGATCTCCTCATTCCAGACAGTGGCCATCCCTGGGAGATCTCGTCCATTCGCTCATATGCTAGCCAGCCTCCAGTGCCAACAACTTGCGCCTGCGCATGAAATGAGCAAAAAGGCGCCTGTCGAATACTCTTTTGGCTGCCAGGCCAAACTGCCACCCCACTCGCAGCAGGCTCTCGCCCTGAAAGCCCTTTCAACGGCGGCAAGCCCGACCAAGTATGCGCAAACGCAAGATCCGGCTGCCATCAGTGACTCATAATCGCAGCGTTTTGGTTGTAAACTCGGTCGATGGCAGACAATTGGTAAAGCTCTGTTACACGGGCCGCGCAGCTGGCCCGGTATAATGCTCGAATAATAAGGTTTGGCGGGAGCCTTGCCTGCAAGGTTCATACACAACTTGGAAGACTGATAATCCTATGAAAAACATCAATCCAACCCAGACCCAGGCCTGGCAGGCACTGGAAGCCCACTTTGCAGCGAACAAAGAGACCCGGCTCAAGGATCTGTTCGCGCAGGACCCGAAGCGCTTTGACAAGTTTTCCCTCACCTTCGGCGGCGACATCCTGGTTGATTACTCGAAGAACCTGATCACTGAAGAAACCCTCAAGTTGCTGGTTGATCTGGCCAAAGAGACCGATCTTCGCAGCGCGATCGATGCCATGTTCAATGGCGACAAGATCAACATGACCGAAGGTCGCTCGGTACTGCACGTGGCCCTGCGCAATCGCTCCGACCGCCCCATCGAATGCGACGGCAAGGACGTGATGCCGGAAGTGAACGCCGTACTGGCCAAGATGAAGGGCTTCTGCGAGAAGATCATCTCCGGCGAGTGGAAAGGCTACACCGGCAAGGCGATCCAGCACGTGGTCAACATAGGTATCGGTGGCTCTGATCTGGGCCCGGTGATGATCACCGAAGCACTGCGCCCTTACAAAAATCACCTGCAGATGCACTTCGTCTCCAACGTCGATGGCACCCATATCGCCGAGACCCTGAAGAAGATCGATCCAGAAACCACCCTGTTCCTGGTGGCCTCCAAGACCTTCACCACTCAGGAGACCATGACCAACGCCCTGACCGCCCGCGACTGGTTTATCAAGATCGCCGGTGACAAGGCCCACGTTGCCAAGCACTTCGCTGCGCTCTCCACCAACGGCAAGGCCGTGGCCGAGTTCGGTATCGACACCAACAACATGTTCGAGTTCTGGGACTGGGTTGGCGGCCGCTACTCCTCCTGGTCTGCCATCGGCATGCCCATCGCCCTGTCCGTCGGTTTCGAAAACTTCGAAGCCCTGCTGCAAGGCGCCTTCGAGATGGACATGCACTTCGCCACAGCCTCCTATGAGCAGAACGTGCCGGTGCTGCTGGCGCTGATCGGCCTGTGGTACAACAACTTCTACGGTGCCGAGTCCGAAGCCATCCTACCGTACGATCAGTACATGCACCGCTTCCCTGCCTACTTCCAGCAAGGCAACATGGAGTCCAACGGCAAGTACGTCGACCGCAACGGCAAGCCGGTTGACTACCAGACCGGCCCCATCATCTGGGGTGAGCCGGGCACCAACGGCCAGCACGCCTTCTACCAGCTGATCCACCAGGGCACCAAGCTGATCCCCTGTGACTTCCTGGCCCCGGCCATCAGCCACAACCCGATCGGCGACCACCACCCGAAACTGCTGGCCAACTTCTTCGCCCAGACCGAGGCGCTGGCCTTCGGCAAGAGCAAGGAACAGGTCGAAGCCGAGTTCCTGGCGGCTGGCAAAACCCTGGAGCAGGTCAAGGATCTGGTGCCGTTCAAGGTGTTCGAAGGCAACCGCCCGACCAACTCCATCCTGTTCAAGAGCCTGACCCCGAAAACCCTGGGTGCCCTGATCGCCATGTACGAGCACAAGATCTTCGTACAGGGCGCAATCTGGAACATCTTCAGCTTCGACCAGTGGGGCGTGGAGCTGGGCAAACAGCTGGCCAACAAGATCCTGCCGGAACTCAACACCGATGCAGCTGTCACCAGCCACGACTGCTCCACCAACGGTTTGATCAACACCTGGAAAGCATGGAAAGCCTGATTTAGCCCGCCTTTCTGAATGCAAAAGCCCCGCTCGATGAGCGGGGCTTTTTTGTGGCCGGGTTTTCTGGCTGGCCGGTCGGGTGTCCAGTCCGACCGGCGACGGGGATCGTCATCCCCGCCCCTTCATCATCCAGCCCGATGCAGGCTTAACCGCCAACGGCGATACGTTTCATGTCCTTCATGTAGCCACGCAGTACCTGGCCGATTTTTTCGATCGGGTGGTTGCGAGTCGCTTCGTTGGCCGCCAGCAGCGCCAGGTTATCCACGCTCTGCCCTTCCGCCTTGCTGGCCCCCAGATCGCCTGCTTTCAGGGTCGGCATGAAGTGCTCGCGCAGCAAGGGCACGGCGGCGTTGGCGAACAGGTAGTTGCCGTACTCGGCGGTGTCGGAGATGACCACGTTCATCTCGTACAGACGCTTGCGGGCAACAGTGTTGGCAATCAGCGGCAGCTCGTGCAGGGATTCGTAGTAGGCAGACTCTTCATAGATGCCGGAGGCCACCATGGTCTCAAACGCCAGCTCGACACCCGCCTTGACCATGGCCACCATCACCACGCCATTGTCGAAGTACTCCTGCTCGGCAATCTTGCCTGCAAACGCCGGGGCGTTTTCGAAGGCGGACTTGCCGGTCTCTTCGCGCCAGCCGAACAGCTTGGCATCGTCTTCGGCCCAGTCGGCCATCATGCCGCGGGAAAACTCGCCGGCGATGATGTCGTCCATGTGCTTCTCGAACAGCGGGCGCATCAGGGTCTTGAGCTGCTCGGAGAGCTCGAAGGCGCGCAGCTTGGCCGGGTTGGAGAGGCGGTCCATCATCAGGCTGATACCACCCTGTTTCAGGGCTTCGGTGATGGTCTCCCAACCGAACTGGATCAGCTTGCCGGCGTAGGCCGGGTCGGTGCCTTCGGCAACCAGCTTGTCGTAGCAGAGCAGGGAGCCGGCCTGCAGCATGCCGCAGAGGATGGTCTGCTCGCCCATCAGGTCAGATTTCACTTCCGCCACGAAGGAGGACTCCAGCACGCCGGCACGGTCGCCACCGGTGGCAGAGGCCCACGCCTTGGCGATGGCCATGCCTTCGCCCTTGGGATCGTTCTCCGGGTGAACGGCGATCAGGGTAGGTACGCCGAAACCGCGCTTGTACTCTTCACGCACTTCGGTACCCGGGCACTTGGGCGCGACCATGACGACAGTGATGTCGGCGCGGATCTGCTGACCCTCTTCCACCACGTTGAAGCCGTGGGAGTAACCCAGCGCGGCGCCCTGCTTCATCAGCGGCATCACGGTTTTCACCACGTCGGAGTGCTGTTTGTCCGGAGTCAGGTTGAGCACCAGATCGGCGGTCGGGATCAGCTCTTCATAGGTACCGACCGCGAAGCCGTTGTCGGTGGCTTTCTGCCAGGAGGCGCGCTTCTCGGTGATGGCGGCCTTGCGCAGGGCGTAGGAGATATCCAGCCCGGAGTCACGCATGTTCAGACCCTGGTTCAGACCCTGGGCACCACAGCCCACAATCACCACCTTCTTGCCCTTCAGCACGTTGCAGCCGTCCGCGAACTCTTCGCGCTGCATGAAACGACACTTGCCCAGCTGGGCCAACTGCTGACGCAGGTTCAAGGTATTGAAATAGTTAGCCATGGTGATTGCTCCGTTCGATTGATTCCATGCCGGGTAGCGGCGTTGTCTAAACCACTATAGCGCGGGACACTTATTGCCTGAACTGATATATTCGAAACAGTACGTTGCAATAATTGAAACGTTAATCCTTCATAATTGCCTGCTGAATGTACCGCGAGATGGCAGAAACAAGCCGCCAACCGCTGGATATCGGGCACACAAGCCGCGCTAGGAGCTAAAAGATGGACCTTCGCAATCTCGAGCTGTTTCTCCACCTCGCCGACTCCCTCCACTTCGGCAAGAGCGCCGATGCCATGGCGGTCAGCCCCTCCACCCTTAGTCGCGCCATCCAGCGACTGGAGCAGGAGACCGGCTGCATCCTGTTCGAGCGGGACAACCGCTCGGTACGGCTCACCCCCGCCGGCGAGAAGCTGCGCGAATTCGGCGGCGCTCTGCTGCAGGAGTGGCGCCAGCTCAAGCAGGAGCTCAGGCGCAGCGACGAGCCGCTGCAGGGTCGGCTACGGGTGTTCTGCTCGGTCACCGCCAGCTATTTTCTGCTGCCCGAGGTGCTGGAGCGCTTTCGCCGCCGCTATCCCCAGCTGGAGATCAAGCTGGAGACCGGCGACCCGGCGCTGGCGGTGGACAAGATCCTGACCGACGAGGCCGATCTGGCCATCGCCGCCCGCCCCGATGCCCTCTCCTCCAAGCTGGAGTTTGCCAGCCTGCAGCAGGTGCCGCTGGTGTTCATCGCCCCCCGCACCGCACCGCAGCAAAGCCAGTGGTTTTCCCAGGGGGAGCCAGACTGGGAGCGGCTGCCGCTGATCCTCTCGGAGCAGGGGCTGGCCCGTAAACGCTGCGATCAGTGGCTGCGCAACAAGGGGATCGCCCCCAACATCTATGCGGAGGTGGCGGGCAACGAGGGGATTGTCGCCATGGTGGCGCTCGGCTTCGGCGTGGGGCTGGTGCCAGCGGCGGTGATAGACCACAGCCCCATGGGTGAAAAGGTGCGCATCGTCGAACCCAAACCGGCGCTCAAGCCGTTCGATGTCGGCATCGCCGTGCTCAAGAAGCGGCTGGAAGAGCCGCTGATCCGCGCCTTCTGGGATACCGCGCGGGGCCAGGGCTCACTGCGCTGACACGGCGGACAGCGCCGGAGCATAGATGAGCGAAGGATCCTGCATCATGGCCCGGCTGCCGGCCGGCAGATCCGGATTGCTCAGCTCCAGCATCACCCGCCGATCCAGCTGCAGCCGCCGGATGGTGCTGCCAAAACCCGCCTCGAATACCCGCTCATAGTCACCGGACTGACGGGCTCGCTGCAGGCCGAGCTCGATGCGCTTGGCCAGTTCCGGGTACTTGGGCGAGACAAAGAACAGCAGCGCCAGCGGATAGCGAAACACCAGGTGTGGCTCGATGGCCAGCTCAGGGTGCTGCTTGAGCTCCTCCTCGATCTCGATGACCGAGCGCAGGAAGCAGTCGAAGCGCTGCTTGCGCAGCATGTTGAACAGGGCGTCGTAGAGGCTGCCAACCACCACGTTGAGACCGTTCTCCTTGAGCAGACGGGTATCAGGCCAGGATCTGTGCTGGCCGATGCGAAGCCCGGCCTGTTGCCAGTCGGTCAGCGATCGTATGTTGGCGAACCGCCCCTCGTCCCCTTGCCGAATGAGGCACACCCGCCAGCCCAGCAACCCTTTTGCCAGCGGAACATGGATGGCCAGCAGGGTACGTTCGCGCTCCTCGTCGGGAGCAAACACCCCGATCTGCACCAGCTCGCCGCTTTGCAACTCCTTGACCGCCCGTCCCTGCTCCATCGGCGGGCTGGCAATCAGCCGATAGGGACCGTATTCGGGTACGGTCAGATCGAGCGAGAGTCGCAGCAGAGCAGCCACGGCGGGATTGGGATGGTCCAGCAGCAGGTTCCAGGCCCTGATGGGCACTTCTGCCGCCGGTACGCTGCCGGCCAACAACATGACGCAACACAACCAGATCCTGATCATCGCGCACCTCCCCCGCCATCCATTCACTATAACCTCAGGCCTGGCCCCCTTGATGCAAGACGCCGCAGATGTGTGAGCCACTTCGTGTCAAATCTGACACTGGTCAGCCTGAGGAGCGATTCACCGGCTAGACTGGATGTTCAGCCTGAATGGAACAAGGAGCCGCGCCATGATGCCCCATCTGATCGAAATCAACAGCTCGCTGCTGTTCGATGAGTACCTGCAGAGCCTGGGAGTACCGCAAACACAGCTTGATCAGGAGCAGGATATCTATCTGCAGGAGCGCCATCTGGCAGCGGTACGCCAGATCCAGGGCGAGCTGAAGTTTTACCTGCGAGCCAGCGCCCTGACCAGGCAGTGATCCGCAACCGGTCACAGAACCGGCGCTGAAAGCGTATTACACTGGCACCATCCGCCACCCACGGGAGTGCCCATGAAACCAAGCGGCCTGGATCGGCTCTTCAAACCCCAGTCAATCGCCGTCATCGGTGCCTCGACCGACCCGCAGAAGGCGGGTCACGTGGTGATAAGACACCTGCTCGCCGGCCAGTTCAAGGGCCCCATCCTGCCAGTCAGCCCGCACAGCACGGCCATTGCCGGCGTGCTGGCCTATGGCGATATCGACAGCCTGCCGCTGGCCCCGGATCTCGCCATCGTCTGTACCCGGCGGGAACGGGTGCTGACCCTCATCGAAGCGCTTGGTAAACGGGGAGCGGGCGCCGCCATCATACTGGCGGCAGACTTCACTGCGCCGGAGCGGGAGCAGCTGCAGCAGCTCAGCCAGCAATACGGCATCCGCCTGCTCGGCCCCAACAGCATGGGGATGCTGCTGCCGGGTCAGGGCATCAATGCCAGTTTCTCGCCGATTGCCGCCAAGCCCGGTCAGGTTGCCTTTCTCTCCCAGTCGGCCGCCGTCAGCACCACCATCCTGGATTGGGCCAAGCAGCATGAACTCGGCTTCTCGGCCTTCATCTCCCTTGGCGATCACTGCGACATCAACTTCGGCCAGCTGCTGGATCAGCTCTCTCGCGACAGCGTGACCCGCGCCATCCTGCTCTACATGGACAAGCTGCAGGACGCCCGCCATTTTCTCTCGGCTGCCCGCGCTGCCTCCCGCAACAAGCCCATTCTGGTGCTCAAGAGCGGCCGCCATGAGCCGGACAACGGGCTCGACAACGTCTATGACGCCGCCATTCGTCGTGCCGGCATGCTGCGGGTGCGGGATACCCACGAACTGTTTGCCGCCGTCGAGACCCTGAGTCACTCCCTGACTCTCAAGGGAGAGCGGCTCGCCATCATTTCCAATGGCCGTGGCTTGGCCAACATGGCGATCGACAAGTTGCTGGAGCGGGGCGGCAAGCTGGCGATGCCGCCTCGCGACATCGGCAGCGATGCCGACATCAATGACTATCAGCAGGCGCTCGACGACCTGCTGCAAGGGGACGAGGCTGACGCCATCCTGCTCATCCATGCCCCTTCGCTCACCGCCCGTGGCGCCGCCCTGGCGCGCAGCCTGATCGACTACGTCAAACAGCACCCCAGGGCCAGACGCTTCAATATCCTGACCAACTGGGCGGGAGAATATTCGGCCCAGGAGGGGCGTCGTCTGTTCAGCGAGGCAGGCTTCCCCACCTACCGCACCCCGGAGAGCGCAGTCGCCGCCTTCATGCACATGGTGGAATACCGGCGCAACCAGAAGCAGCTGATGGAGACCCCCGCCTCCCTGCAGGGTGACAGGCTCAACCTAGAGCTGTGCCAGCAGTTGATCCGACAGGCGCTGGAACGCAAACAGCTCACCCTCGACACACATCTGGCACACCCCATTCTGCAGGCTGCTGGGCTCTCCACCCTGCCGACCTGGATCGTCTCCGATGCCATCGAGGCCACCCTGACCGCGGAGCAGATCGGCTATCCAGTCGCAGTCAAGCTGCGCTCACCAGACATCCTTCACAAGTCGGCGGTACACGGCGTCATGCTCAACCTGCGTACCTCGGCCGAAGTCGCCCAGGCTGCGGATGCCATTCTGGATCGGGTCAGGCAGCACGATCCCAGCGCCCGTATCGAAGGCCTGCTGGTGCAGCGCATGGCGCGCCGCAGCGGGGGGCTGGAGCTGCGGATCCGGCTGCAACAAGACCCCGTATTCGGCCCCGTCATCCTGCTCGGCGAGTCAGGGGCCGAGCCACAGGAGATGATGGCGGCCTTGCCGCCGCTGAACCAGGCGCTGGCACGCTACCAGATCATCGGGGCGCTCAAGAGCCGCAAGATCCGCGAGCAGGCCAGCCCGGAGCGACTCGACATCGATGCCCTCGGCCAGGTGCTGTGCCAATTGTCGGAGTTGCTGCTCGCCTTCCCCGAGATCCAGCAGCTGGATCTGCATCCACTGCAGGCCTGCGGCGCCGAAATGGTGGTACTGGATGCCAGCCTGACTCTGCAACCTGCTGAAGAAGGCCGCTGCAGACTGGCCATCCGCCCCTATCCCACCGAACTGGAAGAGGGGGCCTGGCTCAAGGATCAGAGCCATGTGCTGCTGCGCCCGATCCGGCCGGAAGATGAACCGGCTCACAAGCAGTTTGTGCTCAAGGTATCGGATGAAGACAGGTACAAGCGCTTCTTTGCCGACGTGGGGGAGCTGGGACATGAAGAGCTGGCCCGCATGACCCAGATCGATTACGACCGGGAGATGGCGTTTGTCGCCGTGGGACAGGATGGTCCGTTCGACCAGCAGATCCTGGGGGTAGTACGCGCCATTTCCAACCCGGACCTGTCTGATGCAGAGTTTGCCATCCTGGTGCGCTCCGACCTGAAAGGGCTGGGGCTTGGCAAGCTGATGATGGAGAAGATTGTTCGCTATGCCAGAGAACGCGGCATTGGCCAG
Organism: Aeromonas hydrophila subsp. hydrophila ATCC 7966; assembly: GCF_000014805.1. Classification (NCBI taxonomy): domain Bacteria; kingdom Pseudomonadati; phylum Pseudomonadota; class Gammaproteobacteria; order Aeromonadales; family Aeromonadaceae; genus Aeromonas; species Aeromonas hydrophila. Next base: position 168,772 of record NC_008570.1, on the reverse strand, counting down.
CTGTCGGGCATGACCATGCCCAGCAACCGCGGCATGATCAACCTGGCCAAACGGCTTGGCTTCAAGATCGATATCCAGCTGGAAGATGGGGTGGTCAACATGGAGCTGCCCTGCGCCAGTCAAGGGCAGGCATAAAGCAGAGAAATCAGCGATTTATGACCATAAATCGCTGATTTTAGATAATAAAAAACCCCGCTCATCTGAGCGGGGTTTCTTGTATTGGGTGCCTGGCAGTGTCCTACTCTCGCATGGCGAATGCCACACTACCATCGGCGCTACCGCGTTTCACTTCTGAGTTCGGCAAGGGATCAGGTGGTTCCACGGCGCTATGGCCGCCAGGCAAATTCTTCAATCTTAGAAAGCTGACGTGAATAACGAACTGCCTGTTGGCGTCGCTATCACTGAATTAGTAGTTCGTTCATTCGCTACAAGGCCCAGAACACTTCTTGGGTGTTGTATGGTTAAGCCTCACGGGTAATTAGTATGGGTTAGCTCAACACGTCGCCGCGCTTACACACCCCACCTATCAACGTTGTGGTCTCCAACGGCCCTTTAGGACCCTCAAGGGGTCAGGGATGACTCATCTCAGGGCTCGCTTCCCGCTTAGATGCTTTCAGCGGTTATCGATTCCGAACTTAGCTACCGGGCAGTGCCACTGGCGTGACAACCCGAACACCAGAGGTTCGTTCACTCCGGTCCTCTCGTACTAGGAGCAACTCCCTTCAATCATCCAACGCCCACGGCAGATAGGGACCGAACTGTCTCACGACGTTCTGAACCCAGCTCGCGTACCACTTTAAATGGCGAACAGCCATACCCTTGGGACCGACTTCAGCCCCAGGATGTGATGAGCCGACATCGAGGTGCCAAACACCGCCGTCGATATGAACTCTTGGGCGGTATCAGCCTGTTATCCCCGGAGTACCTTTTATCCGTTGAGCGATGGCCCTTCCATTCAGAACCACCGGATCACTATGACCTACTTTCGTACCTGCTCGACCTGTCCGTCTCGCAGTTAAGCTGGCTTATGCCATTGCACTAACCTCCTGATGTCCGACCAGGATTAGCCAACCTTCGTGCTCCTCCGTTACTCTTTGGGAGGAGACCGCCCCAGTCAAACTACCCACCAGGCACTGTCCGCGACCCCGATTCAGGGGCCTGCGTTAGAACATCAAACATACAAGGGTGGTATTTCAAGGACGGCTCCAGCGCAACTGGCGTCACGCCTTCAAAGCCTCCCACCTATCCTACACATGTAGGTTCAATGTTCAG
>NC_008570.1:87500-162500 GCF_000014805.1 Aeromonas hydrophila subsp. hydrophila ATCC 7966 | reverse complement strand
CATCACCACCTCACAACCCTCGGTCTCTGCCAGCATGGCATCGACGATCTTTCGTGTTTGCCCGTCACGGGAAGAATAAAGCACCAGAATCTTGTCCATACCAACCTCAACTACGCCAGAATGCAGGGGTAAACAGTACCAGAAGAGTGAAGATTTCCAATCGGCCAAACAGCATGGCGACGACCAGTATCCATTGTGCCGTTGCCGAGATCTTGCCGAAGTTGGCCGACACCTCGCCCAGCCCCGGCCCCACGTTGGTGAACGCCGCCGCCACGGCAGAGAAAGCGGTCACCTCGTTCAAGCCGGTCATCAGCAGCAACAACATAAAGATGAAGAACAGGATGATGTAGGTGGCAAAGTAGCCCCACACCGCCTCCACGATCCGCTCAGGCACGGCACGACGACCCAGCTTGAGGGTATAGATGGCGCGCGGGTGCACCAGCCGCTTCAGCTCGCGCATCCCCTGCAGGAACAGGATCATGAAGCGCATCACCTTGATGCCGCCCCCGGTACTGCCGGCGCAGCAGCCGATGAAGGCGGAGAACATCAGCAGCATGGGCAGAAAGGAGGGCCACTCCGCATAGCTGGTCGTGCTGTAGCCGGTGGTCGTGCCCAGCGACACCGCCTGGAACAGACCGTGGTTGAGCGCCTCCTGCCAGGTGGCGTAATGGCCGTGAAACAAGAGGGAAACGAAGCAGATCAGCACCAGCACACACTGGATGCTCAGAAACACCTTCAGCTCGGAGTCGCGCAGATAGTTGCTCAGCCGCACCGGCTTGTGGGCGAACACCATGAAGTGCAGGGCAAAGTTGACGCTCGCCAGCAGCAGAAACACCACAGTAATCAGGTTGATGGCCGGGCTGTTGAAAAAGCCGATGCTGGCGTCGTGGGTCGAGAAGCCGCCCACCGACAGGGTGGAGAAGGAGTGGCAGATGGCATCGAACAGGGTCATGCCCGCCATCCAGTACGCCAGGGCACAGAGGGAAGTGAGCAACAGATAGATGAACCAGAGTGCCTTGGCCGTCTCGGCGATGCGCGGGGTGACCTTGTTGTCCTTGACCGGCCCCGGAATTTCGGCGCGATAGAGCTGCATGCCCCCGATGCCGAGCAGTGGCAGTATGGCCACCGCCAGCACTATGATCCCCATGCCCCCCAGCCACTGCAGCAGCTGGCGATAGAACAGAAACGCCTTGGGCAGATTGTCCAGCCCGGTGAGCACGGTCGCCCCCGTGGTGGTCAGGCCGGAAAACGACTCGAAGAAGGCCTCCGACACCGTCATGCCGGGCACCTCTCCCAGCAGGAACGGCAAGGCCCCCACGCTGCCCAGCACCACCCAGAACAGCACGACGATGAGAAATCCTTCCTTGGATCTGAGATCTTTCTTCTGATGGCGGTTTGGAAACCAGAGCGCGGCGCCGAGCAGCAGGGCGATGAAGAAGGAGTTGACGAACTCGGCACCACCGCCATCACGATAGCCAAAGGCGACCAGCGCGGGCAGCAACATGGTCGAACTGAACAGCGCGACCAGCAGGCCAACGATACGAATGATGCTCAGAATCTGCATTCCGGCTCCCTCTTCAGACTAAAAGAGCGATGGATTCTAGCCATCTAAGGGACGAAGGGATACCCGACCCTGGGTTCGGTCGGTCAATTCCTGTGCGATTCTGCTCCAAACAGCGGCTTCCCACGCCACCTGCAGGGTGACGCTGGCGCCGTAATCGGCCGCCAGCAACTGACCCTGATGCGCCTGGATCAGCGCTTCTACCGCTCCCATGTCGGTATAGTCGCACTGGATGAGGGAGGCAGTCTGCTGGCGCTTGATACGGGTTTCGAGCTGCTTGAGGGCCGCGCCCACGCCACCGCCATAGGCCTTGACCAGGCCGCCGGTACCCAGCAGTACCCCACCGTAATAGCGCACCACCACGGCGGCGATCTCCCCGAGACCGGCCCCCATCAGCTGAGCCAGCATGGGCTTGCCAGCGGTGCCCGAGGGCTCGCCGTCATCGCTGAAACCGTACACCTGACTGTCCTGAGGGGCACCGGCGACAAAGGCCCAGCAGTGATGCCGGGCCCCGGGATGTTGCTGTTTTATATCGCCGATCCAGGCTTTGGCAGCCTCTACGGTCGGCGTGTGGGCAATATACGTGATGAAGCGGCTCTTCTTGATCTCCTCACTCACCTCCAGCGGTGCGGCCGGTATGGAATAGTCTGCCGCCATCAGAGCCCTGCTTGTCTGGTCAGGTTTTCCACCCCGTTGGCATGCAGCACCACGTTGTCTTCGATGCGGATGCCGCCATAGGGGCGCAGCGCCTCGACCTTGTTCCAGTTGACCCGCTTGCCCTGTTCACCGAGGCGCAGCGGCTCCAGCAGGCTGTCAATGAAGTAGAGACCCGGCTCGATGGTGAACACCTGGCCCACCTCCATCACCCGGGTGCAGCGCAAATAGGGAAACTGTTCGGGGGCCGACAGGTGAGTACCGCGCTCATCCTGCATGAAACCGCCGGCATCGTGTACCTGCAGGCCGAGGAAGTGGCCGAGACCGTGGGGGAAGAAGACGTTGGTCACCCCGGTATGGATCATCTCGTCCACCGACATGTCCACCAGCTCGGTGGCTTGCAGCAGGCGCGCCAGTCGGTGGTGCATCTGCAGATGCAGCTCGCTGTAACGGCGGCCCGGCTTGATCTCCTCGATGATCTCCTGCTGCTGGGCATCCAGCGCCGCAATCAGATCGGCAAACTCACCGCGGCGCCAGGCCCAGGTCCGGGTGATGTCGGAGGCATAGCCGTGCACATCCACACCGGCATCGATGAGGAAGGAGTACCGCTCCGCATCGGGCACCCGCTGAGCGGAGAGGTGGGTGTAGTGCAGGATGGCCGCATTGCGGTTGATGGCAACGATATTGCCGTAGGGCGCCTCATTGGCCCCCTGCCCGACCGCCTTCATGTAGGCCAGGTTGATCTCGAACTCGCTCGCCCCCGCCATGAAGGAGTCCTTGGCCGCAATGTGGCCGCGTACCCCAATGCGGTTGGCATCGCGCAGGCATTCCAGCTCGTAGGCCGTCTTGTAGGCACGATGATAATGCAGATAGTTGAGCACCGCCTCCGGATTGGGCTGGCCCAGCCCCAGCAGCTCGGCCACCTCCAGGTGGCCGCCCAGATAGGCCCACTCCTGCTTGTTGGCCGGCAGGTGATCGGCAACCTGCTCCGGGCGGGTCAGGAAGCGTATATCGAAGAAGTCGACCCAGAAGGCGTTGGGCAGTTCCGCCACCTTGTGCCAAAAATCCACCGGCCGGTAGAACAGCAACACCGGCTTGTTCACGCCGTCCACCAGCAACCAGCAGTGGGGATTATCCAGCACCGGCAACCAGGCCTTGAACTGGGGGTTCACCTTGAAGGGGTAATCCTGATCATCGAGGAAGATGCGGTGGGTCTGGCCGGAGTGGATGGCCAGACCGCTCAGTCCCTGCTGTTGCAGTATGTCGCGGGTACGCTGCTGCAAGGTGTCGAGGTGCTGGGCAAAAAGTTGGCTGTAGCTGCTCATGGCGTCCTGCTCCGGGAGAAATGTGGTTTCAGCATAACATCAAGCGAATCAAGGCTCGAACCGTCAAGCAATCGCTTCGTGAGGTAACGCATACGTTACAAGGCTTTTGTTATGAAACAAAAACCAACCATTAACAAATAAAAAACAATTCAATACACTGCCGGTAGATACATGCAGTCAGGGACTACTCATGCACAACCTTTGCCTGTGGCAACCGGATCAGGAGCGGATTCAGCAATCCAACCTCCAGCACTTCATGGCCGAGGTCAACCGCTTCCACGGCCTGCAGCTGCACAGCTACGCCCAGCTCTACCAGTGGTCGGTGGAGAAGACAACCCGTTTCTGGCCGCTGGTGTGGCAGCACTGCGGCGTCAAGGGCGAGCTCGGTAACATAGTGGCGGAGAACCGCCAGGAGATGCAGCGCACCCGCTGGTTCCCCGACAGCCGGCTCAACTTCGCCGAAAACCTGTTGCGCCGCCAGGACGACACGCCGGCCATCATCTCCCGCATCGAGGGTAGCCCCAGCCAGACCTTGAGCTGGCGCGAGCTGGCGGATCAGGTCGCCAGACTGGCCCAGTGGCTGCGTGGCCAGGGCATCGGCCGGGGCGACGTAGTGGCAGCCTACCTGCCCAATATCCCGCAAACCGTGGTGGCCATGCTGGCAACCACCAGCCTGGGAGCGATCTGGACCTCCACCAGCCCCGATTTCGGCGAAGCCAGCGTGGTGGAGCGCTTCGGCCAGACCCGGCCGCGGGTGCTGTTTGCGGTGGATGGCTATCACTACAACGGCAAGGCCATCGACATTCAGGACAAAGTGGCAGGGGTCGTCGGCCAGATCGACAGCATAGAGCAGACAGTCATCATCCCCCTGCTGGGCCATCCCCTGCAGCTGGGCCACGACTGGCGCCAGATCCTGGCCAGCCAGCCGGATGCCAGCCTGCAGTTCGAGCCCATGGCCTTCAATGACCCGCTCTACATCCTCTATTCGTCCGGCACCACCGGCAAGCCCAAGTGCATCGTGCACGGCATCGGCGGCACCCTGCTGCAACATCTGAAAGAGCATCAGCTGCACTGCGACATCAAGCCGGGGGAGCGCATCTTCTACTTCACCACCTGCGGCTGGATGATGTGGAACTGGCTGGTGAGCGCGCTCGCCTCCGGCGCCACCCTGGTGCTCTACGACGGCTCCCCCTTCTACCCGGACGGCAACGTGTTGTGGGATCTCGCCCGCGACGAAGAGGTCGCCCTGTTCGGCACCTCGGCCAAATACCTGGATGCGCTGCACAAGCAGGGCTATGCCCCCATCAAGACCCACCAGCTGCCACAGTTGCGGCTTATCTGCAGCACCGGCTCCGTGCTGTCGCCGGAGGGGTTCGACTACGTCTATCAGCAGATCAAGCGGGATGTGCAGCTCAGCTCCATTTCCGGCGGCACCGACATCTGCTCCTGCTTCGTCATCGGCAACCCCATCAGCCCCGTCTACCGCGGCGAGAGCCAGGGACGCGGCCTCGGCCTCGCGGTACAGGTGTTCAACGAAGCGGGCCAGCCGGTGCAGGGGGAAAAGGGTGAGCTGGTCTGTACCAAGCCCTTCCCGGCCCAGCCCATCGGTTTCTGGGGGGACGCCAGCGGCGACAAGTACCACGCCGCCTATTTCGAACGGTTCGACAACATCTGGTGCCATGGCGACTGGATCGAGCTGACCCCGACCGGCGGCATCCTGTTCTACGGTCGCTCCGACGCCACTCTCAACCCGGGGGGCGTGCGCATCGGCACCAGCGAGATCTACCGCTATGTCGAGCAGCTGGAGGAAGTAGAAGAGAGCATCGTCATCGGCCAGCAGTGGCAACAGGACGAGCGGGTGGTGCTGTTCGTCAAGCTCAAGCCCGGCCTCATGCTGGACGAAGCGCTGCGCGAGCGCATCCGCCAGCAGGTGCGCCTGCACTGCACCGCCCGTCACGTGCCAGCCCGCATCCTGCAGGTGGACGCCATTCCGCGCACCAAGTCCGGCAAGATAGTGGAGCTGGCGGTGCGGGAAGTGGTGCACAACCGGCCCGTCAACAACACCCACGCCCTCGCCGATCCCGAGGTGCTGAGCCAGTATCGCGACCGGCCCGAACTGGCCAGCTGAGGCCACACAAGGTTAATAAAGGCGTCATCAGACGCCTTTATTTTGGTTGTTAATCTGAGGCGAGCTTTTACTCGAGATCTGTTAAACGAATGTTTTAAATAGGTGTTGAAATTGTCTTCTTTTGGATCAATAGTGAGCCTCGCCCCCTGCTGGGGATAAAGGAGCACCACCCCCCACCATGTGGGAACAAGGAGACACTCTCATGATCTACCAAGGCGAAACCCTGACGGTCAGCTACCTCGAAGACGGCATTGCCGAGCTGAGGTTTGATGCCCCGGGTTCAGTCAACAAGCTGGATCGCGCTACCCTGCTCTCCCTGAGCGAAGCGATCGCCGCATTACAACAAGAACGTGAACTAAAAGGTCTGATCCTCACCTCCGGCAAAGACGCCTTCATCGTCGGCGCCGACATTACCGAATTCCTGGAACTGTTCGATCTGCCGCAGGCTGATCTGCTCGGCTGGCTGAAAAAGGCCAACGACATCTTCAGCGCCATCGAAGATCTGCCGGTGCCCACCCTCTCCGCTATCAAGGGCCACGCCCTAGGCGGCGGCTGCGAGACCATTCTCTCCACCGACTTCCGACTGGCTGACACCAGCGCCAAGATTGGCCTGCCCGAGACCAAACTCGGCATCATGCCGGGCTTTGGCGGCACCGTCCGTCTGCCGCGGGTGATCGGCGCCGACAACGCGCTCGAGTGGATCACCACCGGCAAGGATTACCGTGCCGATGACGCCCTCAAGGTGGGTGCCATCGACGCCGTGGTCGCCCCGGACGCGCTGCAAAGCGCCGCCGTGCAGATGATCAAGGACGCGGTCAAGGGCAAGCTGGACTGGCAGGGCCGCCGCGCCGCCAAGAAGGCCCCGCTGCGCCTCTCCAAACTGGAAGCCATGATGAGCTTCACCACCGCCGCCGGCATGGTTGCTGCCGTGGCGGGCAAACACTATCCGGCCCCGATGACGGCGGTGAAAACCGTCGAGGCCGCCGCCGGCATGAGTCGTGACGAGGCGCTGGCCGTCGAAGCGCAGGGCTTCATCAAGCTGGCCAAGACCGATGTCGCCAAGGCGCTGGTCGGTATCTTCCTCAACGATCAGCACATCAAGGCGCTGGCCAAGAAGGCGGCCAAGCAGGCAGCTAAGGCCACTAGCCATGCCGCCGTACTGGGTGCCGGCATCATGGGTGGCGGCATCGCCTACCAGTCTGCCAGCAAGGGTATCCCGGCAGTGATGAAGGACATCAACGAGAAGGCGCTGGCACTTGGCATGGGTGAAGCCACCAAGCTGCTTAACGGCCAGCTCGAAAAGGGCCGCATCGACGGCATCAAGATGGGCCAGGTGCTCTCCGCCATCACCCCGACTCTCAGCTATGACAACGTCAAGCATGTGGATGTGGTGGTCGAAGCCGTGGTCGAGAACCCGAAAGTGAAAGCCGCCGTACTGGGCGAAGTGGAAGGGATCATCGGCGAAGACGCCGTGCTCGCCAGCAACACCTCCACCATTCCCATCTCCCTGCTGGCCAAGGAGCTGAAGCGCCCGCAGAACTTCTGCGGCATGCACTTCTTCAACCCGGTACACCGCATGCCGCTGGTGGAGATCATCCGCGGCGAGCAGACCTCCGATGAAACCATCAACCGCGTGGTGGCCTACGCCGCCGCCATGGGCAAGTCCCCGGTGGTAGTCAACGACTGCCCGGGCTTCTTCGTCAACCGGGTGCTGTTCCCCTACTTCTTCGGTTTCAACAAGCTGGTCGCCGATGGCGCCGACTTCGCTGCCGTCGACAAGGTGATGGAGAAGGAATTTGGCTGGCCGATGGGCCCCGCCTACCTGCTGGACGTGGTCGGCATCGACACCGGCCACCACGCCGGTGACGTCATGGCGCAGGGCTTCCCGGCACGCATGAGCAAGGAAGGCCGCACCGCCATCGACGTGATGTACGAAGTGAACCGCTTCGGTCAGAAGAACGGCAAGGGCTTCTACGCCTACGAGCAGGACAAGAAGGGCAAGCCGAAGAAGGTGGCCGACGCCGCCAGCTACGAGCTGCTAGCCCCCATCGCCAAGCCGAAGCAGGATTTCGACAAGGACGCCATCATCGCCCGCATGATGATCCCGATGATCAACGAGGTAGTGCTCTGTCTGGAAGAGGGCATAGTCGCCACGCCAGCCGAAGCCGACATCGCACTGGTCTACGGTCTGGGCTTCCCTCCCTTCCGCGGCGGCGTGTTCCGCTATCTGGACACTATCGGTCTGGATCGCTACGTGGCCATGGCCGACCAGTATGCCGACTTGGGCCCGCTCTACCGCGTCAGCGACAAGCTGCGTGAGATGGCCGCCCAGGGCAAAACCTTTTACTGATTGCGGAAAGGAGATCCATTCATGAAAGACGTAGTCATTGTCGACTGTATCCGGACCCCGATGGGCCGGTCCAAGGGCGGCGCCTTCCGCAACGTGCGTGCAGAAGACTTGTCCGCGCACCTGATGAAATCCATCCTGCTGCGCAACCCCAACCTCGACCCGAACGAGATCGAGGATATCTACTGGGGCTGCGTGCAGCAGACCCTGGAGCAGGGCTTCAACATCGCCCGCAACGCAGCCTTGCTGGCCGGCATTCCCAAGCAGGTGGGGGCGGTCACCGTCAACCGCCTGTGCGGCTCCAGCATGCAGGCGCTGCACGATGCCTCCCGCGCCATTCAGGTAGGTGATGGGGATATCTTCATCATCGGCGGTGTCGAGCACATGGGCCACGTGCCGATGAGCCACGGGGTGGACTTCCACCCCGGCATGGCCAAGTCGGTGGCGAAAGCCTCCGGCATGATGGGGCTGACCGCCGAGATGCTCGGCAAGCTGCACGGCATCAGTCGTCAGCAGCAGGACGAGTTTGCCGCCCGCTCCCATCGTCGCGCTCACGCCGCCACCGTGGAAGGACGTTTCGCCAAGGAGATCGTCGGGCTGGAAGGCCATGACGCCAGCGGCGCCCGCTTCTTCTACGACTACGACGAGGTGATCCGCCCCGAGACCACGGTGGAAACCCTGAGCCAGCTGCGCCCGGTGTTCGACCCGGTCAACGGCACCGTCACCGCCGGCACCTCGTCGGCCCTGTCCGATGGCGCCGCCGCCATGCTGGTGATGAGTGCGGACCGCGCCAAGGCGCTCGGCCTCACCCCGCGCGCCAAGATACGTGCCATGGCCGTCGCCGGCTGCGATGCCGCCATCATGGGTTACGGCCCGGTACCGGCCACCCAGAAGGCGCTCAAGCGGGCCGGCCTGACCATCGGCGACATCGACCTGTTCGAGCTGAACGAGGCGTTTGCCGCCCAGTCCCTGCCTTGCGTGAAGGATCTGGGTCTGCAAGACGTGGTGGATGAGAAGGTGAACCTGAACGGCGGCGCCATCGCCCTGGGTCACCCGCTCGGCTGCTCCGGCGCCCGCATCTCCACCACCCTGCTCAACCTGATGGAAGAGAAGGACGCCACCCTGGGGGTTGCCACCATGTGCATCGGCCTGGGTCAGGGCATCGCCACCGTGTTCGAACGAGTGTAAGTATCCCCCTGGCCGGTTCGCCGGTCGGGGCTGGATTGATAGAGAGGAGCCCGTTCCTGCTTCCCGGCGAAGCGGGCTCCTGTCACCGGTTTTGGGGTCGGTCTGCCCGGCCCGTCATCGAGTCTGTGGAGTGCGCCACACGGGGTGCACTTCTGCCGTCGGAATCTGCGTATTGGCCGGCCCGTTTGGGTCGGCCTTTTTTATTTGCACGGCAGGATATGGGAGGATATTGCCCATAACCTCACATTAGATGGGGGGCTTGCTTGCTTTTTGCGCCCCTGACAGGTTCAATCTGCACAAAAAAATGGGTGGATGCACATACATATGTCAACGAGCAAACAACTGCTGATCGTCGACGACGACCAAGAGATCCGCGAGCTGCTCAACGAATACCTGACCAGGGCCGGCTTCGAGGTATTGACCGCAGCGGAGGGCAACGAGATGCGCAAGCTGCTCGCCCAGCACAACCCGGACCTCATCATTCTCGATATCATGATGCCGGGTGACGACGGCTTTACCCTCTGCCAGCAGATCCGTCGCGACTCCCAGGTGCCCATCATCATGCTGACCGCCGCCTCCGATGAAGCGGACCGGGTGATCGGCCTCGAGCTCGGTGCCGATGACTACATCACCAAGCCGTTCAGCCCGCGCGAACTGCAGGCCCGCATCAAGGCGCTGCTGCGCCGCGCCGAATTCCGCCAGCCGGAGAAAGAGAAAGAGCCGAGCCGCCGGCTGCGCTTCGCCGAGTGGACTCTGGATACCCTGAGCCACCAGCGGACCCACGAGGACGGCAGCCTGCTGGATCTCTCCGGCAGCGATGCCCTGCTGCTCGGCATGTTCCTGCAACAGCCCGGCGTGGTGCTGGACCGGGATACCATCTCGGATGCCACCCGCGGTCGCGAAAGCCTGCCGATGGAGCGCGGCATCGACGTGCAGATCAGCCGCTTGCGCCAGAAGCTGGGTGACAACGGCAAGAGCCCGCGCATCATCAAGACCATTCGCGGCAGTGGCTACATGCTGATTGCCGAGGTGCACGAGATCCCATGAGAACCAGCAAGGTAGCGACGGCATGCTGATCGACACAAGGCGAGAGATCCCATGAATACCAGGTGGTTCTGGCGGGCGCTGGTGCCCCGTTCCCTGCTGTCGCGGATGCTGCTGCTGTTGCTGCTGGCGATCCTGCTCTCCCAGACCATCCTCACCGGCATCTGGATGCAGCAGATCCAGAAGCGGGAGCTGGAGGGCATGCTCAGCACCACCCGCAATCTGGCGCTGTCTGCCGCCTCCACCGTCAACTTCTTCAAATCCTTGCCGCTGCAGTATCGCCACATCGCGCTGGACCAGTTGCGCAACATGGGCGGCAGCCGCTTCTTCGTGTCGCTGAACGAGGAGGAGATCCACATCAGCGCCATCCCCGACAGCGAGCGCAAGACGCTGGTGCTCAAAGAGGTGCAGGGGGTGCTGACCCGCAAGCTCTCCGACGCCATGGCGATCAAGGTGGATTTCTCGCGGCCCGAAGAGCTGCACGTCTTCAACAACGACACCCTGCTGGCGGATCTACCCTCCTCCTGGGCCCGCTACACCCTGTCGCTGGAGCCGATCAACCCGCCGGTGCTGGTGACCCAGATCGAGATAGAGCCGGGCGAGTGGCTCTATCTGGCGGCCCTGCTGCCGGCCCCCTACATGACGCTCGACGACACCGTCATGCCCAGCAACCAGGTGCGCTTCATCGCCCTGATGACGGTGTTCCTCTGCTTCTTCACCTTCCTGCTGGTGCGCTGGCAGACCCGGCCGCTGCGCCGGCTGGCCAAGGCGGCCGTCAACCTCGGCAAGGACATCGACCAGCCCTCGCTGAAAGAGGAGGGGGCCTCCGAAATCGTGGCGGCCACCCGCGCCTTCAACATCATGCAGCACCGCATCCGCCGCTATATCGACGATAGAGAGCGGCTGTTCAGCTCGATTTCCCACGACCTCAAGACCCCCATCACCCGGCTGCGGCTGCGGGTCGAGCTGCTCGACGACGAACAGCAGATCGCCAAGTTCAACAAGGACCTGGACGAGCTGGAGCTGATGGTGAAGGGAGCGCTGCAGACGGTGAAAGACACCGACATCCACGAGAACATCGAGCAGCTCGACATCGACGCCATGCTGGAGCAGATGGCGGAGGCCATGAACCTGCACGACGAGCGGCTGACCATCGAAGGCCACTGCAAGCAGCCCTACCGCGGCAAGCCGCTGGCCCTCAAGCGCTGCATCGGCAACCTGGTGGACAACGGCATCAAGTACGGCCAACGGGTGCGCATCATCATCATGGACGACGAGGAGATGCTGATCCTGTTCATCATGGACGAGGGGCCTGGCCTGCCGGAGGATCAGTTCGAACGCATCTTCGAGCCCTACTACCGGCTCAGCACGGATCTGGCCGGCACCGGCCTGGGTCTGGGCATTGCCCGCAACATAGCCCACGCCCACGGCGGCGATCTGGTGCTGGAAAATCGTCCGCAGGGCGGCCTGCAGGCCACCCTCTCCCTACCAAGGCAGTAACCTTATGAAGTGGTTGTCTTTTTCTCTCATCGCCCTGCTCTCCCTGCCTGTAGGCGCCTCCCAGGTGGAGGTACTGCACTGGTGGACCTCCGGCGGCGAGGCCAGGGCGGTGGAGGTGCTCAAGTCCGAGTGGACCGAGCAAGGCAACCAGTGGAACGACTTCGCGGTGCAGGGGGGCGGCGGCAAGAGCGCCATGACGGTGCTGAAAAGCCGGGCACTGGCGGCCAATCCTCCGGAAGCGGCCCACCTCAAGGGGTTCGAGTTGCGGGAATGGGCCGGACTCGGCTTCCTGCGCGATCTCACCCCCATGGCCGAACACCTCGGCTGGTATCCCCAGCTGCCGCCCATGGTGCGGGAGACTCTCAGCCAGAACGGTGCCCTGATGGCGGTGCCGACCGGCATCCACCGGGTCAACTGGCTGTGGCTCAACCGCAAGATCTTCGAGCGCAACAAGCTGACGCCGCCCACCAGCTGGGCCCAGTTCGTGACCGTGGCCGACCGGCTCAAGCAACAAGGGATCACCCCGCTCGCCATCGGCAACGAGCCCTGGCAGCTGGCGGTGCTGTTCGAAACGGTGGCACTCGGCGAAGGGGGCAAGGCGTTCTATCGCAAAGCCTTCGTGGAACAGGACAGCGCCACCCTGACCGGCCCCGACATGGTGCGGGTGCTGACCCGCTTTCAGCAGCTGCGCGGCTATGTTCCGGAAAAATACGCCGGCCTGAAGTGGCACCAGGCCACCAACCTGCTGGAGAGCGGCGGCGCCGCCATGCAGATCATGGGGGACTGGGTGAAGGGGGAGCTGAGCGCTGGAAACTATCGGCCCGGCGAGGATATCGAGTGCCTGCCGAGCCCCGGCAGTGCCAACCTGTTCAGCTACAACCTCGACTCTATCGCCATGTTCAAGCAGCGGGATCCCGCCCAGCTGCAGGCCCAGGGCGAGCTGGCCCAGCTGCTGATGACGCCGCGCTTCCAGCAGGAGTTCAACCGGGTGAAAGGCTCGATCCCGGCGCTGACCAAGCCGGACATGAGCAAGTTCGACCGCTGCGCCATCCGCTCCTATCAGGATTTTCTGCTGGCGGAGCGGGAGGGCAACCTGCTGCCCAGCATGGCGGAGGGGATGGCGACGCCGACCAACATGCGCCAGGCGATCATGGATGTGCTGAGCAACTTCTTCAACGACCCCAGAGCCAACCCGCAGCAGACTGCGCTGCATCTGGAGCGGGCCATGCGCTCGACCCGCTGACGCTTTTTGCTGCGGCCAGAAACGACAAAGGCGGATGAGATATCCGCCTTTGTCGTTGTGAAAGTATTGGGGTCAGGATTGATCGTTTTCGTCCTCATCCTCGTCGTAGTAATCGCTGAGCTCGATCCAGAGCCCCAGTCCGATCATCACCATGGAACCGAACCAGGTGCCGGTGTTACCGATCGGGCTGCCCATCACTATCATGGCGAAAGACAAGAACCCCATGCCTGCGTAGGCTTGTAATCTGCCGTAGGAGACCTGCATATTCACACCTCCTTGTTGAATATGGTTCAATTTTTATATTACTCATACGGCGGGGAGTGGGTAGGCCCAGATAACACTTTGGTTACATATGCTGCCAGTTGCCGGAGTGGTTTGATTATTTTTTCGCCGTGAGTATCATTGGCAGCTGATTTGGTTGAAGGTTGATTATTGATGAGTGCTTTATTCTGCGACGCAACTCACGAGTTGGACGCAATCGGGCTTCGTTGCCCCGAGCCAGTGATGATGGTTCGTAAAAAAGTGCGGCTGATGGCTGACGGGGAGACCCTGCTGGTCAGTGCCGACGACCCCTCAACCACCCGCGACATCCCCAGTTTCTGCCGCTTCATGGATCACACCCTGGTCGCCAGCGAGACAGAGCAGGCCCCTTACCGCTATCTGATCCGCAAGGGTCAGTAAGCCCCAACACCGGAGCAATCCATGCCAGCCATTACCCGAATCGGCACCACCCAGCGTTGGTCTGACGTGGTCATTCACAACGGCACCCTCTACGTGGTGGAAGTGCCAGCCACCGATACCGCCGATATTCACCAGCAGACCCGTGAAGTGCTGGAAAGCCTGCAGCGCCTGCTGGAAGCCAACGGCTCCGGCGTCGACAAGATCCTGATGGCCAACATCTACCTCAAGGACATCGCAAACATCGCGGCCTTCAACGAGCAGTGGGATGCCTGGATCCCGGCGGGTACCGCGCCGGTCAGAGCCTGCGTGCAGGCCCGCCTGGCCCACGAAGGCTACAAGGTCGAAGTGCAGCTGACTGCCGCCGTCTAAGCCGAGCGGGATGCCTGGCTCCCCTGATGCCGACACAGCGCCGGTTAGAGCATGCGTACAAGCCCGTCTGGCCCGGCCCACGAAGGCTACAAGGTGGAAGTGCAGCTGACCGCGGCTATCTAATAGGCAGTTATCCCCCTCATCCCCGCCCTTCTCCCACAAGGGGAGAAGGGGTCCAAGAACAAGGCGCCATTGCTCGCAACGGCACCAATAAAAGGGCCCCGCCATCGCTGGCGGGGCCTTTTTCATGTCTGCGAACCGGACCGCTTAGGCGGTCGGGGTTAGGGTGATGGTCACCCGACGGTTCTGGGCCTTGCCTTCGGCGGTGCTGTTGGTGGCTACCGGCTGATCCGGGCCCACACCGCTGGTGGAGATACGGCTGCCAGTCACACCTTGGCCGATCAACTGGGCGGCGACGGCATCGGCGCGCTGGGCGGAGAGCTTCATGTTCAGCTCGCGGGAACCTGTGCTGTCGGTGTGACCGACCACGTTCAGGCGGGTCTTGTCGAACTCACCGACTACCATGGCCACGCCGGACAGAGTGTTGGCACCGGCCGCTTTCAGCTGGGCGCTGGAGCTGTCGAAGGTGACGTTGTTCGGCATGTTGAGGATCAGCTGGTCACCGTTGCGGGTCACGCTGACACCGGTGCCCTGCAGCTTCTCGCGCAGCTTGGCTTCCTGCACGTCCATGTAGTAGCCGATACCGCCACCCAGAGCGGCGCCCGCGGCCACGCCGGTCAGGATCCCCTTCTTGCGGTCACCCTTGCTGGAAGAGAGCGCGCCCACGGCGGCGCCAGTGGCCGCGCCAGCCAGCGCGCCCCAGGCGCCCTTGGAGGTCTGGGATTCGCCAGTGTAGGGGTTGGTGGTACAGCCGGTCAGGGCTACGAGCAGGGCAACGGCGGGAACAAGTGTCTTGAAATGCATGAAAAACCTCTAAAAAAACCGACTCAAATCCAAAGAGGGCGCATTCTACCCCAGAGGTGTGCCAAGGTGTGACGTTATCAACATCGCGTCCCTCTCTGCCCACCCCCCAGTATCCGCAGGCCGGCTGGATGCCGCCTGAACCGGTAGCCGGATCAAGCTCACAACTGTGACCTATCTCCTTGTTCAGCGGACCAAAATGCGCCCCTTTTGGCTACTATTGAATGCACTATCAACAGGAGTTCGAGGTCTCTCATGTCCGCACTGCTTCGCAACGTCTCGATCCGGCACCTGCTGTTGAGTGCCAGCCTCGTCATTCTGATCACCATGGCGCTGGCCGGGCTCTGGCGCAGCAGCCTGACCGCCCGCCTCGGTGAGCTGCCCAACCAGCTCATCGTCAGTGCCAACGAGCAGATAGCCCTGCAGGAGCTGCGTTATCACACCACCCAGGTCCAGCAGTTCCTGACCGATGCCGCCGTCTCCGGCGAGATGGACTCCATCGGCGAGGCCGAACAGCATGCCCAGGCGGCCCGCCAGTTGCTGGAGCGGCTGCCGCAGCTGAAAGCGCCGCTCACCCCGCTACTGGCCCGCCAACTGGAGATCGGCAAGCGGATGGTGGACATCTATCTGAAGGAGGGGCGCGAGGCCGGCAACCAGCTGATGAAGCAGCCGACCGAAGGGTTTGACGCCCTCACCGACAACATCGCCAGCCAGGTCGAAGCGGTGCTGGAACAGCAGCAACACCAGTTCCAGCAGCGGGAGCAGGATATCCGCGGCCAGAGCGAGGCCCTGCAGCATCAGGACATGCTGCAGCTGGCCGTCAGCCTGGCCATCATCCTGTTGATGCTGCTGCTCATCTACTTCAAGACCGTCGGCCCGCTGCAACATCTGATGGGTCAGCTGGTCGAACTGGCCAATCACAGCCACAACCTCACCTTCCGGCTGCACAGCCAGGGCAAGGACGAGTTCGCCTATCTGGCGGAGGTGTTCAACCGCTTCCTCGGCAATATCGACAGCCTGATCGGTACGGTGCAGCAGGTTTCGCGCAAGACCCACGACAAGATGGCCCTGCTGATGTCGCACTCCGGCAGCACTCTCAGCAGCATGCAGCAGGCCCAGCAGAATACCGACATGCTGGCGACCGCCATCAACGAGATGACCGCCACCGTCCACAACATCGAGCACAACACCGAGCAGGCCAGCCAGGATACCCTGCTCACCCAGCAGCAGGCTCACGACGGCCAGCGGCAGGTGAGCCAGACCATCTCTCTGATCCGGCAGGTGGCCGACCACATCGAGCAATCCGCCGGGGAAGTGACCCAGCTGGATCAGGAGAGCACCCAGATCGGCAACATCCTGCAGGTGATCCGCACCATCTCGGAACAGACCAACTTGCTGGCGCTCAACGCCGCCATCGAGGCGGCCCGGGCCGGTGAGCAGGGCCGCGGCTTCGCGGTAGTGGCCGACGAGGTGCGCCAGCTGGCGACCCGCACTCAGGCCGCCACCGTCGACATCCAGCAGCGTATCGAGGCGCTGCAGCACAACACCCGCCACGCGGTGACCACCATGCACACCACCCGCAACGTGAGCGAACAGGCGGTCAGTCAGGCGGCGGGCACCGGCGAGACCCTGACCGCCATCGTCGAAGCCATCACCCGGGTCAACGACATGAATGGCCACATCGCCACCGCCGCCGGCCAGCAGGCCCAGGTCACCGAAGAGACCAACCGCAATGTGATGGAGGTCGCCAGCATCGCCCGCGAATGTCTGGAGCTGGCGCGCCAGAGCCGCAGCCACACCCGGGACATGAACCAGGCCAACGAGGAGATCGGCCTCATCAGCGATCAGTTCGACGTCAGCAAGGCAGGCTCCGCCACCCAGGATCAGGAGCTGCTGCACTGGAACGAGGCCTTCATGGTGCAGGTGTCCAGTATGGACAACCAGCATCTGGGCTTGTTCGAGGCGATGAACCGGCTCTACCAGGCGGTGCTCGACAAGAGCCCGGCCCAGCTGCGCAAACAGCGGCTCGACGAGCTGCTCAAGCTCGCCACCCAGCACTTCGCCGACGAGGAGCGCGTGATGGAGCAGGCGGGCTACCCCGAGCTGCGCCGCCACAAGCAGGAACACGCCCGGCTGCTGGCGGAGCTCGACACCCTGATGCAGCGCAACGGCACGGACGACGAGGAGTTCAACATGGAGCTGCTGGTGTTTCTCAAGAACTGGCTGCTCAACCACATCTCCAAGGTCGACAAACAGTACTCAGGCACGCTGCGTCAGGCCGGGATCGCCTGACGGCCCCATGGCTGACGCCATGCCGATATGCAAAAGGGAGGCATCAGCCTCCCTTCTCTTTGACCTTGCACCCGGTTTATTGGCGCGCAGGGCCCTGTTGGCACTCGGCGTGGCAGGGGCAGGTCACCAGATGATCGTTCACCATCCCCACCGCCTGCATGAAGGCGTAGCAGATGGTGCTGCCGACAAAGGTGAAGCCGCGTTTCTTGAGTGCCTTGGACATGGCATCCGACTCCGCTGAGGTCGCCGGAATGTCGCCGTTGCCCTGGCGCTGGTTGACGATGGGGGCGCCGCCCACGAAGCCCCACAGATAATCGACAAAGTCGACGCCTTCAGCCCCCAGCGCCAGATAGGCGCGGGCATTTTTGATGATCGACTGCACCTTGAGCCGGTTGCGGATGATGCCGGTGTCTTGCATCAGCCGCTCCACATCCTGCTCGTCGAACTGCGCGATGCGCACCGGATCGAAGTCGGCATAGGCGCGATGGTAGCTCTCGGTGCGCTTCAAGATGGTGATCCACGACAGCCCCGCCTGCTGGCCGTCGAGGCAAAGCTTGGCAAACAGCTCGCGCGAGTCATGGACCGGCCTGCCCCACTGTTTGTCATGGTATTCGATGTATTCCGGGTCTTTGGTCACCCAGGCGCAACGCAACTCCATTCCCTCTCTCCTGTCATTTCATCCAATCCCCGGGGTCGATGCCAACCTGGGCGTAGGAGTGCCGACAACCCCTCTCGCCCAGACCCGGCGCAGCGCCATCACATTAATCCGCTGTAATTTCGCCTATTATCCGACCATGCCAGACGGTATACTCCTTCGGTTCACATTCAGCAAATCTTGCTCTGATTTCATTTCGCGCGAAAAAAATTATGCAAAAATTCGATGTCAAAACCTTTCAGGGCCTGATCCTGCAGCTGCAGGACTATTGGTCCCGCCAGGGCTGTACCATCATTCAGCCGCTGGATATGGAAGTGGGTGCCGGTACTTCTCACCCCATGACCTGCCTGCGCGCCCTGGGCCCCGAGCCCATCGCCTGCGCCTACGTGCAACCGTCCCGCCGTCCGACTGACGGCCGCTACGGTGAAAACCCGAACCGCCTGCAGCACTACTACCAGTTCCAGGTGATCATCAAGCCTTCCCCCGACAACATTCAGGAACTCTATCTGGGCTCCCTGAAAGAGCTGGGCATGGATCCCGAGATCCACGACATCCGCTTCGTGGAAGACAACTGGGAAAACCCGACGCTGGGTGCCTGGGGTCTGGGCTGGGAAGTGTGGCTGAACGGCATGGAAGTGACCCAGTTCACCTACTTCCAGCAAGTTGGCGGCCTCGAGTGCAAGCCGGTCACCGGCGAGATCACCTACGGTCTCGAGCGTCTGGCCATGTACATCCAGGGCGTGGACAGCGTCTACGATCTGGTCTGGTCTGACGGCCCGCTGGGCAAGACCACCTACGGCGACGTGTTCCACCAAAACGAAGTGGAGCAATCCACCTACAACTTCGAACACGCCGACGTGGAGTTCCTGTTCCACTGCTTCGAGCAGTACGAGAAGGAAGCCCAGAATCTGCTGGCACTGGAAAAACCGCTGCCGCTGCCTGCCTACGAGCGCATCCTCAAAGCCGCTCACTCCTTCAACCTGCTGGATGCCCGCAAGGCCATCTCGGTCACCGAGCGTCAGCGCTACATCCTGCGCATTCGCACCCTGACCAAGGCCGTGGCAGAGGCATACTACGCCTCCCGCGAAGCGCTGGGCTTCCCGATGTGTCAGCGCAGTGAGAACAAGCAAGGTTAAGGAACGGACATGGCACAACATACATTTCTGGTAGAGATCGGTACTGCTGAGCTGCCGCCCAAAGCCCTGCGCTCCCTGGCCGAAGCCTTTGCCGACAACCTCAAGAGCGAACTGACCAAGGCCGATCTGGCCTTCGGCGACGTCGAGTGGTTTGCCTCCCCGCGCCGTCTGGCGCTGAAAGTGAGCGAACTGGCCGGCGAACAGCCGAGCAAGAGCGTCGAGAAGCGCGGCCCGGCCGTAGCTCAGGCGTTCGATGCTGAAGGCAAGCCGACCAAGGCTGCCGAAGGCTGGGCCCGTGGCAACGGCATCACCGTTGAGCAGGCCGAGCGTCTGGTCACCGACAAGGGTGAGTGGCTGGTTCACACCGCCAAGGTCGAAGGCCGTCCGGCCAAAGATCTGCTGGGCGAGCTGGTTAGCCAGGCACTGGCCAAACTGCCGATCCCGAAGATGATGCGCTGGGGCGACAAGACCATCCAGTTCGTGCGTCCGGTCTTCACCGTGACTCTGCTGCTGGATGGGGAGCTGGTGCCCGCCCACATTCTGGGTATCGACTCTGCCCGCACCCTTCGCGGCCACCGCTTCATGGGCGAGAGCGAGTTCACCATCGACAACGCCAGCCAGTACCCGCAGATCCTGCAGGAGCGCGGCATGGTGATTGCCGACTTCATGGCGCGCAAGGTCAAGATCAAGGCTGACGCCGAAGCGGCCGCCGCCGCCTTCGGTGGCGTGGCCGATCTGGACGACGCCCTGCTGGAAGAAGTGACCGCACTGGTCGAGTGGCCGGTGGTGCTGACCGCCAACTTCGAAGAGAAGTTCCTGGCCGTGCCGGCTGAAGCGCTGGTGCACACCATGAAGGGTGACCAGAAGTACTTCCCGGTCTACGACAAGAACGGCAAGCTGCTGCCGAAGTTCATCTTCGTCACCAACATAGAGTCCAAAGACCCGAGCCAGATCATCAGCGGCAACGAGAAGGTGGTTCGCCCCCGTCTCTCTGACGCCGAGTTCTTCTTCAAGACCGACCTCAAGCAGACTCTGGCCTCCCGCCTGCCGCGCCTGGAAACCGTGCTGTTCCAGCAACAGCTGGGCACCGTCAAGGCCAAGGTCGAGCGCATCGAGACCGTCGCCGGCTTTATCGCCGAGCGTATCGGTGCCGATGTGGCTCAGGCCAAGCGTGCCGGTCTGCTCTCCAAGTGTGACCTGATGACCAACATGGTCGGCGAGTTCACCGACACCCAGGGTGTCATGGGGATGCACTACGCCCGTCACGATGGCGAAGATGAAGCAGTGGCCGTGGCCCTCAACGAGCAGTACATGCCGCGCTTTGCCGGCGATGCCCTGCCGTCCGGTCTGGTTGCATGCGCCGTCGCGCTGGCCGACAAGTTCGACACCCTGGCCGGTATCTTCGGCATCGGCATGCTGCCGAAGGGTGACAAGGACCCGTTTGCCCTGCGTCGCGCCGCCATCGGTGCCCTGCGCATCATGACCGAGAAGCAACTGGATCTGGATCTGGTTGAACTGGTTGAAGAAGCGGTACGCGTCTACGGCGACAAGCTGACCAACAAGACCGTCGTTACCGACGTGGTCGACTTCATGCTGGGGCGCTTTCGCGCCGCCTATCAGGATGAAGGCATCGGTGCCGACGTGGTGCTGGCCGTACTGGCCCGCCGCCCGACCCGTCCGCTCGACTTCGATCGTCGCGTCAAGGCCGTCAGCCACTTCCGCTCTCTGGATGCCGCACTGGCTCTGGCTGCCGCCAACAAGCGCGTGAGCAATATTCTGGCCAAGGTCGAAGGCGAGTTGCCGACTGCCGTCAAACCGGAACTGCTGGTCGATGCCGCCGAGAAGGCGCTGGCCACCCAGGTTGCCGAACTGCAAGCCGAACTGGCCCCGCTGTTCGCCGCCGGTGACTATCAGGCAGCCCTCACCCGTCTGGCCGCCCTGCGCGAGCCGGTCGATACCTTCTTCAACGAAGTGATGGTGATGGCCGATGACGAAGCCCTCAAGGCCAACCGTCTGGCGCTGCTGAACAACCTGCGCAACCTGTTCCTGCAAGTGGCGGATATCTCCCTGCTGCAATGATTGAGGTTTGTTGGCTAGATCAAAAACGGCGCCGAAAGGCGCCGTTTTTTTAATTGAATTGTCATATTCCCTGATGGGGAATAGCCATTCTTGTGACAATGCACCACACAACAAACCATATATTTATTTGACAGGGTGGAGTAAATGGATTTCTTTCAATCAGACATAGGGAAGGTAGTTCTAGGTGGCATCGTTACCATTAGCGCTCAGATATTTTTATCTCTTTTTACATGGTTTAAAGAGTCACGCGCTGAAAAAAATAAAAAAACAAAAGAAGCGGAGTTTCTCGCTATCAACTTAGTGATTGTTTTAGATGACTTCGTTGGTGAGTGCTTCAACTCTATTAATGACTCCATGCAGCAAGATGAGCGAGGTCTATGGGGTACAACCGTAAAATATCCAAGCATAACGTTACCTATAGGCGAATATACATCACTACCCTCTGGGCTTATGTTTGAAATAATATCGATTCCAAAACGCCTTAGGGATATTCTTGAAAACCTAAAACTAGTTGGTGAGGAAAGCTATCCGCCGGATTATTTTGAATATCATAAATATAGAAGAGAACATTTTTCTCGCATTGGATTACAAGCATTAAATCAAATTAATGCGCTAAATAAATACTACCAAATCCCTGATATTAGAAATGATGACCAATACGATCCCAAGGCATGCTTCATGCATTTTATTAACAAGGCAACCTGAAAATTAAATTAGCCATCTGGCGTAATCTAACGTTCGCGCAAACGGATTCTCCCGCAACCACGGCCAGCAGAATTTTCCCCTCTGGCTGATTGCCCCTGACCCACGACAATAACCGAGATAAATGCACCTCGTTCGTCCGATTAGGCTGCGCTAATCGAACCTACAACGGCTTTCCCAACGCAGCGACAATCTTTTCCACACTCTGGGTGACCGACAGGGTGGCGCTATCCAGTACCAGACGCTCACTGTTCCAGGGTTGATAGTCGCGGTCGATCACCGCCTGCCAATCCGGCAATGCCAGCCCCTCGATATCCACCGTCCGGTTCTCTACCCGCTCGCGGTGCAACTTAGAGTTGGAGCAGACCACCTCGACATCGAGACAGGGCACCCCGACCGAGCGGGCGATGTCGTGGTAAGCATCCCGGGTGAGCTGGATGGGGTTAACGGAATCCGTGATGACGGTCGAGCCGAGTTTCAAGTTTTCTCTGGCCAGCCCATAGGCGACGAAATAACCGGCAGGCCCCATCTCTTCAGCCGTCCGTTCAGCATCACGAATGGCCTGCTCTATGGTATCGATGCGCAGATAGACGGCGCCCAACCGCTGGGCCAGGGCCCGTGCTATGGTGCTTTTTCCGCTCCCCGGCAAACCACTGAAGATGATCAGCATGTTCCATTCCCGTGATGAAAGAAGAGCCGAGCCATAGGGTATCGGATTGTCATCGCGCCCACAGCGCCTTGTTCAAGGCTGCGCTGGATATCCCCGCCATCTCACCTGTTCATGCCAACTCGGCCGGGACGATATCTCTGAGCCGGATAGGCAACCCGCCGATTTGGGCATATCTTGTCGAGGCGGCTCTGCCAGGGTGACAGGGCCCCTTCACGAGGTGCAATGATGAAACGAGCAATCCAGGCCGCCCTGCTGGCCATCACCATGGTCGCCGGTGCGCAGGCCGCCGACAAGATCACCACGGTTCCGGTGCAGTTTGCCAAGGGGGCCCACAGCGCCCAGCTCAAGGGCAGCTTCACCGGCTATGACACCATTCATTACACCCTGGTGGCCAAGGCGGGCCAGACCATGACGGTCAAGATCGGCGGCAGCAGCAACGCCAACTTCAATGTCTTCGCCCCCGGCGCCCAGCCCGGTCAGGCCGAGGCGATCGGTCGCAACGATGGCGATGGTCAGTGGCAAGGCGCCCTGCCCGCCTCCGGCAAGTACCTGATCCAGGTCTATCAGATGCGTGCCTCCGCCCGTCGCGGCGAGCAGGTGCCCCACACCCTGGCGGTCAGCATCCAGTAAACCCCACCCACACGATGCCCGTGCAACCACCGTCATGCCCCCATCCCGGGGTGGGCATGACGGCAACCTGCTGGTAGGGTGGTGCCATCAATTAATCAACGACCGAGACAGCCATGCAACTCAAAACCCTGGCCCTGCTGCTGGCCAGCCATCTGCTGGTGGGCGCAGCCGGCTTTGCGGCCGGCATCTATACCCTGCCGATCCTGATCGCCCCACCCGCCCCCGCCAACGAGCAGGTTGCCGCCCGGCAGGCTCAGGCCAGCTTTCACGGCACCTTTCGCCGGGATCTGCAAGACAGCGACCGGCTGCACTGGGGCGAAGGGCAGGTCAGCATTGGGCCCGATGCCATCAGCCTGATGGGCAAGCTGGCGCCGGGGCCCGACTACCAGCTCTACTTGTCGCCTGTCTTCGTCGAGACCGAGGCCGACTTTGCCCGCCTGAAGGAGAAGATGGTGAAAATCGGGCCGGTGAAGACCTTCGACAACTTCATCGTCCCCCTCCCTGCCGATGTGAACCCGGCCGACTACGACAGCGTGATCATCTGGTGCGAGACCTTCGGCCAGTTCATCACCGCCGCCCGCTACCGGCAGTAACGCCACAGGTGATCGCCAGTGCTGCATCATAAAAAACGGCGCCATCAGGCGCCGTTTTTTGTCGCAGTCTGCCGAGGCAGACCGGGGGTGTCAGCCGGTGTAGACGGGCAGCAGACCTGCCATGTTGAGCAGGTGGAATGCCGCAGTCAGCACCCCGAACAGGAAGACGCCGGCGATCATCGGCATGCCGCCCGGCGCCCGGAAGCCACCCTGTTTGTCCCCTTGCTTGCCCTTGCCGGCGCGCACCTTCCAGGCCAGCAGGGCCGGGATGATGCAGGTCCACAGGGTGGCCACGGCGCCCGCGTAGCCGATGGCCATCAGGAAGCCGAACGGGAACAGCAGGGAGAGCAGCAACGGCGGCAGGAAGGTGGCTGCCCACGACTTGGCACGGCCGCCACGGCCGTTGTCGAACTTGAACAGATCCGCCAGATAGTCGAACACCCCCAGCCCTACCCCGATGAAGGAGGAGAGGATGGCAGCCATGGAGAAGAGGTTGAGGGCGCTGGCGACCGCCTCGGATTCGATCACCGAGGCCAGCGCCTTGAGCAGCACGTCGACGTTGCCACCCTGCGCTACCACAGGGCCGAACTCACTGCGCGGCAGGTTGCCGAACACGCTCACCAGCCAGATGAGGTAGAACAGCAGCGCGATGGCGGTGCCGCCGAGGATGGCGTAACGGGCGCGGCGCTCCTCACCGTAGTAGGCGCGCATGGACGACACCGAGTGGTGATAACCGAACGAGGTGAGCGCCACCGGCAGCATGGCCAGCGCATAGGGGGCATAGCTGGCGTGCTCGCTCAGGGTGTCGAACAGCAGGGTCGGTTTGATGTTGAGCGACAACCCAGAGATGCCGAACACGAAGCTCAGCCCCATGGCGATGACCAGCACCACGGAGATGCGATCCACCGCCCGGGTGGAGTGCCACACCAGACCGGAGAAGCCCAGGGTAAACAGGACTGAGCCCCACTGGCTGCCGATGCCGGTCATGCCGTCGATGATGAGGCCGGCCGAGGTGATGTAGGCGTAGAGCAGGATGCCGCCGACGAAATAGACGGTGAGGTTGTTGAGGGCGTTGAGCTTCTCCCCCAGCAGTTCGCGGGTAACGGTATCGAACGACACGCGCAGCGGATAGCCCTGATAGGACTCCAGCAGCATCCAGCCAGAGAGCGTCATCACGATCATGGTCAGGGTGATGGCCAGCACCGACCAGATGGTCCAGGCGCCCGCCCCCGCACTCGGCAAGCCCAGCATGCCGGCCCCTACACAGACGCCGGCAATGATGCATGCCCCGCCCACCAACGATGGTTTCTGTCCCATTTACTTCTCCAAAGACGATTGTGGATCTGATCGCGACCGCGGACCGTTGCATGTGCTACGCCGGTTGTCATGGTAGATCGCGCTCATCTAGGTGCCGGCGCCCGGCACTGGCTGCTTCGCAAGGGAAGCAAGGTGCGCTCAAGGCGGGCTGCCGGCTCGACACGGCAGCAGGGCCGCCTGTCGGGGAAGGGACTTTACCCTGCTACCCCTCAGGTATCAAATGCGGGTGCATGTTCAGGCTGCCCAATGGGCCCTTCGCAGACAGCCTGCAACTGGCTCTTCACTACTCAATGGGTCAGTTGCGGCAGCAGTTGCAGCAGCTGGGCGCGATCCGCCAGTGGCGTCAGGCTGACCCAGATCCCCAGCAGGCCGTAAGCGAGCAGCGGCAGCACCAGCAGCAACAGGCAGAGCAACCCCAGCAGCTGGCGGGGAGCGAGCCGGCGCCCCTGCGTGCCCAAGTGCAGCGCATCGGCCCGCTTGGGGCAGGCGGCCACGCAGCTCAGGCAGCTGGTGCACTCGAGACTGCGCACCGCGATGAGCTGGTGCACCTGGATGCGCGACGGGCAGGCCCGGCTGCACTTGTCGCAGTCGTGGCCCGCACTTCGCAGGCAGCGGGCCGGGTCACGGCGAATGCGCAGCGGGGTCAGCAGGCCGAGCAGGGCCAGCCAGGCACCATAGGGACAGAGGTAGCGGCAGAACCCTTGCCGGAAGGTGGCGGTGAGCAGCAGCACCCAGCCAAGGCACAGAGCCGAGATCAGGGTCAGGTTGAAGAAGAAGGCCCCCATCTTCATGTCCGCCGCCTGATGGTAGGGGCTGGTGAAGTAGCCGGGCAGGGCGGCGCCTGGCACCGCGATCAGCACGATAAACAGCAGAAAGGCGAGCACCAGAAACTTCTGGCCACGCAACACGACATCGAGCCAGCGCGGCGGCGTCCACTCCCCCGTTATCCATCGGCTGCGCAGGCCATGCAGCCACTCACCCACCAGCCCGAGCGGGCAGAACCAGGCGCAGAACACCCGCCCCAGCAGCAGGGCCGACAGCGAGAGCACCAGCACAGTCACGGTGGCCGCCGGATGGTGCGGATCCACCAGCCCCTGTCCGAGCCAGGCCCGCAGCCCGAGTCCGCCGGCGATGGGCAGGAAGCCGTCCACCACGTCAGGGCGCACCAACCAGGGGCTCATCCCCTGCCCCAGCTGCCAGACATGCAGGCCGTACTGCAGCGTCACCAGCCCCCAGCAGAGCAACAGCAGCTGGCGCGTGCGCGTCCGCAACCACTGGCTGTCGAGCGCCTCGAGGGCGGGCAGCGGCCGCCGCTGGTGCCAGAAGACAAGCACGGCGGCCACCAGCCCGACGCCGAGCCAGAGCAGGCTGTCCGCCGCCAGCAGCCAGAGCATGAGCAGCAGGCCGAGGGCAAGACGCCACTGCCAGCCCGATCGCGCCTGCCACGCCAGCAGCACCAGATAGGCCAGGCCGGCGGCCATGGTCACGGCTTCGATCACGCTCATGTTTCCCTCACTGCCTCATCCACCACTGGCGGCAAGGATAACGGACATCTGAATTGATTATTTTGATCTGCATGGGCAGAGGGGGACATTTGCGCCCAATGCCCCTCCCCATGGTTGCACCTTATGCCTTGCGGCTGTTGAACAGCGGCTGGTCGGATTCGGCCTGCTCGGCCCAGAAGTGGATGTTGAAGCGGGCATCCTCCGACAGCTCGACCCTGTGCCAGTACTGGGGCGGGCTGGTGGCAAACTCCCCGGCCCGGATCACCAGGCTTATCTCGGGTTCCTCGGCCTGTTCGTCGGCAAAGCCGTGATAGGTGACGGTCCCCTCCATCACGCAGAGCTGGCCGAACACCCCGGCCGCGGTGTTGTGGTGGGTGAGCAGGGCCTGGGGCACGTTCTGGCGGGTGAAGAAGGGGGTGGAGCGGCGCACTACCCAGTGAGACGGAATCAGTTGCATGGCCATATCGGTTCTCCTCAGATGGCCGGGTCGACCCGGCCGGTGCAATGAAAGGGGTTAACGGGGCAGCTGACGCAGCAGCGGGAAGGCGGCGCTCATCTGATCGCCCCCCACCACGAAACCGCACAGCTCGCCGGCTTGGTCGCGCGCCTCGGCCACCATGCCGTGGCTGTTCCAGCGGCACTGCCAGGCGAGATCTTCACCCTGGGTGCGGCCCGCCAGTTGCAGCGGGTAGCGCGGCGTCTTCACCTTCACCAGCATGGGCGGCAGGGCCAGCGGGGTCGGCGTGCCGAGCAGGGTGCGTGCCAGCGCATTGGCCCCCAGCACGATTGGTTGCAGGAAGGGGAGCAGCTGACCCTGCCACTGCACGCAATCCCCCAGCGCGAAGATATGGGGGTCGCTGGTCTGCAGCCGATCGCCGACCAGGATACCGCGCTCCACGGCCAGCCCGGCCCCGCGGGCCAGGGCCAGATTCGGCCGCAGGCCGATCGCGGCGATCACCAGATCCTGCTCACTGGTGCGGCCATCGGTCAGAGTCACCCGCCAGCCATCGCCCGGCTGGCCGTCTATCCTGGCGAGACCTGTCCCGAACTGCAGGCTGACCCCCTGGCTGCGCAGCGCCTGTTGCAGCGGCTGGGTCAGGGTGGCGGGCAGCAGGGCACTGAGCGGGCTGTCGGCCAGATCCAGCAGGGTGACCTCGCGGCCATCGCTCGCCATGTCCATCGCCAGCTCGCAGCCGATGAGGCCGGCCCCCAGCACCAGAATGCGGCGGGCCTGCTGGATTGCCCCCTCGACGGCGGCATACTCCTGCTGGCTGTTGAGGGTGACCAGATGCTCGCTGCCCGGCAGCTCGGGGCGTACCGCACTGGCACCGGTGGCCAGCACCAGCTGGCCATAGGGGAATTCCCCCTGCTCGGTCAGCACCAACCGCCGGACGGGATCTATGCCAAGCACCGGGCAGTGGGGCAGCAGCGCGATGCGCTGCTGCTCGGCAAAGTCGCTGCCGCTCTGGCGGGTCATGGCTGCGGCGGCGCAGCCCCGGCTCACCACGTGGCTCAAGTCGGGCTTGTTGTACTCGTCACCGCTGTCGGCGGTGATGAGACGGATGGGCTGCTCGGCATCCAGCTTGCGCAGGCTCTTGACCAGCTGCTGGGCGGCGAAGCCGCTGCCGATCACCACTATCTCCCGGCTGATGCCGGCGTCACTCTGCGTTGTTGTGCTCATACACAGGCCTCCACGGCGCAGGGTTCGAATACCTCCTTGCCGATACCGCAGCCGGGGCAGAGGAAGCTGTCCGGTACCTGGGCCCAGGGGGTGCCCGGCGCCACCAGCTGATCCGGCTCGCCCTGGGCCGGGTCATAGACCCACTGGCAGACGGTGCAGAGCATGGCCTGGTCGTCGTCCCATTCGGCGGCAGCCGCTGTGGCTTTCGGCGCCGCAGTCACGGCCGCAGGCATCTCAGGGGCAGGCGTCGCCTGAGTGGTGGCGAGCGGGCGGGGCGCGTCCAGCGGATGCAGTGCCCACTGACGGGCGAGCTGACGGCCGTGCTCGCGGCACTCGGCCAGCGCCGAGCCATCCGGGCGCCACTTGGCCTTGAGGGAGATGCTGATGTCGAAGCCCGCATCCATCAGCCGGGTCTGGATGCGGTCCACCGCACCGCCGGTCCAGCCGTAGCTGCCGAAGGCCGAGGCGCGCTTGTTGCGAAAACGCAGGCCGGTGATCTCTTCGAGCATGCCCGCCACCTTAGGCATCATGACGTTGTTCATGGTGGAGGATCCCACCAGTATCCCCTTGGAGCGGAACACCTGAGTCAGGATCTCGTTCTTGTCGTGGCGGGCCACGTTGTAGATCTTCACCGCCACGCCGGGGTCCACCTCGTGGATGCCCTGGGCGATGGCGTCGGCCATCATGCGGGTGTTGTTGGACATGGAGTCGTAGAACAGGGTGATGCGGTCTTCCTGATAGTGGTCGGCCCACTCCAGGTATTTCAGGATGATCTGGGTGGGGTCCTCGCGCCAGACGATGCCGTGGGAGGTAGCCACCATGCTCACCGGCAGGTTGAAGCCCAGCACCTCCTTGATCTTGGCGGTCACCAGCGGGCTGAAGGGGGTGAGGATGTTGGCGTAGTAACGCTGGCACTGCTCCATCAGCTCGGTCTGATCCACCTCGTCGTTGAACAGGTGCTCGTCGCAGTAGTGCTGGCCGAAGGCGTCGTTGGAGAACAGCACCGCATCCTCGGTCATATAGGTCATCATGCTGTCGGGCCAGTGCAGCATGGGGGTCTCGATGAATACCAGCTGCTTGCCGTTGCCGATGTCCAGGCTGTCACCGGTCTTGACCGGGTGGAAGTTCCACTCCGGGTGGTGATGATGGCCGGTGATGGAGTCGATGGCGTTGTGGGTGCAGTAGATGGGGGTGCCTGGGATGCGGGCCATCAGCTCGGTCAGGGCGCCGGCGTGATCCTCTTCGGCGTGGTTGATCACCACATAGTCGATGGTGGCGAGATCGATCTCGGCCGCCAGGTTCTGCACGAACTCGCGGCTGAACTTGTGATCGACGGTGTCGATCAGCACGTTCTTCCCTTCGCGGATGAGATAGCTGTTGTAGCTGGTGCCCTTGTGGGTCTTGTACTCGGTACCGTGGAAGTCGCGTACCTCCCAGTCCCGTTGGCCGACCCAGTGGATGTTGTTCTTGACGTGAATGCTCATCAGGCAGTTCCTCGAATGCAATAGTGTATGTTCGACTGAACCAGCTATTGCAGAGGATGTGCCAACTCATAACATGTTGTTTTTATTGACAACTCAAATCTTTCATTGTCATTTAGACAACCACTAATTATAGTCAAAAACACAAACACACTGTCATTTGGACAATCATCGTGATCTCGACCGACAGCCTGGCGCGCATCGCCCTCGACCTGCAACTCGGCATCTCCCATCAGGACCGCTTCCACCGCCTGATCCAGAGCGTGCGCAGCCTGCTGAACTCGGATGCCTCGGCCCTGCTGCGCTACGAGGGGGGCCAGTTCATCCCGCTGGCCATCGACGGCCTGATGCAGGACGTGCTGGGGCGCCGCTTCGCCCTCAAGGATCACCCGCGCATGGAGGCCATCGCCCGCGCCGGCGACGTGGTGCGCTTCCCCGCCGACAGCAGCCTGCCCGACCCCTATGACGGCCTGCTGCCGGATCACGACGACTTCAAGGTGCACGCCTGCGTCGGTCTGCCGCTGTTCTCGGATCAGGCGCTGATCGGTGCGCTGACCATAGACGGCATGAACCCGACCCAGTTCGACGCCATCAGCGATGAGGAGCTGCGGCTGGTAGGCGCCCTGGCCGCCGCCGCCCTCAACAACGCCCTGCTGCTGGAGCGGCTCGCCCGCCAGAGCAGCGAGCCGCTGGTCCCCGGCACACGGCCCGGCCCTGAGCAGCCGGAGATGATCGGCCAGTCCCCCGCCATGGCCCGGCTGCGCCACGAGATCGAGGTGGTGGCGAACTCGGAGCTGAACGTGCTGATCCTGGGGGAGACCGGGGTCGGCAAGGAGCTGATCGCCAAGGCGGTGCATCGCGGCTCTCAGCGCGCCAAGGCCCCGCTGGTCTACCTCAACTGCGCCGCCCTGCCGGAGTCGGTGGCCGAAAGTGAGCTGTTCGGCCACGTGAAGGGAGCCTTCACCGGCGCCATCCACAACCGGGCGGGCAAGTTCGAGCTGGCGGATCAGGGCACCCTGTTCCTCGATGAGATCGGCGAGCTCTCCCTGCCGCTGCAGGCCAAGCTGCTGCGAGTGCTGCAATACGGCGATCTGCAGCGGATCGGTGACGACACCCCGCTCAAGGTGAACGTGCGCATCCTGGCGGCCACCAACCGGGATCTGAAGCAGGCGGTGGTCGAGGGGCAGTTCCGGGCCGACCTCTACCACCGGCTGAGCGTGTTTCCGATCCACGCCCCGGCACTGCGCGAGCGCCCCGGCGACATTCCCCTGCTGGCCGGTTATTTTTGCGAGCGCTGCCGGCTCAGCCTGGGGCTGGAGCAGCTGCGCATCCAGCCACAGGCGCTGCAACTGCTCGAGCGCCACGACTGGCCCGGCAACGTGCGGGAACTCGAGCACGCCATCCACCGCGCCGCCGTGCTGGCGCGGGCCGAACAGGGCAGCCAGACCCCGACTCTCGCCAGCCATCACTTCAACCTGGCGGCCGGCCCCCTGCCCCCCTCCACCAGCCCCGCCATGGCGCCAATGACCCCCTTGCCCGGCGGCCTCGGCCTGCGGGCCGCCACCGACGCCTTCCAGCTTGCGCTGATCGAGCAGACCCTGGCCGCCCACAACGGCAACTGGGCCGCTACCGCCCGCGCACTGGAGCTCGACAGCGGCAACCTGCACCGCCTCGCCAAGCGGCTCGGCCTCAAGGCCTGAGGCGTCCATTCAGGGCCCATCAAACAAAAACCCCCTCGCTGGCGAGGGGGTTGGCATACATAGCAAGATGAGGGGGTAGGTTAGCCGCGGGCGCGGCGCAGGTGGTAGTCGACGTGATAGTCGTTGGCATTGCGGAACATGATGGAGTAGTTGAGAAACTCGCCGTTCTCACCGTATGAGAGCGAGGTGAGCCGCAGGATGGGCGCCCCCTGCTCGATGTGCAGCAGCTCGGCCATGCGCCGGTCGGCCAGCACGGCGCTGAAGCTCTCGTAGTTGCCGGCGATGGGGAGCTGGCACTCGTTCTCGATGTAGGCGAACTTGGATCCCTCCAGATGGGCCACCGAGAGGGTGCGAAACAGCCGCACCGGCATGTAGCTCTCCTCCACCAGCAGGGCCCGGCCGTCCACCGAGCGCACCCGATTGGAAAAGTAGACCGGCTCGTTCACCTTGATCCTGAGCTGGCTGGCGATGGCGGGCGGGGCCGGCATGGTGCGAAACTCCAGCACCTCGCTGGTCAGGCTGCGGCCCTGTTCACGCATCAGCTCGGTGAAACCGCTCAGCCCCTTGGTCTCGTGCTGCACGTCCTTCTTGGTCACGTAGGTGCCGCTGCCATGGCGCCGCTCCACCAGCCCCCACTCGATCAGCATGTCCACCGCCTTGCGCACCGTCATCCGCGATACCCCGAACTGACTCGCCAGGGTTTTCTCGCTCGGCAGGACATCCCCCACCCGGCAATCCGCCCCGTTGACCCGGATACGCAACCGATCCGCCACCGATTTGTAGATCACAGCTAGACCTCTCTTTACCCAGCCCGGGTGGCGACCAATTCGATCGCCTTTATTTCAACCAGCTGAAAATAAACAATTTTAAATTCAAATAACCCGATAAAAACGTCACAAAAACAAGACGTACAACAATATCGCAAAATTTAGATCTCTTTGTCTAAATAAGTGCATGCGCCGGATCACATAACCACCACATATTTCATGAGGGCCTGATCGCTTGTTGTTAGGTTCAATTCAGCAATACGACAACAGCAGTCAGACAATTCTCTAATAAAAAGGGACGCTATATGCTCAGTCAAATTCAACGTTTTGGCGGGGCAATGTTTACGCCTGTATTACTGTTTCCATTCGCAGGTATGGTGGTAGGCATTGCAATCATGCTGAAAAATCCCATGTTCGTGGGAGAGACGCTGGCCAATCCTCAGGGACTGTTTTTTCAAATAGTTCATATTATTGAAGAGGGTGGCTGGACGGTATTTCGAAATATGCCGCTGATATTTGCCATCGGCCTGCCGATCGGTCTGGCAAACAAGGCTCAGGCCCGCGCCTGCCTCTCCGTGCTGGTCAGCTTCATGACCTGGAACTACTTCATCAATGCCATGGGGATGACCTGGGGCGACTATTTCGGGGTCGACTTCAACCAGGCGGTGGGTGGCGAGAGCGGGCTGGCCATGGTGGCCGGCATCAAGACCCTGGACACCAGCATCATAGGCGCCATCGCCATCTCCGGCATCGTCACCGCCCTGCACAACCGGTTGTTCGATCGGCAGCTGCCGGTCTTTCTCGGCATCTTCCAGGGCAGTTCGTTCGTCACCATCGTCGCCTTCTTCGTGATGATCCCCTGCGCCTGGCTGACCCTGCAGGGCTGGCCCAAGGTACAGATGGGCATCGCCTCCCTGCAGGAGTTCATGCTGGTCTCCGGCCCGCTCGGCGTCTGGGTTTACACCTTCCTCGAGCGGATTCTGATCCCGACCGGCCTGCACCACTTCATCTACGGCCCCTTCATCTTCGGCCCGGCCGCGGTGGAAGGCGGTATCCAGCTCTACTGGGCCCAGCACATGCTGGAGTTCAGCCAGAGCACCCGGCCGCTGATCGAGCTGTTCCCCCAGGGCGGCTTCGCCCTGCACGGCAACTCCAAGATCTTCGGGGCCATGGGAATTGCGCTCGCCATCTACGCCACCGCCGCCAAAGAGAACAAGGCCAAGGTGGCCGGCCTGCTGATCCCGGCCACCCTGACCGCCATGCTGGTGGGGATCACCGAGCCGCTCGAGTTCACCTTCCTCTTCATCTCGCCTCTGCTGTTCGCCATCCATGCCCTGCTGGCGGCCACCATGGCGACCGTTATGTACCTGTTCGGGGTCGTCGGCAACATGGGCGGTGGTCTGCTCGACCAGTTCCTGCCGCAGAACTGGATCCCCATGTTCCACAATCACGCCGGCATGATGTTTACCCAGATTGCCATCGGGCTGACCTTTACCGGGATCTGGTTCCTGATATTCCGCACGCTCATTCTGAAATTCAATTTGAAAACCCCTGGGCGGGATGAAAGCGAAATAAAACTGTATTCCAAGGCCGATTATCAGGCCGCCAAAAAACAGCGCGGCTATGATATTGCCGGCCATATTCTGGCGGCGCTCGGTGGCGCGGAAAATATCAACAGCCTGAACAACTGCGCTACCCGGCTGCGCATATCGCTGCGTGATGCGAGCCTGGTGGCACCAGATGATGCTTTCAAACAACTGGGTGCCCACGGCGTGGTCCGCCACGGTGACAGCATCCAGATCATTATCGGTCTGCATGTGCCCCAGCTAAGGGAAAACATGGAGAGCCTGATGAACAACCCCTCCTCCTCTTCTTTCGTAACGGAGTCATGATCATGAAAAAATTCTCTGTCGTCATTGCCGGCGGTGGCAGCACCTTTACCCCGGGCATCGTTCTCATGCTGCTGGAGAACCAGCACCGCTTCCCGCTGCGGGAGATCAAGTTCTACGACAACGATGGCGCCCGCCAGGAGGTGATCGCCGAAGCCTGCCGCGTCCTGCTGCGGGAGCAGGCCCCTGACATCGCCTTCAGCTATGGCACCGACCCCAAGGCAGCCTTCAGCGGGGTGGACTTCGTGATGGCCCACATCCGGGTCGGCAAGTACCCCATGCGCGAGCTGGACGAGAAGATCCCGCTGCGCCATGGCGTGGTCGGCCAGGAGACCTGCGGCCCGGGCGGCATCGCCTACGGCATGCGCTCCATCGGCGGCGTGCTGGCGCTGGTCGACTACATGGAGCAGTACTCGCCGGATGCCTGGATGCTGAACTACTCCAACCCGGCCGCCATCGTGGCCGAGGCGACCCGTCGCCTGCGCCCCCACGCCAGGATCCTCAACATCTGCGACATGCCCATCGGCATCGAGGGACAGATGGCCCAGATCGCCGGCCTGCCGTCACGCAAGGAGATGCGGGTTCGCTACTACGGTCTCAATCACTTCGGCTGGTGGACCCGCATCGAGGATCTGGCGGGCAACGACCTGATGCCGGCCATCAAGGCCCACGTGGCCAAGCACGGCTATGTACCCAAGCAGGCCGGCCACGCCGAGGCCAGCTGGAACGATACCTTCGCCAAGGCCAAGGATGTGTGGGCTCTTGATCCGGACACCCTGCCCAACACCTATCTGAAGTACTACCTCTACCCCGACTATGTGGTGGCCCACTCCAATCCGGAGCACACCCGCGCCAACGAGGTGATGGAACACCGCGAGAAGCACGTGTTCAGCGCCTGCCGCGCCATCGTGGCGGCCGGCAACGCCGCGGCCGGCGAGCTGGAGATCGACGAGCACGCCTCCTACATAGTGGATCTGGCCACCGCCATCGCCTTCAACACCCAGGAGCGGATGCTGCTGATCGTGCCGAACCGGGGCGCCATCCCCAACTTCGACCCGGAGGCCATGGTCGAGATCCCCTGTCTGGTGGGCAGCAGCGGCCCCGAGCCACTGCAGGTGGGCAACATTCCGCTGTTCCAGCAGGGCATGATGGGCCAGCAGGTGGCCGTCGAGAAGCTGGTGGTGGAGGCGTGGATCGAGCGCTCCTATCAGAAGCTGTGGCAGGCGATCACCCTCTCCAAGACGGTGCCGAGCGCCTCGGTAGCCAAAGCCATCCTGGACGACCTGATCGCCGCCAACAAGGAGTACTGGCCGCCCTTGCAATAAACGCGGGCCAAACAAAAACCCCCTCGCTGGCGAGGGGGTTTTCTTGTTGATGGCTATGCCGTGGCGCGATCAGCGCAGGGACTTGACCGAGCGGCGGACGATCAGCTCCGGCTGGACCGTCATCGATTCGACTTCCAGCTCCTTGTTGCGGATCCGGCTCACCAGCTGCTGCACCGCCAGCAGACCGAGCTCGGCCTTGGGGTGGCGAATGGTGGTCAGCGGCGGGCTGGAGAAGCGCGCCATCTCCACGTCGTCATAACCGATCATGGAGATATCGTCCGGCACCTTGACCCCGGCTTCCCAGGCGGCGCAGATGGCGCCGATCGCCATGGGATCGTCGAAGGCAAACACCGCGGTCGGCCGCGGCTTGAGGGCCAGGATCCGCTGCATGGCATCGAATCCGCTCTGGCTCTCGTAATCCCCTTCGAAGATCTGCTCGTCTTTCAGGGTCAGCCCCTGCTCGCCCAGGGCATCGCGCACCCCGTCCAGCCGCTGCTGGGTGGTCGGCTTGGCCAATTGACCCGTGATGCAGACGATGTCGCGGTGACCCTGCTCCAGCAGGTGGCGCACGGCCAGGCGCGCACCGATGCGGGCGTTGTCGTTGATGACGTTGGCAAAGTCACACTCGGTACCCCAGTCCAGCACCACTTGCGGCACGTTCTTATGGATGCGCAGCATGTCGCGCAGCGGGGTATCGATGTCGGTTCCCAACACCAGCAGACCGTCGACCCGCTTCTCCATCAGCATGCGCAGGTAGTGCTGCTGACGGGGCGGCTGGTTCTCGGTATTGCAGAGGATCAGGCTGTAGCCCTGCTCGAAGCAGTACGC
The DNA here is from genome assembly GCF_000014805.1 of Aeromonas hydrophila subsp. hydrophila ATCC 7966. Lineage (NCBI taxonomy): Bacteria > Pseudomonadati > Pseudomonadota > Gammaproteobacteria > Aeromonadales > Aeromonadaceae > Aeromonas > Aeromonas hydrophila. The sequence goes on along the minus strand of NC_008570.1, from coordinate 126,289 downwards.
CTCCACCCCTTGCACCACTTCCGCAAAGAAGGGGTTGGCACTGGTGGTCACCAGCATGCCGATGGTCTTGGTCGAGTTTATCTTGAGGCTGCGCGCTACCGAGTTGGGCGCGTAGTTGAGTTCTGCCACCGCCTCAAGCACTTTTTGGGTTGCGTCTTCGCTGACCCGACGGGTGTGATTGAGTACATGTGAGACGGTGGAGATGGATACGCCTGCGCGGGAGGCGACATCCTTGATAGTGGCCATCTCTGTCTCCTGAAGATCAAAGGCGGAACATTAGCAGATTTCCCGAATAAAGGCTTGATTTTAACGAGCACTGCCAATGAATTGTCAATGCTGGCTAATCTAGGCGCTCATTTCTATTTGCGCAAACGGATTTTGGTCAAAATGGGAGCAGTGTCAGGGTAAAATATCGTCAGTTTTTTCATCTATCATTTATCGAAAGCACACCTTGTTGAGAAGATGTTAATCAACACCTTTAGCATCAATATCTAAATCAGATTTCAATATTGGTTATTTGTTTCAAAAAAGCACTATTCCACCCTCTCTGGTTAGTATCTTTAACAGCTTGTTATTGCCCAGCGAGGAATGATAGAACCATACCTATTGCCGGACTGGCGGGATCACGGTTCGGAATGGCACACGGAAAATGAAACAATCCACTGATTAAGGGACGAATCGATGAATAAGTTGAGCAAAATGGCAGTCAGGACAGCGGTTTCTATGGCCCTGTTCGGATCGGTATCACTGGTCCACGCGGCGGACACAATCAAGATCGGCATCGCCGGTCCGGTCACCGGCCCGGTCGCCCAGTACGGCGACATGCAGTTCACCGGCGGCAAGATGGCAGTCGAGCAGATCAACAAGGCCGGTGGCATCAAGGGCAAGCAGATCGAAGCCGTCATCTATGACGACGCCTGCGATCCCAAGCAGGCCGTGGCGGTCGCCAACAAGGTGATCAACGACGGCGTCAAGTTCGTGGTCGGCCACCTTTGCTCCGACAACACCCTGCCCGCTTCCGACATCTATGAAGATGAAGGCGTGCTGATGGTCACTCCGGCCTCCACCAACCCCAAGATCACCGAGCGCGGCTATCAGTTGGTGCTGCGTACCATCGGCCTGGACAGCGACCAGGGTCCGACTGCCGCCAAGTACATCATCGAGCAGGTCAAGCCCAAGCGCGTGGCCGTCATTCACGACAAGAAACAGTACGGCGAAGGCATCGCCTCCAGCGTGAAAGCGGCGCTGGACAAGGCCGGCGTCAAGGTGGTGGCGTTTGAAGGCATCACCGCCGGCGACAAGGACTTCTCTGCCCTGATCGCCAAGCTGCAAAAAGAGAACGTCGACTTCGTCTACTACGGTGGTTATCACCCCGAGCTGGGTCTGATCCTGCGTCAGGCTGGCGAGAAGGGCCTCAAGGCCAAGTTCATGGGTCCGGAAGGGGTCGGCAACAAGGACATCTCCGCCATCGGCGGCCCAGCCTCCGAAGGCCTGCTGGTGACCCTGCCGAACAAATATGATCTGGTGCCGGCCAACGCCCCGCTGGTGGCTGCGTTCAAGGCCAAGGGCCAGGACTCCTCCGGTCCGTTCGTGTGGACCACCTATGCCGCGGTGCAAACCCTGGCTGCCGGTATCGCCAAGGCGGGTGAGGATGACCCGGCTGCCGTTGCTGCCGCCATCAAGGCCGCACCGATCGATACCGTCATGGGCACCCTGAGCTGGGCTCCGAGTGGCGACCTGAAAGGCTTTGAATTCGGTGTGTTCCAGTGGCACGCCGACGGTACCTCCACTCAAGTCAAATAATCTGCCGGTCGGGGTGACATGAGTCACCCCTCCTTTCTTTGCGGGCAAGTACAGGGAACGCAGTATGTCCGAACACTTCCTTTACCTGGTTCAGCAGTTGCTGAACGGGTTAACCATAGGCAGCACCTATGCGTTGATCGCCATCGGCTACACCATGGTCTATGGCATCATCGGCATGATCAACTTCGCCCACGGCGAGGTCTACATGATCGGCTCCTATGTCGCTTTCATGGTGATGGCGGGGCTCATGATGATGGGCATCGACAGCACCTTCTTGCTGCTGGGGGGCGCCTTCCTGGTCAGCATCGTCATCACCGGCACCTATGGCTGGACCATAGAGCGGGTCGCCTACCGCCCACTGCGGGGCGGCAACCGGCTGATCCCCCTCATCTCCGCCATCGGCATGTCGATCTTCCTGCAGAACATGATGCGGATGGCCCAGGGCTCGCGCGACATCGCCATGCCCACCCTGATCTCCGGCGGCTGGACCCTGGGTGAAGCCGACGGCTTCCAGGCCAGCCTCTCCTGGATGCAGCTCATCATCTTCGTGGTCACCTTCATCACCATGCTGGCACTGACCCAGTTCATCGGTCGCTCCCGCATGGGCCGCGCCTGCCGCGCCTGTTCGGAAGACATCAAGATGGCCAACCTGCTGGGGATAGACACCCACGTGGTCATCTCCATCACCTTCGTGCTGGGGGCCACCCTGGCCGCCGTCGCCGGCGTGCTGCTCGGCATGTATTACGGCGTCATCAACCCCTACCTCGGCTTCATGGCCGGGCTGAAAGCCTTCACTGCGGCGGTGCTGGGCGGTATCGGCAGCATTCCCGGCGCCGTGCTGGGCGGCCTGCTGCTCGGCGTGGTCGAGGCGCTCACCGCCGGCTACCTCAGCACCGAGTACAAGGATGTGATGGCCTTTGCCCTGCTGATCGGCGTGCTGCTGTTCATGCCCACCGGCATTCTGGGTCGCCCGGAGGTCGAGAAGGTATGATGAAACGTCAATTGGTTCATGCCTGCATCGCCAGCCTGGTGCTGCTGGTGCTCTCCTTCTGGCTGCTCGGCTTCAAGCTCGAAACCGACGGCACCCGCCTGCTGGTGACCAGCCGGCTCGACGTGTCGCTGGCCTGGCTGCTGGGCGGCGCCACCCTGGTGTTCTGGTTCCAGCTGCTGCGCGGCCAGATAAGCCGGCTGTTCCAGGCCTCCATCAGCGGCTTCTCGGTCGGCTTCACCAAGCTGGTGCTGCCGAGTCAGGAGGAGGCGCCACGCCTCTACAACATCACTGCCGTGCTGGTGCTGCTGTTCGCAGTGAGCTGGCCCTTCATGGCCTCGCGCGGTGCCATCGATCTGGCCACCCTGGCCCTCATCTACATCATGCTGGGTCTCGGCCTGAACGTGGTGGTCGGCCTCGCCGGCCTGCTGGATCTCGGCTATGTCGGCTTCTACGCGGTCGGCGCCTACAGCTATGCCCTGCTCAACACCTACTTCGGGCTCAGCTTCTGGGAGTGCCTGCCCATCGCCGGGCTGACGGCCGCCACCTTCGGCTTTTTGCTCGGCTTCCCGGTGTTGCGGCTGCGGGGGGATTATCTGGCCATCGTCACCCTGGGCTTTGGCGAGATCATCCGCATCCTGCTCAACAACATGACCAGCCTGACTGGCGGCCCCAACGGCATCTCCGGCATTCCCAAGCCGACCCTGGGCGGTCTGGAGTTCAACCGCACCGTCAAGGATGGCGGCTTCGAGACCTTCCACGAGTTCTTCGGCATCGCCTACAACGCCAACCACAAGGTGATCTTCCTCTACCTGATGGCGCTGGTGCTGGTGATCGCCACCCTGTTCGTCATCAACCGCCTGCTGCGCATGCCGCTCGGCCGCGCCTGGGAGGCATTGCGGGAAGACGAGATCGCCTGCAAGTCGCTGGGGCTCAACCCCACCATTATCAAGCTGACCGCCTTCACCATTGGTGCCTGTTTTGCAGGCTTCGCCGGCAGCTTCTTCGCCTCGCGCCAGGGCTTCATCAGTCCGGAGTCCTTCGTCTTTATCGAGTCGGCCATCGTGCTCGCCATCGTGGTGCTGGGCGGCATGGGCTCCCAGATCGGGGTGGTGCTGGCCGCCATCGTGATGACGGTGCTGCCTGAGCTGGCGCGCGAGTTCAACGAGTACCGCATGCTGATGTTCGGCCTCTTGATGGTGTTCATGATGATCTGGCGGCCACAGGGATTGCTGCCGATGACCCGTCCGCATCTGGAGTTGAAAAAATGAGTGCAAATCAGAAGTTAATGGAAGTCTCTGATCTGTCGATGCGCTTCGGAGGGTTGCTGGCCGTCAACGGCGTCAAGCTGGACGTGGACAAGGGGGAGGTGATCTCCATCATAGGCCCCAACGGGGCGGGCAAGACCACCGTCTTCAACTGCCTGACCGGCTTCTACCGCCCGAGCGGCGGCATCATCCGCTACAAGGGTGAGGAGATCCAGGGGCTGCCCGGCCACCTCATCGCCCGCAAGGGGATAGTGCGCACCTTTCAGCACGTGCGACTGTTCAAGGACATGACAGCGGTGGAAAACCTGCTGGTGGCCCAGCACAGGCACCTCAACACCGGCTTTCTGGCCGGGCTGTTCAAGACCCCGGCCTTTCGCCGCGCCGAGCGGGAGGGGCTGGAGCAGTCCGCCTTCTGGCTGGAGAAGGTGGGGCTCAAGGATCTCGCCAACCGCGCCGCCGGCAACCTGGCCTATGGCCAGCAGCGCCGGCTCGAGATTGCCCGCTGCATGGCGACCCGGCCCGAGCTGCTGATGCTGGACGAGCCGGCCGCCGGCCTCAACCCCCACGAGACCGATGAGCTGAACGAGCTCATCTCCAACCTGCGGGACGAGTTCGGGGTCTCGGTGCTGCTGATCGAACACGACATGAAGCTGGTGATGGAGATCTCCAACCGCATCTTCGTGGTCAACCAGGGCACCCCGCTGGCCCACGGCAAGCCGGACGAGATCCGCAGCAATCCGGCAGTGATCAAGGCCTATCTGGGCGAGTCGTAAGGACAAAAAGATGTTAGAACTTCGCAACGTATCGACCCACTACGGCAAAATTCAGGCGCTGCACGACGTCAGCGTCCAGGTAAAAGAGGGGGAAATCGTCACCCTGATCGGTGCCAACGGCGCCGGCAAGACCACCTTGCTGATGACCCTGTGCGGCGAACCCAAGCCCAGCAGTGGCTCCATCTGGTTCGAGGGAGAGCAGATAGACTCGCTCTCCACCGCCCGCATCATGCGCAAGGACATCGCCGTGGTGCCGGAGGGGCGCCGCATCTTCGCTCGCCTGACGGTGGAGGAGAACCTGCTGATGGGGGCCTTCTTCGTCGACAAGGCCGAGCAGCGCGGCCTGCTGGATCAGATTTTCACCCTGTTCCCCCGCCTGCACGAGCGCCTGGAGCAGCGCGCCGGCACCATGTCCGGCGGCGAGCAGCAGATGCTGGCCATCGGCCGCGCCCTGATGAGCAAGCCGCGCCTGCTGCTGCTGGATGAACCCTCGCTGGGGCTGGCCCCCATCGTCATCCAGCAGATCTTCGACACCATAGAGCAGCTGCGCCGCGACGGCATGACCATCTTCCTGGTGGAGCAGAACGCCAACCAGGCGCTCAAGCTGGCCGATCGCGGCTATGTGCTGGAGAACGGCCACGTGGTACTGCAGGACACGGGGGCTGCCCTGTTGGCCAACCCGGCCGTCCGCCAGGCTTATCTCGGCGGCTGACCCATGAGCAGGGCCGACACGGCGCCGGATCACCACAGTTTCTGGCACGATCCGGCCCTGCCTTTCATCGAGGCGCGGGCGGTGCAGGATGGCCGCCGCGTCTGCTACGACAAACATAGCCACCCCCACTTCTCCATCGGCGCCATCACCGGCGGCCACAGCCACTACCTCAACCAGCGCAGCCGGCAGGAGGTCGGCCGCGGCCACCTGGTGCTGATGAACCCGGAGGAGGTGCACGCCTGCAACCCCGTTGCGGATGAGCCCTGGTCCTATCTGATGTTCTACCTCAACACCGGCTGGCTGCAGCGCCAGCAGGAAGAGGCGGGGCTGGGCGACACGTTTCGTCCCTTCGACATGACCGCAAGCCAGGATCCCCTGCTCTACCAGGGGCTGTGCCGGCTCCACCGGCAGCTGTGGCAGGAGCAGGATCCGCTCGCGCGCGAGGTGGCCTGCCACCAGTTCAGTCGCCAGCTACTGGCCAGGCTCACCCCGGCCAGCTGGGACGATCGGCCGCCGCAGCACCTGCAGCGGGCCGCCGAACTGATGCAGGACGACTGCAGCAGCCCTCTCACCCTCGCTCAATTGAGTGCGGTGGCCGGGCTCACCCCCTCCCACTTCGTGCGCAGCTTCAGCCGCCATTACGGCATGACGCCCCACGCCTACCTGCTCGATCAGCGCATCCGCCATGCCCGCACCCTGCTCAAGCGGGGAGAGCCGCTGGCGGAGGTGGCGCTGGCCAGCGGTTTTGCCGATCAGGCCCACTTCCAGCGCCAGTTCAAGCGGCGGGTGGCCGCCACCCCGGGGCACTACCGCAATCAGCTGACCCGGCTGGGCTAACGCACCAGATAGGCGGCGCAAAGCAGCAGCAACAGCGCCATCGCCCGGTTGAACCAGCGCAGCCGCTGCGGCGCGAGCAGCACCCCCTGCAATCGGCTGCCGGCATAGGCCCAGCAAGCGATAGAGCCGAGACAGATGACCAGGTAGAGGCCGCTGAACAGGGCCACCTGCCCCACCCCGCCCGCACTGCCATAGGCGCCCATCCCCATGCTGGCGGCGAGCCAGGCCTTGGGATTGAGCCACTGCATCAGTGCCCCGTACCAGAAGGAGGGCGCCACCCCGTCAACCCCTTCTACCCGGCCGCTGTCCACCAGCAGCTGCCAGGCCATCCAGCCGAGAAAGATCACCCCGGCCCAGCGCAGCAGCTCCGCCGCCAGCGGCCACTGCAGCAGGGTGGCGCCCAACCCCAGTCCCATCAACAGCAGCAACAGAATGAACCCCAGGGTGGCCCCGACCACGTGCCGCAGGCTGGCCGCAAAGCCGTGCCTGGCGCCGCTGCCGAGGGCAACCAGATTGACCGGCCCCGGGGTGATGGACATGGCCAGGGCAAACCCGGCCATGGATAACAGCAGACTCGTCTCCATGAATAACGCTCGTAGCAGCAAAAGGAGCCCCCAGCCTAGCCGGCACCCCGCCCCCGGTATTGAAGGAAATTGCGATCGGTCACGACAATAACCGGACACATTGCGGGCTTAGCGCCGGCCCCCGCTTGCGGTAAACTGACCCTCAATCACCTATTCGCAGGACATGTTAATGGACCAGTTTGCCCATATCAGTGCCCATGATGCCCACCAGAAGCTTGCCGCCGGTGCAGCCCGCCTCGTGGATATTCGCGACCCCCAGTCATTCGAGACGGCCCACGCGGTCGGCGCCTTCCACCTCACCAATGGCACCCTGGTGCGTTTCATGAACGAGGTGGACTTCGATACCCCGGTGATCGTGATGTGCTATCACGGCAACAGCAGCCAGGGCGCCGCCCAGTACCTGCTGCAACAGGGGTACGATGAGGTCTATAGCCTGGATGGCGGCTTCGAGGCGTGGCGCAGGGAGTTCCCGATCCAGGCGGGCGACGCATGATCCAGCTGCTGGTGCTCGACAATGCCCGCATGGCCCAGGCGCTGGTGGACTATCTCTCCACCCTCGGCATCTCGTGCGAGCTGACCCAGTCCGAGCTTGGCGTCTCGGTCTGGCTGGCGGACGAACAGCGCCTCGCCCAGGCCCAGCTGGAGGTGAAACGCTTCCTGGCCGAGCCGACCCACCCCCGCTACATGGAAGCCTCCTGGCAATCCGGCCGGGCCGATGCCCGCATCGACTACAGCAAGGGGATGACCGACCCGGTCACCGACTTCCTGCATCAGGCCGGGCCGTTGACCCTGGTGGTGATCATCGCCTGTCTGGCCATCTACGGGCTCGATGCCATCGGCCTGCCGATCTTCGATGAGCTGGCGTTCCACCCGACCCTGGCCCAGTTCACCGACTGGCAGGCGTGGCGCTACTTCACCCCGGCCTTCATCCACTTCTCGGTGCTGCACCTGGTGTTCAACCTGCTGTGGTGGTGGTATCTGGGGGGCCAGATCGAACAACGGCTCGGCAGCGGCAAGCTGCTGATCCTGCTGCTGGTAGGCGCCGCCCTGCCCAACCTGGCCGAGTTCTTCGCCAGCGGCCCGCTGTTTGGCGGCCTCTCCGGGGTGGTCTATGCCCTGCTCGGCTACTGCTGGCTGCGCAGCAAGTTGCAGCCGGCCTGTGGCCTCACCCTGCCACCGGCGCTGATGGGCTTCATGCTGTTCTGGCTGGCACTCGGCTTCTTCGATCTGCTCGGCACCCGCACCGCCAACATGGCCCACCTGGCCGGTCTGCTGGTCGGGCTGCTGCAGGGCTGGCTGGACAGACACCACCAGCCCGCCTGAGTGCTAGTGATCATCGAGGTGCAGCAAGCTGCTCGGCAGCCTGAGCGGCCACCAACCAGACCAGCCTGAACCGGCGACAAGTGCGATGCTGGAAAACAAAACGCCACCCCGAGGGCGGCGTTTTTATTGGCCGACTGGCTTACTGCTTGAGCAGGCTGCCGTTGGTCACCTTGACCGCAGTACCGCCGCTCATGAAGAAGCTGGCGAACTGGGACTGCATCTCGGTGGTCACATCGCCGCTCGGGTCGAAGTTCTCGTCCGGCGCCAGCAGCGAGCTGTGGCCACCGGCCAAGAAGCGGGCCGCGTTGTGGCTGGCCGCACCGGTGGCGGTCAGCGGCTGCAGTGCCAGCACCTTGAACAGCGGCTCGGTACCACCCAGCGGGGCGGAGGCGATGCTGTTCGGGATCACTTGGTCAGACAGGCTCAGGGCGCCATCGCCGACGATCTCGGTGGCGAACAGCGGGAAGCTGCTCTGGATGCCGCGGCCGAGGTTGATCGGGTCAGCCGAATCCAGCACCGACTGGGCCGCGAAGCTGTAGCTCTGCAACGTGCTGGCCGCCGCCGCCTGCTGGGTGGTGCTCAGGCTTGGCAGGAACTCGTTGACGAAACAGGTCGGCACCGCGGTCTTGCAGTTGGGCGCGTAAGCGGTGAAGCCCGCTTTCAGCTCGGCACTGCCGCTGGTCAGCACGCCCATCTTGATGGTCGGGCCGAAGGTCGGCGAGTTCAGCAGCAGCGGCGCGATGCCGCCACCCGGCATGGCCAGGCCGCCGGTGTCGAACTTGAACAGGGCATCCGCCTGCGCATTACCGATGGGCTGGTTGGCAACCGCCAGCAAGTTGGTACCGGAGATGGCACCCAGGGAGTGGCCCAGGAAGTGTACCTTGAGGCTGCCGGCAGTGCCGATGGCACCCTTGGCATTGGCCAGACCGACCGCCAGACGCAGGCCCAGCAGATCCGCCACGCTCTGTTTCAGGTTGTCGCGGGCCACGGTCAGGTAGCTCAGGTTCAGATACGGGGTCGGGTTGTCGGAGGTGGTCACGGTCGCCATGCTGCCGCTCAAGGCGAAGCCGCGCTCACCGTGCAGCGGGTGATCGATCACCACCAGCGCCACCTTCTTGCCTGCCTGCATACCGGCATAGATCTGGCCCAGCGCCAGTGCATAGGCGTTCTCTTTCACCGAAGTCACGCCGTGCTGGTAGATGATCACGTCGGTGATGGTGTTGAGGGCATCCTTGGCGAAGACGCGCATCGGCACCGACTGCACCTCTTCCAGCATGGGCAGCGGGTTGAAGCGACCGATGTTCTGCTCGGCATCCAGCGGCTTGCCGCCGGAGGTGAGAGTCACCCCGATCAGCTTGCTCGCCTCGGCCAGCAACTCAGCCTGACGGGTCGGATCGGCAATCAGCGTCGCCAGCAGGGCCGGATCCACACCCGCGCCCACCAGCCCGGCGATCACTTCGCTGTCGGACGCTTTCAGGGCATTGGCGATGGCATACAGGCTGGGGATGGCGCCGTGCCAGGACTGGGTCTTGGCCTTGTCCCAGGAACCGGCGGTGGCCGGTGAGGCAAGGAAGTATGGCAGCTTGACGGTGCCGGTATAGACCTTGGTCGCTTGAGCAATCGGGTTGAGCGGAGCACCGGGGCCAAAGGCAGTGGCGATCGCATCTTTCTGCTCTTGCGGCAGGAACTGCTCGGCGTCCAGCTGGGTCAGGAAGGCATTGCTGCCGGTCACGCTCAGGGTATAGGTACCCGGCAGACTGGTGTTGCCCTTGGCATCCTGCTTCCACAGGGCGGCCGCATCCAGGGTCGGGCTCTTCAGCACGGACGCCGCCGCCCCTTTCACCGCCACCAGCACATCGGCACCGGACTGGGTACCGAACCAGTCGGAGAAGATGACGTGATCGGTGGAGACGCCGGTGGCAGCCTTGAACAGCCCTTCCTGCAGGGCGATCAGACCGTTGATGGTCTGCTCCTGGGCATTGCTGCCGACGTTGTTCTTGTAGTTGCCGTAGTCGTTGCCGGCCTTGACCGCGTTGCCGCTGCTGTCCTTGAGGGAGTCGGTGGCCACGATCATGTAGTAGGAGGAGGGATTCAGCGGCTTGAGCGGCACCAGGTTCAGCTTGCCGGCCGCAGCGGCCACCACGAAGTCCACCCCGTAGGTCAGCACCTTCTTCACGCCGTTCGGGCGCAGGGCTGCGCTGTCAAAGCTCAGCTCCAGCAGGTAGAGCGGCGCGACCGAGGCGGCAAACTCCGCCGCGGCCGGGGCCTGCACCTGGATGCCGGATGACGTCACGGGCACGATCTGGATAGCCTGGGTCGTGGACCAGCCATCCAGGGTCGACATGGCCGAGACCGGGTTGGAGAGATCTGCCGTTTCGGTGGAGAATTTCAGGGTGCCATCGCTGGCCCGGGCTGCCAGAGCACTGGGGCGCACGGCGTTGGAACCGGTCAACAGATAGTCGAGATAGCTGGAGGTGTCGCCTTTGTTATCGTCACTGCCACCACAGCCAGCCAGCATAGCACTGACAACTGCGGCGTAAATTAGCTTCTTTTTCATATCCTTATCTCTTTTTAGTTGTTATCCATGAAATGCTGACTGAGTTGGGTGAGAACCCGACCGGTACATCTTAACAGCAACGCAACAATTATTAAGCCTCTGGTCGGTCATCTGATCTGCTTTTTTTGTGTACAGCATCAAGGAATTGGAATAGAAACGGGACTCGATAGGTTAACAGCTTCATCCCGAATACCAGACCCGACCAGCGACTACCCCTATGGCAGCTGGCAAAAAGCGACCCTCGATCTCGGCAAAGCGGATCAATTGCCGGTAGAATGGCGCATTGCTTAAGGAGAACCACATGATCGACCCGAAGAAACTGGAAGAGATCGCCAAACAGGTGCACAACTCCCTGCCGCCCGGCATTCGCAGCATGGGTGAAGAGGTGGAGAAGAAGATCCGTCAGGTGCTGCAGTCCCAGCTGGGCAAGCTGGATCTGGTCAGTCGCGAAGAGTTTGACGTGCAGACCAAGGTGCTGCTGCGCACCCGCGAGAAGCTGACCGCGCTCGAGGCCAAGCTGGCCCAGCTCGAGCAGCAGCTCGGCGCCAAGGGCGAATAACGCAGGTCGCCCATAAAGCAAACCCCAGCCAGGCTGGGGTTTGTTGTTTCTGGCCTGCCGCAAGGCAAGCAGCAGGCTGATTCAGCGAGTCCTCCTCGGTCACGCTATGTGGCCGGCCTCATGCCGAACTCAGATGAATTCGTAGGCGTCGCCGAAGATGCGCTCTGGTTCGGCGCCCAGGATCTTGAACTCCTCCCGCGCCGCACCCGCCATCTCGAAGCGGCCGGCGACATAGATGTCGTAGTCGTGCAGGCTGACGAAGTCATCCATGATGGCCTTGTGCACCAGCCCGGTCTTGCCGGTCCAGTCCACTTCCGGCTCCTGCACCACCGGGATGAAGGTGAGCGGGGCGTAGTCGCGCTCCCACTGCTGCATCTGCTCCTGCTCGTAGAGCCAGTGCGCCTGGCGCACGCCCCAGTAGAAGAACACCGGGCGCTTGCTGCCGGTATCGATCAGGTATTCCAGAATGGAACGGGCATAGGAAAAACCGGTGCCACCCGCCATCAGGATCAGCGGCCGGGGCGACTCTTCCCGCAGGAAGGCCTTGCCCGCCGCCAGTTCAATCTCGATCTCCCCCTGCTCGCGCATGCGGGCCAGCACCTGGCCGGCATAGGCGTTTTCCGGGGTGGCGCCGATCTGCAGCTCCAGCATGCCCGGACGGGTCGGCGAGTTGGCGATGGAGAAGGGACGCTTGTCCGAATCGCTCATCACCACCAGCAGATACTGGCCCGGCTTGAAGCTGACCTCTTGCAGCGGCGTCAGGGCCACGTGCCAGATGGTGTCGACATATTCGCGCAGTTCCTCTACGCGGCACTTGATACGTTGCATTCTTATCCTTGTGACGGGCTCGCTCGGCCCGCTTTCGCTCTTGATTCACTGTGGACTGGCGACCAGCAAAGTGGTCAGGTCAGTCGAGCATACCCAATTCAGCTCAAATGGCATCAATCTTTTGCATCCCGGCCAGGCGGCACGGCCCATCGGGCCTGCCGCCGCTCATCAGCCGAGAATGTTCAGCTCGTCCCAGAGGGCATCGATCTTCTGCTTCACCGCCTCGTCCTGGACGATGGGCTGGCCCCACTCGCGATTGGTCTCCCCCGGCCACTTGTTGGTGGCATCCAGCCCCATCTTGGAGCCGAGCCCGGAGACCGGCGAGGCGAAGTCCAGGTAGTCGATCGGGGTGTGCTCGATCAGGGTGGTGTCGCGAGCCGGGTCCATCCGGGTGGTGATGGCCCAGATCACGTCCTTCCAGTCGCGGGCATTGATGTCGTCGTCACAGACGATCACGAACTTGGTGTACATGAACTGGCGCAGGAAAGACCAGACCCCCAGCATCACCCGCTTGGCGTGGCCCGGGTAACGCTTCTTGATGGTCACCACCGCCATCCGATAGGAACACCCCTCCGGCGGCAGGTAGAAGTCCACGATCTCGGGGAACTGCTTCTGCAACAGCGGCACGAACACCTCGTTGAGCGCCACCCCCAGCACCGCCGGCTCATCGGGCGGACGGCCGGTGTAGGTGCTGTGGTAGATGGCATCCTTGCGCATCGTCATGTGGGTGATGGTGAACACCGGGAACTCGTCCACCTCGTTGTAGTAGCCGGTGTGATCGCCATAAGGCCCTTCGGGGGCCATCTCGCCCGGCTCCAGATAGCCTTCCAGCACGATCTCGGCGCTGGCGGGCACCTCCAGATCGCAGCTGACGGCCTTCACCACCTCGGTGCGGCTGCCGCGCAGCAGACCGGCAAAGGCGTATTCGGAGAGGGTATCCGGCACCGGCGTCACCGCGCCTAGGATGGTCGCCGGATCGGCACCGAGCGCCACCACCACCGGGAAGCGTTCACCCGGGTGGGCCTCCTGCCACTCGCGAAAATCGATGGCACCGCCGCGGTGATCCAGCCAGCGCATGATCAGCTTGTTCTTGCCGATCTTCTGCTGGCGATAGATGCCTAGGTTCTGCCGCTTCTTGTAGGGGCCGCGGGTGATGGTCAGACCCCAGGTCACCAGCGGGGCGACGTCGCCGGGCCAGCAATGCTGGATCGGGATCTGGTCCAGATCGACCGCCTCTCCCTCCAGCACCCGCTGCTGACAGGGGGCAGAGGAGAGCCGCTTGGTCGGCATGTTGAGCACCTGCTTGAAGATCGGCAGCTTCTCCATCAGCTCCTTGAAGCCACGGGGCGGCTCCGGCTCCTTCAGGTAGGAGAGCCAGATCCCGACCTGGCGCAGGGCGGCCACGTTGGGCTGGCCCATGCCCATGGCGACCCGGTCCGGGGTGCCGAACAGGTTGGTCAGCACCGGCATGGTGTAACCCTTGGGATTTTCAAACAGCAGGGCTGGCCCGCCCGCCCGCAGGGTGCGGTCGCTGATCTCGGTCATCTCCAGATAGGGGTCTATCTCGCGGCTGATGCGCTTGAGTTGTCCGCTTTGTTCCAGCTGCGCGATGAAATCACGCAAATCCTTGTATTTCATGCAGGTACCCTGTGTTCAGGCGATGCCGCATTATAACCCTGGGCGGGCGGCGGGTGTACCCGAATCGGGCAGCATCACCGGACTTGCATGGCGCTTTTCCTGCCGGGTCAGCCGATCGGCAAGCTGGGCCAGCAGCCTGGGTTCGTCCATCTGCAGCAGCAGGCTGGCCACCTGACCGCTGTATTGGCGATTGCCCAGCTCCGCCAGCAGGAACTGCTGGGCCGTGTCTGGCAGCGGCGAAAGTTGACTGAGTTGCTGCAGAGCGGGCAGCTTGAGACGGGCATTGCGACTGGCGGCAATCAGCAGATCACTGGCCGCCTGGCCCTGGTGAAAGCGGCCCACGCTGGCGAGCGCGGCCACGCTGTCATGATCCACCGGTTGATGCCACAGCTTCTGATAGAGGGCGCTGTCGCCGGTACGCTCGGCCAGCAGCCGCAGCAGCCGGTTGTCGGGCAGGAAGATGCTCATGGCGGCCAGCGTATGCGCCTCCCGCTGCAGGAGCGGAAGCGGCTGCCGATCGAGTACGGTCAGCAGCGCCTGCTGCTGCTGGGCCAGATCGGGATTGCGGCTGTTGTAGATCTGCTTGAACTCGAACGTGCCCTCTTCCAGCTGCTGGCGATAGTTGTCCTGCCAGGCCTGCTGCTGCCAGCGGCTCAACACCTGCCGCGCGGCGGCGGCAAAGTCGTAGGCGGGTTGCTGCACCAGAAAGCCGTCCACCTCTTTGTCCACCAGCCAGCTGGGGGCCTTGAACGACTGGGCGCGCACCCAGGCCAGCAGTTGTGGACTGGTGGCCCTGGGCTGGCTATTGAGGGTAGCCAGCAGCTGGCACAACAGATACTCCCGCTGCCCCACAGCCAGGGAGTCCAGCAGGGTGTCGATGGCGGCAAACTGCCCCAGCTGCAGCCGGTCGGTCAGATAGTCAAGGTGACCCTGCAGCCCCTCGTCGGCCACCAGTGCCGTCCGGGGAGGCTGCGTCTCGGCAGCCCCGACCGGCAGCACCAGCAGCCAGCTCAGCAATATCAGGAGTACATGCTTCATGACGTCCCTATCCTTGTGACATCGAGGTTTCATACTACTCAGGCGACCGTAAAATAGATAAACAAAAACCGCGACCTGGGCCGCGGTTTGATGATTTTCGAGTCGGTTACTTCTGCTGGCGCCGCATGGCGTCGAAGAACTCGTCGTTGGTCTTGGTCATGGCCAACTTGTCGATCAGGAACTCGATGCCGTCGATCTCGCCCATCGGGTGCACAATCTTGCGCAGGATCCACATCTTCTGCAGCTCGTCGCCGGTGGTCAGCAGCTCTTCCTTGCGGGTGCCGGAGCGAGTGATGTCGATGGCCGGGTAGACGCGCTTCTCGGCAATCTTGCGCGAGAGGTGCAGTTCCATGTTGCCGGTACCCTTGAACTCTTCGTAGATGACTTCATCCATCTTGGAGCCGGTATCGATCAGCGCGGTGGCGATGATGGTCAGGCTGCCGCCCTCTTCAACATTGCGCGCGGCACCGAAGAAGCGCTTCGGACGGTGCAGGGCATTGGCGTCCACACCACCGGTCAGTACCTTGCCGGATGACGGGATGACGGTATTGTAGGCACGGGCCAGACGGGTGATGGAGTCCAGCAGGATCACCACGTCCTTCTTGTGCTCGACCAGGCGCTTGGCCTTCTCGATCACCATCTCGGCGACCTGGACGTGACGGGAAGCCGGCTCGTCGAAGGTGGAGGCGATCACTTCACCCTTCACCATGCGTTGCATCTCGGTCACTTCTTCCGGACGCTCGTCGATCAGCAGGACGATCAGTTCGCAGTCAGGGTGGTTGTAGGCGATGCTCTGGGCGATGTTCTGCAGCAGCATGGTCTTACCGGCCTTGGGCGGTGCGACGATGAGACCGCGCTGGCCTTTACCGATCGGGGAAGCCAGGTCCAGTACGCGAGCGGTGATGTCTTCGGTGGAACCGTTGCCACGCTCCATGCGCAGACGCTCGTTGGCGTGCAGCGGAGTGAGGTTTTCAAACAGGATCTTGTTGCGGGAGTTTTCCGGACGGTCGTAGTTGACCTCGTTGACCTTGAGCAGCGCGAAGTAACGTTCGCCCTCTTTCGGCGGCCGGATCTTGCCTGAGATGGTATCGCCGGTACGCAGGTTGAAACGGCGGATCTGGCTCGGGGACACATAGATGTCGTCCGGGCCGGCCAGGTAGGAGCCGTCTGCACTACGCAGGAAGCCGAAACCATCGGTC
This sequence comes from Aeromonas hydrophila subsp. hydrophila ATCC 7966, assembly GCF_000014805.1. Lineage (NCBI taxonomy): Bacteria > Pseudomonadati > Pseudomonadota > Gammaproteobacteria > Aeromonadales > Aeromonadaceae > Aeromonas > Aeromonas hydrophila. Next base: position 110,182 of record NC_008570.1, on the reverse strand, counting down.
AGGATTTCCAGCACACCGTCGCCAAAGATATCCTCGCCACCCTTGGCGTGCGCCTTGAGGATCGCGAAAATAATGTCTTTCTTGTGCGCCCGAGCCAGATTTTCCAACCCCATGGATTCGCCAAGCTGTACCAGCTCGGACACAGGAGTGTTCTTTAATTCAGTCAGATTCATAGTGGTGAAAGTCTGTAAGCAAGGATTGAAATGAGGAGACAGTCTGCTGGATTGATGCTGATCGGATTTGATTTGCCAGGCTGATGTGTGAGCAAAGAGTCAGGCAAAAAGGTTAGCAAACGAGCGATAAATTAGCACCAATCGGGGTGAGCGTCTAGGTGATAAAACAGAAGGAGCGCATTATTGCAATGCGCTCCTCTTTGATTATTACAGGTTACCGTCCAGAAACTCTTTCAGCTGAGTCTTGGACAGTGCACCGACCTTGGTCGCTGCCACTTCGCCATTCTTGAACAGCAAGAGGGTCGGAATACCACGAATGCCATACTTGGGCGGAGTGTCGGCGTTATGGTCGATGTTCAATTTCGCCACGGTCACGCGACCGGCATACTCTTGGGCGACTTCGTTCAGGATCGGGGCAATCATCTTGCACGGACCACACCATTCGGCCCAGAAGTCGACCAGAACGGCGCCATCGGCTTTGATTACATCTGCCTCGAAGCTGGCATCGCTCAGCTGAACAATCTTGTCACTCATCTCCAACTCCAGTCAGTAATTAAGGCTTTATTGACGTATCAACAAAGGCAATAGTTGCCCTATTTGAAATGATCCTGTTTATTATTGCAAGCCTAACCTGATAACCTACCGCCATGAGCAAAACACATTTAACGACCGACAAATTCGCCCAAATGGGCCTCGAACCCGAAGTTCTGGCTGGTCTGGAATCAAAGGGATTTCACTATTGCACCCCCATCCAGGCACTGTCTCTGCCACTGCTGGTAGAAGGTCATGACCTCGCCGGTCAGGCCCAGACAGGGACCGGCAAAACCCTTGCCTTCCTGGCCGCCACCTTCAACTATTTGTTGACCCATCCGCTGACCAAGCCGCGCCTCATCAACCAGCCGCGCGCCATCATCATGGCCCCGACCCGGGAGCTGGCGGTCCAGATCTACAACGACGCGGAGAGCATGTCCGCCTCGACCGGCCTCAAGCTCGGCCTCGCCTACGGTGGCGAAGGGTACGACAAGCAGCTGGCCGTGCTGGAGCAGGGTGTCGACATACTGATCGGCACCACCGGTCGCATCATCGACTACTTCAAGTCCAAGGTCATCGATCTGAGCAATATTCAGGTCGTGGTGCTGGACGAAGCGGATCGCATGTTCGATCTCGGCTTCATCAAGGACATCCGTTTCCTGTTCCGCCGCATGCCGCCCGCCACCGAGCGTCTGAGCATGCTGTTCTCCGCCACCCTCTCTCTGCGCGTGCAGGAGCTGGCCTACGAACACATGAACCACCCGGAACACGTACAGATCGAGCCGGAGCAGATGACCGGCGTGCGGATCAAGGAGGAGCTGTTCTACCCCTCCAACGAAGACAAGATGTTGCTGCTGCTCTCCCTGATGGAAGAGGAGTGGCCGGAAAAAGCCATCGTCTTCGCCAACACCAAGCACGTCTGTGAAGACGTTCATGCCTGGCTGGAGAATGACGGCCACCGCGTCGGCCTGCTGACCGGTGACGTGCCGCAGAAGAAGCGGATGAAGATCCTGGAAGACTTCACCAAGGGCACGGTCGACATCCTGGTTGCCACCGACGTGGCCGCCCGCGGTCTGCACATCCCGGACGTGACCCACGTCTTCAACTATGACCTGCCCGACGACGCCGAAGACTACGTACACCGCATCGGTCGTACCGGTCGTGCCGGCAAGAGCGGTCACTCCATCAGCCTGGCCTGTGAAGACTATGCCTTCAACCTGCCGGCCATCGAGGAGTACATCCACCACCCGATCCCGGTCAGCAAGTATGACCGCGAAGCGCTGCTGGATGACGTGACCGCACCGAAGCGGGTGTTCCGCAACCGTCAACCGGTGAACCGCAACATGCGCGATCGCCAGGGCGGTGGCAACAGCAACAACCGCCGTCGTCCGCCCCGCAAGAGCTGAAAGGACTGGCCCAGTTGCACAACTCGCCGCTCTATGCCGCCATCGACCTCGGCTCCAACAGCTTTCACATGCTGGTGGTGCGCGAGGTCGCCGGAGCCCTGCGCACCGTCACCAAGGTCAAGCGCAAGGTTCGCCTCGCCGCCGGGCTCGATCCGGAGTTTCGTCTCAGCCGTGCCGCCATGGAGCGGGGCTGGGACTGCCTGCGCCTGTTTTCCGAACAGTTGCAGGACATTCCGGCCGACAACATCCGGGTAGTGGGCACCGCCACCCTGCGCCTTGCCACCAACGTCGACGAGTTCCTCAGTGAAGCGGAACGGGTGCTCAACCACAGCATCGAGATCATCTCGGGCGAGGAAGAGGCCAAGACCATCTATGAGGGGGTCTCCTGGACCTCGGCCGGCGAAGGCAACCGGCTGGTGATCGACATCGGCGGCGCCAGCACCGAGCTGGTGATCGGCGAACACAGCGAAGCGAAACTGCTCAACAGCCTGCACATGGGCTGCGTCACCTGGCTCAACAACCACTTCGGCGACGGCGAGCTCTCCGAGGCCCGCTTCAAGCAGGCCATCGCCGCCGCCAAGGCGGTGCTGGAGAAGGTGGCGGAAGATTACCGCGCGCTCGGCTGGCGCACCTGCGTCGGCGCCTCAGGCACGGTGCAAGCGCTGCAGGAGATCATGCTGGCGCAAGGGAAGAGCGAGCGGGTCACCCTGCCGAAGTTGCAGGAGCTGATGGGTCAGGCCATCGCCTGTGGCAAGCTGGATCAACTTCAGCTGGAAGGGCTGGCGGCCGAGCGACTGACCGTGTTCCCCTCCGGCCTCGCCATCCTGATCGCCATCTTCGAGACCTTGGGGATAGAGAGCATGACCCTGGCGGGTGGCGCCCTGCGTGAAGGGCTGATCTACGGCCTGCTCGGCAACAATCACGACTGTGATGCCCGTGATCGCACCGCCGACAGCCTGATCAACCGCTACCAGCTGGACAAGGAGCACGCCGAACGGGTGCGCGACACCGCCGTCGAGGCGTTCAACCAGCTGCAGCCGGCCTGGCGACTCTCGAAACGCTACGGTCGCCCGATCCTGCGCTACGCGGCCCTGCTGCACGAGATCGGTCTGTGCATCGAGTACAAGAAGGCGCCGCAACACGCCGCCTATATCATCGACAACATCGACATGCCTGGCTTTACACCGGCCCAGAAGAAGCTGTTGTCGGCCCTGCTGTTCAACCAGCGGGACGAATTCAAGCTGGAACCGCTGGAGAAGCAGGGTGCCGTCACCGGTCGCCAGGCGATCCGGCTGGCCCGCATCCTGCGCATCGCGCTGATCCTCTGCATGCGCCGCACCCAGGGCACAGTGCCCCGCTTCACCCTCGAAGCCGATGAAGATGCGCTGACCCTGACCCTGCCGAGCGGCTGGCTGGACGAGCACTACCTGCGCGCCAGCGAACTGCGCTTCGAGGTGGAACGCCAGCAGAAGATGGGCTGGCCCACCCGGCTGCTGGAAGCCTGATTGGGCCTCGCCCAATCAGTGCACCAAACCACCAGCCCCACCGTTCCGACAATCTCTTTCGCAGCCATGACTGGCGCCGTTCAAGGCTGACCCTTGATTTCATTGGGCTGGCGCACCGAGCTCGTCCTTTTCACGCAAGCTGCCACCCCCGCCATTGCCGTCGCTCGACTAGAGTAGGGTTGTCTTCACAACCGGAATGGACGCCATGAAACCCTTGACCCTGATCGGCCTGACCGCCTTGCTTACCGCCTGCGGGGGCGGAGGCGGCGGCGACAACAACAGCCCGCAACAGGCCCAGCTCTCGCTGGCCTTCTCCGACGCCCCGGTGGATGCAGTCAGCAAGGTCTGCATCGCCGTCGCCAACATCAGCATCCACCCCGTCGCCGGCACCGAGCAGAGCTGGACCACTGCCAGTTTTCTCACCTCGACCCAGGACGATGGCTGCACCCCGAGCGGCGAGACCATCCCGCTCGACAGTGCGGGCCGGCCGCTGTTCACCTACATAGACCTGCTGCACTATCAGGGTTCGGTCAGCCGCCCGCTGCTGGCCAGCCAGAGCGTGGAGCCCGGCGACTACAGCCAGATGCGGCTGCGGGTGCTGGACGGACGAGAGGTTGCCAACCAGTTTCTGGATGGCACCCCCTACTCCTACGTCAAACGGGATGATGGGGTGATCAAGCCGCTGGAGGTGCCCAGCAGCGAACTCAAGCTGGATGCCTTCACCATCGCCGCCAACGGCCTCAGCGCCTTCACCACCGAGTTCGATCTGCGCCAGGCCATGGTGCTGCCGGGCCACGAGCAGTACTACAAGCTCAAGCCCAGAGGGGTGCGGCTGGTGAACAACACCCAGGTCACCACAGTCAAGGGCACGGTCGCGGCCGGGCTGTGCGGTGGCCAGCTGACCGACAAGGCCTTCGTCTACTTCTACCAGCCCAGAAGCGATGACAACTACCCCGACATGGCGGACAGCGACAACGGCTTCTATGCCAGCGCACCCGTGTTGCCGCAAAGCGGTGGCGGCTTTGGTTACGAACTGGGATTTGTTAATCTCGGCAGCTACGATCTGGCGCTGGTCTGCAATGGCAACGAGGACGATCCGGCGCTGGCCGGCGACCCGCTGCAACTGGAACAGGTGCAGCAAGCCCAAGCGGTGGTGGCGCCCGCCACCAGCATCAACTTCCAGTAACCGGCGACCAGAGGGCAACCCGCACATGAGCACCTACCAACCCATCAGTTGCGATCTCTACGACTGGCTGGAGATCGCCGCCAGCTGGCAGCTGCCGGTCACCCTCACCGGCCGGGATGGCCGCCAGTGGGAGGACAAGATCCGCACCATAGAGGCCAGAGCAGGGGTCGAGTACCTGCTGCTGCAAGGTGGCGAGCGACTGAGCCTGGCGGAGCTGGCCACCATGGCGCTCAGCTGGCAGGGGGAGGAGAAACTGATCCGCTTTGCCCCGCCAGCCCCAGCCGACAGCCAATAGATGGCAAGAGGGCCAACCCCATCGGGTTGGCCCTCTTCTTTTATCCCTCGCGTGCGGCGTTATCCCGCCAGCGCCGCCATCACGTAGACATCGAAGCGGTTGCTCTTGGTCTCGATAGCCATGCTCGGCTTGTGCTCGTTGAGCCAGCCGGCGTAGTCCGGCCGTTTCACCACCACCCGCTTGTCCGCCATGGCGAGCGCCGCCGGCAGCAGGGCATCGGCGTCGAGATCCGGTCCCACCAGCGACTGGAACACCCGCATCTCTTTTTTCACCAGCGCCGACTTCTGCTTGTGGGGGAACATGGGGTCGAGGTAGATGACGTCGGGCCGCTCGGTCAACCCCAGCAAGGTCTCCACCGCCGGGCCGTGCCGCAGCTGCATCCGCTCGCGTACCCAGGGGCCGATCTCCGGGTCCAGCGCCGCCCGCGCCAGCCCGTCCTGCAACAGGGCGGCCACCACGGGGCTGCGCTCGATCATGGTCACCTTGCAGCCGAGGGAGGCGAGCACGAAGGCATCGCGTCCCAGCCCGGCGGTGGCATCCACCACCCGCGGCATGGCACCCGCCTTGAGCCCCACCGCCTTGGCGATGGATTGGCCACGGCCACCGCCGAACTTGCGGCGATGGGCGACCGCCCCTTCGACGAAGTCCACGTAGACCGCACCCAGCTTGGGCTCGTCCAGCTTGCGCAGCTCCAGCCGCGCCGCGGTGAACACCAGGGCAAACTGGGGAAGGTCGGTCTGGCCGAGCTGGCTGGCCAGGGCTTCGGCCTGGGGCGCCTTGGCGGGGTCTTCGAGGAGGATCTGCATGGTATCGGCTGTGTGGCGGTATCAGTGGGCGGAGTGTATCACAGCCCCCGAAGGTCGCTGTAGGGGCACCGGCCGAAGGAGAGGGGCGGAGGGGCTAGCTGGTCTGCAGGAACATGCTCTTGTCGTTGAGCTGCAGGTACTCAGTGAGGTCGTCGTAGGCCAGCGGCCGGCTCAGCAGATAACCCTGCGTGAAGGCGCACCCCTTCTGGCAGAGGAAGTTGAGCTGCTCGCGAGTCTCCACCCCCTCGATCACCACCTGCATGCCGAGGTTGTGCACTATGTTGATGATGCCGTCCAGCAGCAGCCGGTCCTGTTCATTGAACGGGATGTGGCGCACGAAGGCCCGGTCGATCTTGACCAGGTCCACCGGGAAGTTGCGCAGATAGTTGAGCGCCGAGTAGCCGGTACCGAAGTCGTCGATGGCCAGCTTGCAGCCCGCCTCGCGCAGCGCATCGATCCGCACCCTGTGCTGATCGCTGGTCTCCATCAGCAGGGACTCGGTGATCTCGATGACGATGTCCGCCGGGTCCAGCCCGAAGTGGTGGATCACCTTGAGCCACTCGCTCGCCTCCGGATCTATGGTCTGGAACTCCAGGGTGGAGCGGTTGATCGACATCTGCAGATCCGGGAAACCAGATTGCTGCAGCCGCGCCAGATCCCGGCACGACTGCCACAGCACCAGCGCCCCCAGCCCCTGGATGAGCCCGGCCTCCTCCGCCAGCGGAATGAAGTCCGCTGGCGACACCTGGCCCCAGTGCGGGTGGTACCAGCGCACCAGCGCCTCCAGCTTGGCGACCCGGCCACTGCGGTTGTCCCAGATCGGCTGGTAGGCCATGGTCAGCTGCTCGAGCTTGATCGCCTCCGCCAGATCCTGCTGCATCTGGTGGCGCTGGCGCACCTCTTCGCGCATGGAGGCGCAGTAGCTGCCGAGCAGCCGTCCCTGCCGCTTGGCGGCAAACAGCGCCTGCTCGGCGTTGCGCAGCAGCTCGTCACTCTCCAGGCCATCGCCCGGGCAGAGGGTGATGCCGATGGTGGCGGTCACGTAGAGGTGCTGGTTGGCCAGCATGAAGGGACGGGCGAAGCCGCCGATCACCTGCTTGGCGAACACCTCGGCCTGACGACGGTTGACGATGCCGGGCACCAGGAAGGCGAACTCGTCGCCGCCGATGCGGGCCACCAGGTCCTCGGTGCGCACCCGGCTCACCAGCCGGTCCGACACCTCCCGCAGCAGGGCGTCACCGGCGTGGTGATCCATGCTGTTGTTGACCGCCTTGAAGTTGTTGAGGTCGAGCACCATCAGCGCGAAACGCTCGCCCCGCTCGCAGAAGCGGCTCAGACAGCGGCCGAACAGCCAGCGGTTGGGCAGCCCGGTGAGGTTGTCGTAGTTGGCCTGGGCGGCGATCTTCTGCTCCGCCAGCTTGGTCTGGGAGAGGTCGCTGAAGATGGCGATGTACTGGCTGATCCGCCCCCCTTCCCGCAGGGTGCTGATCATCAGCTGCTGGGGATAGAGCTTGCCGTTCTTGCGCTTGTTCCACACCTCGCCGCGCCACACCCCCACCCGCTCCAGCGCGTGGTACATGTCGGCGTAGAAGGCCTGATCGTGCAGCCCGGACTTGAGCATGCTGGGCCGCTGGCCGCACACCTCCTCCTCGCTGTAACCGGTGATCTGCTCGAACGCCGGGTTGACCGAGATGATGCGGCTGTCGGCATCGCACACCAGGATCGCTTCGGAGAGATTGTCGTAGACCCGGTGGGAGAGCTTGAGCTGTTCGGCGTGGCGCTTGAGGGGATCGATGTTCTCCAGCACCACCATCAGGTAGTCGGGCTGCAGCTGATCGTCCCGCACCAGGGTGACGGTGACCCGCCCCCACAGCACCTGACCGTCCCGGTGCAGGTAGCGCTTCTCCTGGGTGAAGGCGGTGCGCTCGCCGCGCTTTAGCTCTTCATAGCAGGCGGCGCTGCGCAGCCAGTCCTCCGGGTGATTGAGCTCGGCGGCAGTGCGGTGCAGCAGCTCGCTCTGGCTGTAACCCAGCATCTTTTCGATGGCCGGGTTGGTCCAGAGAATCTTGCCGTTCAGATCGAGCTTGCCGATCCCCACCGGCGCGTGGGACATCATGGTGTGCAGAAAGTCGTGATACTCGGGCTGGGGCGGTGCCGGCTGTTGCAGCATCAGCGCCAGTTCACGCCCGGCCAGCGGAGCCAGCAGGCGCAACAGGCCCATCACCTTGTCCATATTGGTGAGCGGCCGCTTGAACAGCACGCTGCAGATGCCGACCGTCTCCCCCTGGGCACTCTTGAGGGCGATGCCGGCATAGGCCTGAATGTGCCAGGCCTGCAACACGGCGGCATGGGGAAACAGCTGCTGTACCCGATCGCTGAACCAGGTCTCTCCCTCCTGCAGGGTGATCTCCCTCAGGGTGGCGCTGACCGGAAAGCTGAAGTTGGTGATGTCGAGAGACGCGGGGTGGGCGGCGTGTACCTTGAAAGAGAGCCCCGCTTGATCCCTGCCTGAAATCAGGACGAAGTCGGCCCCGACCGCTGCTGCGATTTCACTCACAAAGGTATCGAAATATCCCTGACCACTCGAATGAGACAGACTTGAGATGATTTGATAGACAGACTCGAGTGCTCGCCTCATGGCAAGGTTCTTTCTCTCCTTGGAAGGTAGGACCCGACTCTACTGAAGAGCCGGGGACAGTGCAAACATGCTATCCGCAAGATATTAAAAAGCCTTGAGAAAAGGGACCAAAAGGTCCCTTTTTATCTCAAAAATCACGCTGTGATCCCACTATGTGGCAAAACTGTACCTGCTTGAAGCTCACGCCAGCCGGGGCCCGCAAACTCACGCGGCAATCCCGCTGTGACGGAGCAGCGCATCCACCTGAGGCTCACGGCCACGGAAGGCTCGGAACAGCTCCATCGGCTCCTTGGAGCCACCCTTTTCCAGGATGTTCTTCAGGAAGGACTGACCGGTGGCCGGGTTGAAGATCCCCTCCTCCTCGAAGCGGGAGAAGGCATCCGCAGAGAGCACCTCGGCCCACTTGTAGCTGTAGTAGCCCGCCGCATAACCGCCGGCGAAGATGTGGGAGAAGCTGTGCTGGAAGCGGTTGAACGCAGGCGGCGTCATCACCGCCACCTGGCTGCGCACCTCATCCAGCAGCGCCGGGATCTGATCCGTGCTGGCCGGGTCGAACTCCTGGTGCAGACGGAAGTCGAACAGGGCGAACTCCAGCTGGCGCAGCATCTGCATCGCCGCCTGGAAGTTGCGGGCGGTCAGCATCTTCTCCAGCAGATCGGCAGGCAGCGGCTCGCCGGTCTCGTGATGGCCGGAGATGAAGGCCAGCGCCTCGGACTCCCAGCACCAGTTCTCGAGGAACTGGCTCGGCAGCTCCACCGCATCCCAGGCCACGCCGTTGATACCGGCCACGCCAGCCACGTCGATACGGGTCAGCATGTGGTGAATGCCGTGGCCGAACTCGTGGAACAGGGTGACCACTTCGTTGTGGGTGAACAGGGCGGGTTTGCCGTCCACCGGACCGTTGAAGTTGCAGGTCAGGTAGGCCACCGGCTTTTGCAGCGAGCCATCCTGACGGTAGCGACGCCCCAGACAGACATCCATCCAGGCGCCGCCCTGCTTGTGCTCGCGGGCATAGAGGTCGAGGTAGAAGCTGCCGCGCAGTTCGTCCTCGGCATCGAAGATGTCGTAGAAGCGCACGTCCGGGTGCCAGGTGTCGATGCCGAGGCGCTCGCGCACCTTCATGCCGAACACCCGCTTGACCACCTCGAACAGCCCCTTCACCACCTTGCTGGCGGGGAAGTAGGGACGCAGTTGCTCGTCGGAGATGGAGAACTTGTGCTGCTTGAGCTTCTCGGCGTAGTAGGCGAGATCCCAGGCGGCCAGCTCGCCCTGACCGTGTTGCTCGGCGGCGAAGGCGCGGATCTCTTCCAGCTCGGCCTTGCCTTGCGGCAGGGACTTGGCCGCCAGATCGGTGAGGAAGTTCACCACCTGCTCAGGCTTGTCCGCCATCTTGGTGGCTAGTGACAGCTCGGCATAGTTGGCGAAGCCGAGCAGTTGGGCCAACTCGCGGCGCAGGGCAAGCAGCTCGGTCATGATGGCGGAGTTGTCCCACTTGCCGGCGTTGGGGCCCTGATCCGAGGCGCGGGTGGTGAAGGCCTCATACAGCTCGGCACGCAGCGCACGGTTGTCGGCATACATCATCACCGGCAGGTAGGAGGGGATGTCCAAGGTGAACAGCCAGCCTTCCTTGCCCTTCAGCTCGGCCAGCTGGCGGGCGGCGGCCTGCGCGCTCTGCGGCAAACCGGCCAGCTCGGCCTCGTCGGTCACCAGCTTGTTCCAGCCCTGGGTCGCGTCCAGCACGTTGTTGCTGAACCGGGAAGCCAGCTCGGAGAGGCGGGCCTGGATCTCGCCGTAGCGCTGCTGCGCCTCGGCGGGCAGGCCGATACCGGACAGACGAAAATCGCGCAGGGTATTCTGGATCTCCTTGCGCTGGGCGCCGCTCAGCAGCGGGAAGTCGTCGCTCTCGGCCAGTTCGCGATAAGCCTGATAGAGCCCCTCGTGCTGGCCGACATAGGTCTGGAATTCAGACAGCAGCGGCAGGCAGGCGTCGTGGGCCGCGCGCAGCGCTTCGCTGTTGAGTACGGAGTTGAGGTGACTGACCGGTGACCAGATCCGCGCCAGGCGGTCGTTGACCTCTTCCAGCGGGGCGATCAGGCTGTCCCAGGTGTGGGGGTCGCGCTGGGCCAGCACATCGCTGATCTTCTGTTTGCAATCGGCGATGGCCTGCGTCACGGCAGGCTGTACCTGATCGGGCTGGATCTGGCTGAAAGGGGGCAGCGAGTCCATTGTCAGCAAAGGGTTGTTCATCCTGCGATACCTCTAAATTCTCTACAGCCCCTGCCGTCCAGAAGCTTGCTTGGACTACCTAAGATGTAGGCAGAAACCTCATTAATCAAGCCTTTGCCTGCCAGAGCGCGGCCTGTTGTCCACTTTTCGCCGAGATCTGCTCATTAAAGCAGCGATCCGGATACCAAAGACGACAATGCCGGCCCAGGGGCCGGCATTGTGGGTGACATCAGGCAAGCTGCATCAGCGTCTGGCGTCTTCCTGCAGCCACTGGGCAGCCCGCTTGGCGAAGTAGGTGAGGATGCCATCGGCACCGGCCCGCTTGAAGCAGAGCAGGGACTCCATGATGCTCTCTTTCTCCTTCAGCCAGCCGTTCTGGATCGCCGCCATGTGCATGGCGTACTCGCCGCTCACCTGATAGGCGAAGGTCGGCACGCCGAACTGATCCTTCACCTGACGGATCACGTCCAGATAGGGCATGCCCGGCTTGACCATCACGCTGTCGGCCCCTTCCTTGATATCCAGCGCCACCTCGTGCAGGGCTTCGTTGCTGTTGGCCGGATCCATCTGGTAGGTGGCCTTGTTGCTCTTGCCGAGGTTACCGGCAGAGCCTACCGCGTCGCGGAACGGGCCGTAGTAGCAGGAGGCGTACTTGGCGGAGTAGGCCATGATCTGGGTGTTGATGAAGCCGTTCTCTTCCAGTGCCGCGCGGATGGCGCCGATGCGGCCGTCCATCATGTCGGACGGCGCCACGATATCGACCCCGGCAGCGGCGTGGGAGAGCGCCTGTTTCACCAGGATCTCGGTGGTGATGTCGTTCAGCACATAGCCTTCGTCATCGATGATGCCATCCTGACCGTGGGTGGTGAATGGATCGAGCGCCACGTCGGTGATGACCCCCAGCTCCGGGAAGCTCACCTTGAGGGCGCGCGTCGCCCGCTGGGCCAGCCCGTCCGGGTTGTAGGCCTCTTCCGCCAGCAGACTCTTCTGCTCCAGCGGGGTGACCGGGAACAGGGCGATGGCCGGTACGCCCAGCGCAACCAGCTCGGCAGCCTCTTTCAGCAGCAGATCGATGGAGAGCCTGTCCACCCCCGGCATGGAGGTGACGGCCTCACGACGGTTCTCCCCCTCCAGCACGAACACGGGATAGATGAGATCGTTGGCGGTCAGTACGTTCTCACGCACCAGACGACGGCTGAAATCATGTTTGCGCACCCGGCGCAGGCGGCGACCCGGAAAGGCGCCTGGAAGAGTTGTAGCCATGAATCACTCCTGAAGAGGAAGTTGGAAGAACGCGGCGGAGGTGGCCCGGGTGTGGGCCAGCAAGGCCTCGGGCGCTTCACCACGGCAGGCCGCCACCACCTGGGCGATGTGCGGCAAAAAAGCGGGTTCGTTGCGTTTTGGTCTGGGCTTCAGATCCCGTGGCACCAGATAGGGGGCATCGGTCTCGATCATCAGCCGGCCTGCCGGAATGCGGGCCACCTGCTCGCGCAGCAACTGGCCGCGACGCTCGTCGCACAGCCAGCCGGTCACCCCGATATGCAGCCCCAGCGCCAGACACTGGTCCAGCTCCTCGTCGGAGCCGGTGAAGCAGTGCAGCACGGCCCCCGGCAGCTTGGGTAACCAGGGGCGCAGGATCTCGATGAAACGGGCGTGAGCATCGCGGCAGTGGAGAAACACCGGCATCCCGAGCTCGGCGGCCAGCGCCAGCTGGGCGTCGAATACCGCGTCCTGCACCGGACGGGGCGAGAAGTCACGATTGTAGTCGAGCCCGCACTCGCCGATGGCCACCACCTGCGGCAAGGCTGCCAGCTCGCGCAGGGCGGGCAGGGTCGCCTCATCGACGCTTTTGGCATCGTGGGGGTGGACCCCGGCGGTGGAGAAACAGTAACCCGGCCAGCGGGCGGCAAGGGTAGCGCTCTCGCGGCTGCCGACCAGATCGGTGCCGGTCAAGATCAGCGCCTCCACCCCGACGGCGCGGGCGCGGGCCACCAGATCGGCCTGTTCATCGGCAAACTGGCTGCTGGTCAGGTTTACACCTATGTCGATCATGGGGTCAGCGGGTCCGAACAAAAGGAAGACATATCAGGTATTTGAAAACCATCTACTCAATGGGGCCTTACCATACGCCTCGAACGGGGGCATGAAAAGAGGAAGGGAGCCTTAGCTCCCCTCTTCAGTCTGTTCCTGCTTCTCTTCGCTCTCTTCTTTCACGTAGAAGCGGGCGAAGAACAGACCTATCTCCCACAAACCCCACATGGGGATCGCGAGCAGGGTCTGGGAAAAGACATCGGGCGGCGTCAACAGCATGCCGACCACGAACACCCCGACGATGACGTAGGGACGCTTCTCCCGCAGGCTCTTGGGACTGGTCACCCCGGTCCAGCACAGCAGTATGGTGGCCACCGGAATTTCGAACGCCACCCCGAACGCGAAGAACAGGGTCAGTACGAAGTCCAGATAGCTGGCGATGTCGGTCGCCACCGTCACCCCGGCGGGCGCGGTGCTGGTGAAGAAACCGAACACCAGCGGGAACACCACGTAGTAGGCGAACGCCATGCCGGCATAGAACAGCACGGCACTGGAGGCGACCAACGGCATGATCAGGCGCCGTTCATGCTGGTACAGACCGGGGGCGATGAAGGCCCAGGCCTGATAGAGCAGATAAGGGATCGCCACGAAGAAGGAGACCACCAGGGTCAGCTTGATCGGCGTCAGGAAGGGGGTCGCCACATCCGTCGCTATCATGCTGGTCCCTTCCGGCAACTGACTCAGCAGCGGCTGGGCCACGAAGTCGTAGATGTTGTTGGAGAAGTAGATCAGCGCGATGAACACCAGCAGGATGGCTGAGATGGAGCGCAGCAGGCGCGTTCTCAGCTCGACCAGATGGCTGATCAGGGGTTGCTCGGCCTGACTCATGGCTTCACCTCCCCTTGTTCGGCGCTCGGCTGGGCACGTGCGGCGGGGATCACGGTAGGCTCCTCATCAGGTGTCGCCACACTGATAGGGGCAACCGGCTCCTCCTTCACCTCGGCGACCGCCGACGCTGGCTGGATGGTATTTTGTTGTTCGTATGGACGGGTCACCGATTGTGCGGCCGTTTTCAGCTGCTCGATAGACTCCTGCAGCTCGGGGCTCAGGTTGTTCATCTGCAACTGTTCGGCCTTCTTCAGGTCGTTGTGCAGATCCTGCAACTTGAGCTCCTGCTCCAGCTCGGCCTTGACCGAGTTGGCGGTGCTGCGGATCAGTCTGATCCAGTGGCTGGCGGTACGGATCGCCACGGGCAGCCGCTCGGGGCCGAGCACCACCAGGGCGACGACACCAATGACAACCAGCTCCCAGAAACCGATATCGAACATGGCTTAGGCCTGATCTTTATCTTTCTGCTTGGCAGCATCGCTAGGCTGACCGGCTGCTTCGTTCAGCTGTTTCGGCGGAAACTCGGCATCCTTCTGCTCGGACTTGGTCTCCGGCTCGTCGGACAGCGCCTTCTTGAAGCCCTTGACCGCGGCACCCAGATCACCGCCGATGCCGCGCAGTTTCTTGGTACCGAACAGCAGCACGACGATGACTGCGATGATCAACAATTGCCAAATACTGATACCACCCATGACTTTCTCTCCAGAACAGGCGCCCGCTGGCGCAGTTTATTTAATGAGAACGGGTTCGCAACCAACCCAGCAGCCAGCATAACCCGGCGCCGGCGAGGCTGATTTGTCCCCACTCAATGTGTTGTTTTTGGGTCAGCAAGAATACACCGGCCAATAGCAGGCTGGCTCCAACCCCTAAGAGGTAGCGAGCCTGACCCTGGCGGCGACTGTGCCGGCGAAAATCGGCAAACATCTGGTCGAAGTGGCGCTGCTGATGACGGGTCTGGCGCAGGGTCTCGTAGACCAGCTCCGGCAGTTCCGGCAGCTTTTCGGCCCAGAATGGCGCCTTCTCCTTGATGGCATTCCACACCGCCTTGGGCCCCACCTGCTGGTACATCCAGTTTTCCAGATAGGGCTTGGCGGTCTGCCACAAATCGAGCTGCGGGTAGAGCTGGCGACCCAGCCCCTCCACATAGAGCAGGGTCTTCTGCAACAGCACCAGTTGCGGCTGCACCTGCATGTTGAAGCGGCGCGCGGTGTTGAACAGGTTGAGCAGCACGTGGCCGAACGAGATCTCGGACAGCGGCTTCTCGAAGATGGGCTCCAGCACGGTACGGATGGCGAACTCGAACTCGTCCACCTTGGTATCGGGCGGCACCCAGCCGGACTCCACGTGCAGCTCGGCCACCCGGCGGTAGTCACGGTTGAAGAAGGCAAGGAAGTTCTCGGCCAGGTAGCGCTTGTCTTCCCGGTTGAGGGTGCCGACGATACCGCAGTCGATGCCGATCCAGAGCGGATTCTCCGGATGTTCGTAGGAGACGAAGATGTTGCCCGGGTGCATGTCGGCGTGGAAGAAGCTGTCGCGAAACACCTGGGTGAAGAACACCTCCACCCCGCGCTCGGCCAGCAGCTTCATATTGGTGCCGTTGGCCTCCAGCGCCGCAATGTCGGAGACCGGAATGCCGTAGATCCGCTCCATCACCAGCACCTGCTCACGGCAGTGCTCGGTGAACACCTCGGGCACGTAGAGCGCCTCGGAGCCGGTGAAGTTGCGGCGCAGCTGGATGGCGTTGGCCGCTTCGCGCATCAGGTTGAGCTCGTCGAGAATGGTCTTGCGATACTCTTCCACCACCTCGATGGGGCGCAGTCGTCCGCTCTGGGGCACGAAACGGGCCACCAGACGGGCCAGCGCCTGCATCAGCCGCAGGTCGGCCTCGATGACCGGTTCGATGTCGGGACGGATCACCTTGATGACGATCTCGCGGCCGTTCTCCTTCAGCCGGGCGGTGTGCACCTGGGCGATGGAGGCCGACGCCAGCGGCGTCTCGTCGAAGTCGTCAAACAGGGTCTCGATGGTGCAACCCAGGCTCGCCTCTATCTGGCGGCGGGCCGCCTGACCACAGAAGGGGGGCACCCTGTCCTGCAGCAGTGCCAGCTCCTCGGCTATGTCCGGCGGCAGCAGATCGCGCCGGGTGGAGAGCATCTGGCCGAACTTGATGAAGATGGGGCCCAGCGCCTCGAAGGCGAGCCGGATGCGGGCACCGCGGTTCAGCCCCTGGCGTTTGTTCTTGAGCCAGAACAGGCTGCGACGGGCCAGCCGGCCGGGCCAGGGCTGGTAACGGGCGGGCACCAGCTCGTCGATGCCCTGCTCCAGCAGGATGCTGATGATGCGATAGAGGCGCTTGAACTCCTTCGGGGTCATCAGGCTACCTGCTGCTCGAAGCGGGCCAGCCGCAGCTCGACCGCTTTCATCTGCTGGGCCAGCAACTCGACATCGTCGTTGAAGCTGGCCACTTCCAGCGGACCCGGCGCAAGCCGGATCTCTTCGGTCAGGTATTCGGCCAGCTGGCGCTGGCTGCGGCACAATTCACGCCCCAGCAGCCGACGTGCCTGACTGGCGCCGCGCAGCAGGGTGTGGGCCAGCACATCGCCGGTATAACGGGACAGCTCCTCTTCCCAGTCGATATTCAGCTCGCCCAGCAACACGCTGAACGCCTGCACCAGCTGAGGGTCGCCGCTCAGATCCAGTTTCTCCTCGCGGATGTAGCGGGTCAGGGCGGAGGGGTCCTTGAGCAGGCCGAGCGCGGTCAGGGAGAGGCTCAGCACCGCATCCGCCTCTCCTTCGAATTTGGCCAGCACATCCAGCCGGCGCTCGGAGAAGACAAACCAGAGTGGCTTGAGCTCGCGCAGCTCCAGCTTGAGTACCTTGCCCGTCAATTTGCGCAGCCGCTCCGGACTCTGCTTGTCGAGTCGCAGCAGCTGGTTGAGGCTGGTTTCGATCACCGCGGTGACCATGGCATCCATCGGCATAGGCGACCTTAAAACTTGTAACCGCGGTGCAGGGCGACCACGCCCTGGGTCAGGTTGTAAAACTCGACCTGCTCGAAACCGACATTCTCCATCATGCCTGCCAGGGTCTGCTGATCCGGGTGCATGCGGATCGATTCCGCCAGGTATTTGTAGCTTTCGCTGTCGTTCGCGACGATTTCGCCCATTTTCGGCAGCAGTTTGAAGGAGTAGAGATCGTACAGCTTGGCGATCACTTCGCTGACCGGCTTGGAGAACTCCAGCACCAGCAGGCGGCCACCCGGCTTGAGCACCCGGAACATGGAGGCGAGCGCCTTGTCCTTGTCGGTGACGTTGCGCAGGCCGAAGCCGATGGTGATTACGTCGAAATGGTTGTCAGGGAACGGGAGCGCCTCGGCATTGGCCTGTACGTAGGAGACGTTGTTGGCCACCCCCAGATTGCGCAGCTTGTCACGGCCCACCTTGAGCATGGAGTCGTTGATATCCGCCAGCACCACCTGGCCGGTCTCGCCGACGATGCGGGAGAACTTGGCGGTCAGATCGCCGGTACCACCGGCCAGATCCAGCACCTTCTGACCCTTGCGTACGCCGGAGCAGTCGATGGTGAAGCGCTTCCACAGGCGGTGGATGCCGAACGACATCAGATCGTTCATCAGATCATACTTGGCTGCCACCGAATGGAAGACGCCGGCGACCAGGGTTTCCTTCTCGGTCGAGGCCACGGTTTTAAAGCCAAAATGCGTTGTCGTAGTCTGTTCTGACATCCCTTAAACACCCATAGAGCAAAGAATGGCCGCCAGTTTACCAGAGCCAATGGCGTGCGGACACCTTAAACCCGGCTGGCGACCAACTGCATCCCCAGCACCACCATGGCCAGACAGAGAAACAGGTTAAGGCCGATATTGAGGGCGGCTTTCAGATAGGCCCCCTGCTGGGCCAGTACCACTGTATCCAGCGCGAAGGAGGAGAAGGTAGTCAGGGCGCCGAGGATACCCACCATCAGCAGCGGTTTCAGCGGGTGCTCCACCACATGACCATGGCTGATCAGCGCAAAGGCAATGCCCATGATGAAGGAGCCGACCACGTTGACCATCAGGGTGCCATAGGGGAAATGACGTCCCAACAGCAGCGCCATCAGTTCGGCGATACCAAAGCGCAGGCAGGCGCCGATGGCCCCGCCGGCGGCAACATATAACCAGGTTTGCATGGGAGCATGTCTCCATAGTATCGGGCCGACATTATGCAAAATGTCAGGCCCGGGGGACAGCAGGGCAATTAATCGACATCACCCGCATCAGCGGCGAAAGTCGACCGGCTCGACCTGAGCAAGATGAATCGAGGTGCGGGATGGAGTGGTTTGTGCAATCACCCGGCCGTGGCGAATGGAGTAACGCACCGCCACCTGGCGGCGCACCGCATCAAAGCCGTTCTCGGCGGGCAGGATCAGCAGGTTGGCTGGTTTGCCCACCTCGATGCCGTAGCGATCCTGCACGTTCAGGGTGCGTGCACTGTGGCTGCTGATCAGCTTGAGACTGTCGTTGATCTGCTCGTAGCCCATGATCTGGCAGACATGCAGCCCCATATGCAGCACCTGCAGCAGGTTGGCGGTGCCCATGGGATACCAGGGATCGAACACGTCGTCATGACCGAAACAGACATTGATGTTCGCTTCCAGCATCTCCTTCACCCGGGTGATGCCGCGACGCTTGGGATAGCTGTCGAAGCGCCCCTGCAGGTGGATGTTCACCAGCGGGTTAGCGACGAAGTTGATGTCCGCCATCTTCAGCAGCCGGAACAGGCGGGACGCATAGGCACCGTTGTAGGAGTGCATCGCGGTGGTGTGGCTGGCGGTGACTCTATGGCCCATGCCACGCTCGTAGGCCAGGGTCGCCAGCGTCTCGATGAAGCGGGACTGCTCGTCATCGATCTCGTCGCAGTGCACATCCACCAGAACCTGATACTTCTCGGCAAGATCGAACACGTAGTGCAGACTTTCGACCCCATATTCCCGGGTAAACTCGAAGTGGGGAATCGCACCAATCACATCAGCCCCCAGCTTGAGCGCCTCCTCCAACAGCGCCTTGCCGTTGGGGTAGGAGAGGATCCCCTCCTGCGGGAAGGCCACTATCTGCAGCTCCACCCACTCCTTCATCTCCTCCCGCACCTCCAGCATCGCCTTCAGGGCGACCAGATTGGGGTCGGAGACATCCACGTGGGTGCGGACGAACTGGATGCCGTTGGCGATCTGCCACTTTAGCGTCTGGATGACACGCTGTTTCACATCCTCATGGGTCAGCAGTGCCTTGCGCTCGGCCCAGCGTTCGATCCCCTCGAACAGGGTGCCGGAGAGGTTCCAACTCGGCTCACCGGCTGTCTGGGTGGTATCGAGATGGATGTGAGGCTCGATAAAGGGGGCGATGGCGAGCCCCTCCTCACCATCAAGCTCGTGGGCTGCGAGCAGATGGGTGCTCATGGGTTCGATGGCTCGGATCAGGCCATCCTGGCAGAGGATCTGCCACATCCCCTCCCTGCCGACCAGACGCAGGTTCTTTATCAGCATGTTTTTGCTTCCTTTCTTCAAACACCAACGGCTTTTTCAATCCACAACTTAGCTTGGATCAATTTGATAGAAAAGCGTTCATATTGAATACATATGAGACTGTTACTATTGATAAACAGCAACAATAAAAGGGAGTTGATTGGGATGAAAGCAGGATTGACCGAGATCGGCAGCGCAGGCTTGTTTCACGAGTATCTGCAGACACTGGGTATCAACAAGCCACCCTTGACGTCGATCGACAAACAGTGGGAATACACTCGCAATGAACGACTGGTGGCAGCCATTCAGATAGAAGCCTCCGGACAGGCTCGGTTCTATCTAGATGCCAGGCAGATTTCGGTAAACTGAGAAAAGCGGATACAAAAAAGCCTCCCGATTGGGAGGCTTTGATATTTAATGGTGCTGATACCCAGAGTCGAACTGGGGACCTCATCCTTACCAAGGATGCGCTCTACCAACTGAGCCATATCAGCACACTAACCGGTAAAGACCGCACTGTGTGCGCTATCTAAATCTTCTGTCCAACACAACCTGACGTTGTATCGCGACCAACCACATCGCTGTGATTGCTTAATTGATGCCTGGCAGTGTCCTACTCTCGCATGGCGAATGCCACACTACCATCGGCGCTACCGCGTTTCACTTCTGAGTTCGGCATGGGATCAGGTGGTTCCACGGCGCTATGGCCGCCAGGCAAATTCTTAATCTAGAAAGCTGACGTGAATAACGAACTGCCTGTTGGCTTCGCTATCACTGAATTTTGAGTA
Organism: Aeromonas hydrophila subsp. hydrophila ATCC 7966; assembly: GCF_000014805.1. Lineage (NCBI taxonomy): Bacteria > Pseudomonadati > Pseudomonadota > Gammaproteobacteria > Aeromonadales > Aeromonadaceae > Aeromonas > Aeromonas hydrophila. The sequence continues at coordinate 90,192 of NC_008570.1, read as the reverse complement.
GTTCTTGGGGTTTGTTACAAGTCTCAGAACACTTCTTGGGTGTTGTATGGTTAAGCCTCACGGGTAATTAGTATGGGTTAGCTCAACACGTCGCCGCGCTTACACACCCCACCTATCAACGTTGTGGTCTCCAACGGCCCTTTAGGACCCTCAAGGGGTCAGGGATGACTCATCTCAGGGCTCGCTTCCCGCTTAGATGCTTTCAGCGGTTATCGATTCCGAACTTAGCTACCGGGCAGTGCCACTGGCGTGACAACCCGAACACCAGAGGTTCGTTCACTCCGGTCCTCTCGTACTAGGAGCAACTCCCTTCAATCATCCAACGCCCACGGCAGATAGGGACCGAACTGTCTCACGACGTTCTGAACCCAGCTCGCGTACCACTTTAAATGGCGAACAGCCATACCCTTGGGACCGACTTCAGCCCCAGGATGTGATGAGCCGACATCGAGGTGCCAAACACCGCCGTCGATATGAACTCTTGGGCGGTATCAGCCTGTTATCCCCGGAGTACCTTTTATCCGTTGAGCGATGGCCCTTCCATTCAGAACCACCGGATCACTATGACCTACTTTCGTACCTGCTCGACCTGTCCGTCTCGCAGTTAAGCTGGCTTATGCCATTGCACTAACCTCCTGATGTCCGACCAGGATTAGCCAACCTTCGTGCTCCTCCGTTACTCTTTGGGAGGAGACCGCCCCAGTCAAACTACCCACCAGGCACTGTCCGCGACCCGGATTCACGGGCCTGCGTTAGAACATCAAACATACAAGGGTGGTATTTCAAGGACGGCTCCAGCGCAACTGGCGTCACGCCTTCAAAGCCTCCCACCTATCCTACACATGTAGGTTCAATGTTCAGTGCCAAGCTGTAGTAAAGGTTCACGGGGTCTTTCCGTCTAGCCGCGGGTACACCGCATCTTCACGGCGAATTCGATTTCACTGAGTCTCGGGTGGAGACAGCATGGCCATGGTTACACCATTCGTGCAGGTCGGAACTTACCCGACAAGGAATTTCGCTACCTTAGGACCGTTATAGTTACGGCCGCCGTTTACCGGGGCTTCGATCAAGAGCTTCGCTTGCGCTAACCCCATCAATTAACCTTCCGGCACCGGGCAGGTGTCACACCCTATACGTCCACTTTCGTGTTTGCAGAGTGCTGTGTTTTTGATAAACAGTCCCAGCCATCTGGTCACTGCGACTCCCAACTGCTCCATCCGCAAGGGACTTCACTGTCAAGAGCGAACCTTCTCCCGAAGTTACGGTTCTATTTTGCCTAGTTCCTTCACCCGAGTTCTCTCAAGCGCCTTGGTATTCTCTACCCGACCACCTGTGTCGGTTTGGGGTACGATGACTTGTAATCTGAAGCTTAGAGGCTTTTCCTGGAAGCAGGGCATCAATGGCTTCCGCACCGTAGTGCGTTCGTCTCGTGTCTCAGTGTTGTGTCTCCGGATTTGCCTAGAAACACCACCTACGCACTTTCACCAGGACAACCGTCGCCTGGCCCACCTAGCCTTCTCCGTCCCCCCATCGCAATTACAAGTCGTGCAGGAATATTAACCTGCTTCCCATCGACTACGCCTTTCGGCCTCGCCTTAGGGGTCGACTCACCCTGCCCCGATTAACGTTGGACAGGAACCCTTGGTCTTCCGGCGAGGAGGCTTTTCACCCCCTTTATCGTTACTTACGTCAGCATTCGCACTTCTGATATCTCCAGCATGCCTCTCGACACACCTTCGCAGACTTACAGAACGCTCCCCTACCACTCACGCTTAGCGTGAATCCGCGGCTTCGGTGCCTGGTTTGAGCCCCGTTACATCTTCCGCGCAGGCCGACTCGACTAGTGAGCTATTACGCTTTCTTTAAATGATGGCTGCTTCTAAGCCAACATCCTAGCTGTCTGAGCCTTCCCACATCGTTTCCCACTTAACCAGAACTTTGGGACCTTAGCCGGCGGTCTGGGTTGTTTCCCTCTTCACGACGGACGTTAGCACCCGCCGTGTGTCTCCCGGATAGTACTTACTGGTATTCGGAGTTTGCATGGGGTTGGTAAGTCGGGATGACCCCCTAGCCCAAACAGTGCTCTACCCCCAGTAGTATTCGTCCGAGGCGCTACCTAAATAGCTTTCGGGGAGAACCAGCTATCTCCGAGTTTGATTGGCCTTTCACCCCCAGCCACAGGTCATCCCCTAACTTTGCAACGTTAGTGGGTTCGGTCCTCCAGTTGATGTTACTCAACCTTCAACCTGCCCATGGCTAGATCACCCGGTTTCGGGTCTACACCTTGCAACTAGACGCCCAGTTAAGACTCGGTTTCCCTACGGCTCCCCTATACGGTTAACCTCGCTACAAAATGTAAGTCGCTGACCCATTATACAAAAGGTACGCAGTCACCCCGAAGGGCTCCCACTGCTTGTACGTACACGGTTTCAGGTTCTATTTCACTCCCCTCACAGGGGTTCTTTTCGCCTTTCCCTCACGGTACTGGTTCACTATCGGTCAGTCAGGAGTATTTAGCCTTGGAGGATGGTCCCCCCATATTCAGACAGGATGTCACGTGTCCCGCCCTACTCGATTTCACATCAAGGTTGTTTTCGTGTACGGGGCTATCACCCTGTATCGCCGGCCTTTCCAGGACCGTTCCACTAACTTCCAAGATGCTTAAGGGCTAATCCCCGTTCGCTCGCCGCTA
>NC_008570.1:0-85000 GCF_000014805.1 Aeromonas hydrophila subsp. hydrophila ATCC 7966 | reverse complement strand
TCGCGTTGAGGAGGCGCATATTACGCTTCTCACTTCGAAAGTCAAGCGATTGTTTTCGCTTTTCTTTCGGCGCCCACTTCGCAAGGAAGCTGGCTCATCAGGTTGGCGTGTTCCGCCGTGCTGGTAGAGGCGCATTATAGGGAGCCGCGCCGCGATGACAAGGCTTTTTTTGAAGAAAGTCACGGAAACTTCAAATTATCCAATTAGAAACAGCTTACTCAGTGTATATATACAATGTTATCCACAAACCGATGATTTCAGACCGGTTTTATCATCATTTAGGTGGATCTTCCCCTCTCAAGGGATGCCATACTGGAACGGATAATATGTCCCAAGTGGTCCATGGTAGCGCCCGGCTGGAAAGCTGGTTACCATGGAGGTGAATAGAGTGTTGCACCTTTTTTGCTTTCATTTACAAAAGGTCTTTAAAGATGAATTTATCCAAGTTTCCCGTTTATGTGCAGGCGGCCATCCTTGCTCTGGTGTTGGCGCTGGTTGGTTATCTGGTTGCCCAGGCCCTGCAATTTTCTTTGAAAGCCGAAGTGATTTTTGCTGTGGGCTTGGCCATCGGCGGTTTCGTGGTACCGCTGTTCCTGAACCGTGCACCGGCGGGTGTGGCTGAACTGGCCTCCAGTCAGGAGACCTGCACCTTATATGTAGGCAATCTGCCATACCGTGCCAATGAGATAGCCGTGCGCGAATTGTTTGCCGAGCAGGGCCAGGTGATCTCGGTCCGTCTGATGAAGGACAAGGCCACCGGCAAGCGCAGAGGATTCGGTTTCGTGGAGATGCCCGCTGCTGATGCCGCCAAGGCGATCGCCGCACTCAACGACAAGGAGTATCAACAGCGTACCCTTAAAGTACGTGAAGCCAACGACAAGCGGGACAAAGATGAGCGAGAAGGCAGTGAAGTGGATGCCTGACCGCTGGCAGGCAATCCGTTAGAACCTGACCTCTTCGAGTGATGACAGCCCCCAAGCTTGCAAGGGGGCTGTCAGTTTCTGGGTCTGGGCATCCAGCCGGGTGCAATAGGCCTTACCCCCGACATCTTCCAGCCGTGTCGGTGTCGTTACCAAACCGGCCAGCAGGTGAGCCACCCGCTTGGCGACCGCACTGCCGGAATCCACCAGCTGGCACGCAGGCATCAGCTGCCGTATCTCTTCATCCAGCAAGGGGAAATGGGTACAGCCCAGCACCAGGGTATCCGGATGCTCTTCCCCTTCCAGCCAGTCTGCCAATACTTCCCGCAACAGCGCCATATTGACCGGCAGACCCGCCAGCTTGTGCTCGGCCTCGACGACCAGCTCGGTCGCCCCCTTGAGCAAGACCCGCTTGCCCGGCGCAAACTGGGCGATGAGCTCGTGGGTATATTCACGGCTGACGGTACCCGGGGTTGCCAGCAAGCCGATGCAACCATTACGGGTAAGCGCGGCTGCGGGCTTGATGGCGGGTACCACGCCAACGACCGGTACTGTCATGGCAGCACGCAGGGACGGCAGAGCGATGGTGCTGGCCGTGTTGCAGGCAATCACCACCAGATCGATATCATGCTCGACCACCATGTGGCTGACCAACCTGGTGCAGACTTCGGTGAGGGCGGCCTCGCTCAGCTCACCATAGGGGAAGTTGGCATTATCAAAACAATAGAAGTAGTTGTGTGCCGGCAATGCGCGGCGGATCTCGCGGTAGATGGTCAGGCCACCCATACCGGAGTCGAACACGAGAATATTGGCCACTTGAGCTCCCCTTTGCTGCAAGTCGGCGATCATACTCCCGCCGACCGCCAATAGAAAAGGCCCCACCAATGGCGGGGCCTCGCTTTTTATCTTCTCTTATATAGGCAGCGTTGCCGCTCAGAGACGGTAGTCCGCCGTCAGCTTGAACTCGGTACCTGCCGACGCATAGCCATAGGCCGGGGCGTAATCACGATCAAACAGGTTGTCGATGCGGCCACCCAGCGTGAACTGAGGCGTCACCCCATAGCTCGCCCCCAAGTTGATCAGGGTGTAGGAACCCAGCTCAACCCGCTCCGCCGGGAAGCTGCTGAAGTTCTTGTCATCCCGTTTGCCGACATAAAGCAGTTCGGTAGAGAGATCGACCGGGCCCAGTTGCACCTGAGTCAGCCAGCTGGCCTTCTGCTTGGCACGACGCAGCAGTTGCTGATCCCCATCGTTCTTGTCTTCGGCCCGGGTGTAGTCAAAGCTCAGGTCGTGCCGCAGTGGTCCGGTTTCCAGACCGAGCGCCACTTCCACACCGCGGATCTCGGCGTCGGTGTTGTCCGGTCGGCAGGTTGAGGACGCGCTTTGGCAGGCAATCAGATTCTGGATCTGGTTGCGGTAGAGGTTCAACGACCAATCCCAACCGGTGTAGCGGCCGCTGAAGCCCAGCTCCAGGTTCTTGCTCTCTTCCGGTTTCAGCGCGGGGTTCTCATAACCCGGATAGTAGAGATCGAGGAAGGTCGGTGCCTTGAAGGCAGTGCCATAGCTCAGACGCACATTATGGTTGTCATCGAGATCCAGCCCGCTGGCAGCGGACCAGGTGTTGTGGCGGCCATATTGCTTGTTGTCATCGGTACGACCAGAGAGTTCCCACAGCAGGGCCTGCCAGCGGTAGCTGCCCACCACGAACAGACCCGTGTTGTCGCGATCCGGGGCATTGAATGCCTGACCATAGCTGCGTGTATCGGATTTCAGCTGCTCCTGCTGCCAGTCGGCACCACCGGTCAGGTTTAGCCCCTCGACACCACTCCAGCTGTTGATCCAGGAGAAGCGGGTCAGCCCGGTGTGGATGGGCTCCGCACTGGACTCCCCTTTGCTCTCCAGCCAGCTCTTCAGCTTGTTCTCACCGTAGCTGGCCTCCAGCCGGCTGCTCAGCGCGCCACTCTGATACTTGAGACCGCCATCGTACTGGAACGCCTGCACCCGGCTCTGATCGGCCGACTGATACGCATCATCCATTTCGGTCTGGTTGTCATAGCCCTGGGCGTTGAAGTCGGCACTCCATGCGTCGTTGAAAGCATGACTCAGTCCGAACTGGCCGTTCAAGCTGTCAAAGCCATCCCGATCCGGCTGCTGGGCATTGGCCACCACGTCGAACCCATCGGTGCGCTCGTAGCCGATCATCATATTCATGTCGGTCTGCTGGCCCAGAGCCTGCACGGTACGCAGCTGGCCCTGGCCGTAACCATTGCTGCCCACACCGCCTTTCAGGTGGGTCTCGCTGCCATTCTTGGCGGATGTCTTGGTGATCAGATTGATGACGCCGCCGATGGCGTCCGAGCCATACACGGCCGCCCGCGGGCCACGGATGTACTCGATGCGTTCGATATTACCGAGCGGGATCTGGCTGAGATCCGGCGTGCCAGCCACCATGGCCGCGATGGGGCGCCCATTCATCAGCACCAGTGAATGGTTGGAGTTGGTACCACGGATGAACAGGCTGCTCATGTGGCCTCGGCCACCCAGGGTAGTGATCTGCACGCCGGGCAGCGTCTTCAGCAACGCTGGCAGGCTCTGCACCTGACGGGATTCGATCTCGGCGCGATCGATCACCACAACGGGAGCCAGTACCGAGCTGATGGGTTGCTCCACCCGATTGGCGGTGATGACCAGGGTAGGATTGACGGGGATGGTGGTCTGGGCGAAGGCCGCCGTTGGCAACAGGGCAGCCGCCAATAATTTCTTGGACATGAGAGATCCTTAAGTTCGCGTAAGCATCTACTTCGTGGCCGGTTTCTCTCGGCCCGAAATACGAACTTTGGCAGGTCTTCGGGCTGGGGGGCTGATGGCCTACGGCGACGGCTTCCCACCTGTGGCAGTGCCCTGATGTCGCTTCGTTCCCCCTTACCGCTGCGCGCCAGCTCCGGATTTTCACCGGATTCCCTATTAAGCATGATGCGCCAAAGCGCAGGGATTATAGGCAGAGCAGAGGTGGATGTATAGCCATCCAGATTTCTATTTATTGCCACCCAGCGCAGCCAGCCGCTGCTTCGCCCCCTCCATCACCGCCTGTACGCCGGGATGGGAGAGGTGACGACCGGCCGACACCAGATAGTAGGAGAGCGTCACCTCGGCCAGGGTTGCAATCCGTTCGACACCGTATAGTCGCGCGATCTCGTCGGCCATGGCCAGCGGCGCCGGAAAGATCCCCATCCCCGCCTTGCCGAACGACTTCATCAGGGTCGAATCATCGAACTGGCCGACCAGATGGGGATGAATGCCCTGCTGCCGATACCAGGCCAGCAGGCTGTCATGGGTCGCCGACTTCTCCCCTGGGATCAGCAGCGGCAGACCCTCGAGGGAGGCGGGAAAGCCCTGCCGTGCCCTGGCGGCCAGCTCGGGGCTGGCAAACAGCGCCAGCGGGCTGCGTCCCAGCTCGTGGTTGTAGCCGCGCACCCCGCTGTCGGGGGGGAGCGGGCGATCGATCAGCACCATGTCCAGCTTGTGGCTGGCCAGCTCGCTGAAAAGCTGCTCCGCCCGTTCTTCATGGCACACCAGCCGCAACGGGGTGGCCAGCGCCATGGCGGGCGCCAGCAGCTCGAACGCCAGGGTGCGGGGCACGGAGTCGGCGATCCCCACCTGCATGGTCAGCTCCTGGCTGGCATGGCGCAGGGTATGCTCGAGATCGGCGCCGAGCGAGAAGATGGCGCCAGCCTGTTCGAGCGCCTGACGACCGGCGGTGGTCAGGGCAAGCCGCCGCCCCACCCGGTTGAACAATGCCACCCCGAGGGAGAGCTCCAGCTCGGCCACCTGACCGCTGACGGTCTGCGGCGTGAGGTGCAACTGCTCGGCGGCCCGCGTCACACTCCCGCTGCGCGCTACGTGCCAGAAGTAATAGAGCTGTTTGTAGTTGAGCATCGGGCCCCTTATCAGTTTCTACCGAACAATCATCAATCAAAATCTGATTTTATCGAAACATCTTGCACTCTAGCATGCAACCACCCTGTGAATTGCCTCCTGCGAACTCCCATGCTGGATGTTGTTGTACTCTTTTTCCTCTTTGGCCTGCTGGCAGGTCTGGTGCGCTCCGAGCTCAAGCTGCCGCCCGCGCTCTACGATACTCTCTCTCTCTTCCTGTTGCTGGCCATCGGCCTCAAGGGCGGCGTCGGCCTGGCGCAGCAATCTCTACAACCGTTATTACCGCAACTGGCACTGGTGATCCTGCTCGGCATGCTGCAGACCCTGGCCGGGTTTGCCGTGCTGCGCCTCAAGATGAACCGGGTCGATGCCGCCGCCACCGCCGCCCACTACGGCTCGGTCAGCGTGGCGACCTTTGCGGTCGGGGTGAACTGGCTCACCGAGCGCGGCATCAGCTTCGAATCCCAGCTCTCCATCTTCCTAGCGGTGATGGAGATCCCCGCCATCCTGGTCGGCATCGTGCTGGCCCAGGGGATAAGCCGACAAACCCGCTGGCGCCGGCTGGCCCATGAAACCTTCCTCGGCAAGGGGGTCACCCTGCTGCTGGGCGGCATGGCCATCGGCTATCTGGCCGGTCCCGACGGGATCGCCCCGCTCAAGCCCCTGTTCGTCGACCTGTTCAAAGGGGCGCTGGCCCTGTTCCTGCTGGAGATGGGCCTCATCGTCGCCCGCCAGTGCCAGGACCTGCGCCGCCACGGCCTGTTCCTGCTCGGCTTCGCCCTGCTGATGCCGCTCGCCTCGGCTGGCCTGGGCCTGGTGATCGGCCAACTGGTGGGGCTCTCCCTCGGTGGCCTGACCCTGCTGGCCACCCTGGCGGCTAGCGCCTCCTATATCGCCGTGCCGGCCACCATGCGCATCGCCGTGCCTCAGGCCAATCCGGGCCTGTCGCTCAGCGCCGTATTGGGGGTCACCTTCCCGTTCAACATCATGCTGGGGATCCCGCTCTACCACAGCTGGGCCCGCCACTTCACGGAATAGCCACATGCAGACCGAGATCCGCACTCTGCTCACCGTCATCACGGAAGCGAACCTGGAACCCACCCTGCTGCGCACCCTCACCCGCGAGGGGCTGCGCGGCTACACCATCACCGATGCCAGAGGCCGCGGCGACCACGGTGAGCGCAATGCCAGTTGGAGCGAGAGCGGCAACATCCGGCTGGAGGCGATCTGCAGCCGCGAACAGGCGGAACGCCTGCTCGCCCACCTGCAGAGTCGCTACTACCCCGACTATGCCATGGTCGCCTTTTTGCAACCGGTCGAAATCGTGCGACCCGAAAAATTCTGAGCCGGCTTGCCGGCTCTTTTTGCCAACCAGAGACAAACGTTTAACTGCAAGGAGTCATAGCCATGAATACCCCTCCCCTGATCGGCCTGGTAATGGGATCCGACTCCGACTGGCCCGTGATGCAGGCCGCCGCCCGCATCCTCAAGGAGCATGGCGTCCCCTATGAGGCGCGCGTGGTCTCGGCCCACCGCACCCCGGATCTGCTGTTCGAATATGCCGCCAGCGCCCGTGAGCGTGGCCTGCGCGCCATCATCGCCGGGGCTGGCGGCGCCGCCCATCTGCCGGGCATGGTGGCCGCCAAGACCACCATTCCGGTGCTGGGTGTGCCCATCCCGACCCGCCAGCTCAAGGGGATGGACTCCCTGCTCTCCATCGTGCAGATGCCCAAGGGGGTACCGGTCGCCACCTTCGCCATCGGCGAGGCGGGCGCCGCCAACGCCGGCCTGTTTGCGGTCTCCCTGCTCTCCGTCGCGCAAGACGGCGATGCCCCCCGCTACCAGCAACAGCTCGACGGCTTTCGCGCCAACGAACGCGACCGGGTGCTGGCCCTCACGCTGGAGGACCCGGCATGATACTGCCACCCGCCACCCTCGGCATGCTGGGAGGCGGCCAACTTGGCCGCTACTTCGTGATGGCCGCCCACCGGCTCGGCTACAAGGTGGTGGTGCTGGACCCGGATCCCGCCAGCATCGCCGGTGCGGCAGCCGATCACCATATTGTTGCCGCCTATGACGACCCGACCGCCCTGCACGATCTGGCCAGCCGCTGCGCCGCCGTCACCTGCGAGTTCGAGAACGTGCCGGCCACCGCCCTGGCCCTGCTGGAGCAGTACCAGCCGGTACGCCCGGCCGCCGGCGCCGTGCGCATCTGTCAGGATCGCCGCGAAGAGAAGGCCTTCTTGAGCAGAGCCGGCATCCCGGTCGCTCCCAACCAGACCCTGCTGCCGGGCGAGCCGCTGCCGGCGCTGCCCGCCTCTCTCTTCCCCGCCATCCTCAAGACGGCCCGCGAGGGGTACGACGGCAAAGGCCAGTGGACCATTCAGGCCGCCGATCAGCTGCCGGCAGCGCTGGCCGCCAGCGGCGTACCCTGCGTGCTGGAACAGCGGCTGGCGCTGGAGGGTGAGTTTTCCCTGACCCTGGCCCGCAGCCCGAGCGGTGCCATCGGTGCCCTGCCGCTGGTGCAGAACTGGCACAGCGGCGGCATTCTGGACCAGACCCGCTCCCCGGCCAACGTACCGGCGCTGGAGGCCGACGCCAGACGCATTGCCGAACAGCTGATCGCCGCCCTCGACTACGTCGGCGTGCTGACGGTGGAGCTCTTCCTGGTGGCAGGCAAACTGCTGGTCAACGAGCTGGCGCCACGTCCCCACAACTCGGGCCACCCCAGCCTCGACAACGCCGAGTGCAGCCAGTTCGAGCTGCAGGTGCGCGCCCTGTGCGATCTGCCGCTGCCATCCCGAATCGCCGTACGCCCCGCCATGTTGCTCAACCTGCTGGGGGATCTCTGGCAGGCCGGCACGCCAGACTGGGCCGCCCTGCTGGCACTGCCCGGCGTGCATTTGCACCTCTACGGCAAGGGGGAACCCCGCCCCGGCCGCAAGATGGGCCATGTCACCATCACCGCCGCCGACTGGCCGACGGTGGAAGAGACCTGCCAGCGGGTGCGCCAGCTGTTGGGGCTGCCGCCACGCTGAGTAATGAGCCGCGCATAAAAAAGACCCGGGCCAGGTCCGGGTCTTTTCATTGCTTGCTGCGACAGGCGGGTGATCAGGCCCGCTCCACCGATACCGGCGCCGGCAGGCGGATGGTGAGGGAGAGCACCAGCGCCACCACCAGCAACACCAGGATCAGGTTGAAGGTCGCCATGAAGCCGCCGAACAGGGAGGCCACGATGGAGCCGATGATGCTGCCCAGACCAAAGCCCAGATAGATGACGCCGTAATTCTTGGTCAGGTTGTTGAGACCGAAGAAGTCGCTCACCAACGAGGGGTAGACGGTGATGGTGCCACCGAAACTGAACGCTACACAGGCCACCGCCACGAAGAACAGGTTGGCGTTGAGCGGCACGAACAGCAGCAGCGCCATGCCGGCCAGGGTAATCAGCTGGGCGATGGTAATGACCCGGATGCGGGACATCTTGTCGGAGAGGATGCCCAGCACCAGCCGGCCACCCAGGTTGGCCATGGCGATGATGGCGACGGCGTTAGCGGCGACCACGGCCGGCAGGCCCACCATGTTCTCGCCGATGTCCTTGGCCACGCCGATGACGTAGAGACCGCTCATGCAGGCGGTGAGGAACATCAGCGCCAGCATCCAGTACTGCGGCTTGCGCATCGCCTCGGCCAGAGTGAAGTCGCGGCTCTCGCTCTGCTGCACGGCGGCCGCCTGCTTGGGTGCATCCTTCATCAGCATACCGCCCACCAGCACCATGGACATGGCGATCAGCCCCCACAGCTGGAAGGTGGTCTCAAGGCCGTTGCTGGAGAGCAGCAGCAGGTTGATGTACTTGAAACCCAGGCTGCCGAGGCCGTAGGCGCCGATGGAACAGGCGGAGATCAGCCCCTTGCGCTCCGGGAACCACTTCACGCAGTTGGAGAGGGTCATCAGGTAGCCGGTACCGTCGGCAAAACCGACCAGAATGCCGGCGCAGAGGTAGAGCATCGCCAGGTTGCTGGCGTGGGCGGTGAGGAAGAAGCCGATGCCGAGCAGCACGCCGGCACCCAGGGTGACGTTGCGCACCCCGAACCGCTCCTGCAGCTTGCCCGCCAGGGAGGAAGCTACCGCCAGGGAGAGGCTGAGCAGGCCGAAGGCGAAGGCGACCTGACTCACCGGCTCGTCCAGCTTGTCGGAGAGCTGGGCGTTGAACAGGCTCCAGGTGTAAACGGATCCCAGCGCGAACTGGGTGATGATGGTCCCCAACAGGGTGAGGTAGCGGGTGCGATTCATCTCTTTGGTCATGATGCGTCTCGGTCAATGGCCTTAAGGAAACTGGGGCCACTATAGGCAAGACGCCACTCCCGCCGACCGATTAAGGCATGAAATGCAGATCGGCGGGAATGAATGACAATCAGAGCCGCATCAGCTGACGGAACGCCTTGATGTTGCTGCGGCTGACCGGCACCTCGAACGGCAGGTCATGGAGCCGGATGAGATAGGTGCTGTTGAACCAGGGCACTATCTCGCGGATCTTGTTGATGTTGACGCAGTAGGAGCGGTGGCAACGGAAGAACCCCTCGGCAGGCAGCCGGCTGACGAACTCGCTGAGGGTCATGGTCATCACGTAGCGATCATCGCGGGTGTAGACATAAGTGAGCTTCTCGTCGGCTTCCGCGTAGTAGATCTGTTCGCAGGGGGTGACGATGATGCGCTCCCCCTTCACCAGATTGACGGTGCGATTGTGCGGCGTGCCCGGCTCGCTCCCCTGCCCCGTCTGCGACTTGCCCGCCAGTTCCAGCTTTTGCAGCAGGCTGATGAGGCGCGGCTCGTTGTAGGGTTTGAGGATGTAGTCGAACGCCTCCAGCTCGAACGCCTCCACCGCAAACTCCTTGTAGGCGGTGACGAAGACGATGTGGGGCGGATGGCTCGACTTGTGCAGGTTCTTGGCCAGCAGCAGGCCGTCGATGGAGGGGATCTGGATGTCGAGAAAGACCACGTCCACCTCGTGATCCTGCAGGTATTTGAACGCCTCCAGCCCGTCCTCGAAGCTCGCCACTATCTCGATGGTGCTGTGCTGCCCCACCAGGTAGGCCAGCTCTTCCCGGGCCAGATACTCGTCTTCCACTATGATGGCTTTCAGCATGGGATTGCCCCCTGCGAGAATGCAGGAGAGGCCAGCACCTCCCGCATCAAATACTCATCCTCGACAATGATGGCTTTCAGCATGGCAACGCCTCGCGAGTCAGACACTTAACTTCAATCATGATGGCTCTCAGCATGGCATCGACTCCTGATCCGGCAGATAGAAACTCACTTCGGTACCCGGCTCCAGCCGCTTGAGGTGCAGGCCATCGCCATAGAGCAGCTTGACCCGCTGATGTACGTTCATCAGGCCGATGCTGCGGCTCTCCACCCGACCGGCGGCCACCCCGTCGATCACGGCCTGGCTGATGCCGTAACCGGTATCGCGCACCGCCACCCGGATGCCGCCTGCTAGCTGTTTCACCTCGATGGTGACCCGACCCGGCGCGCTGCGGGGCTGGATGCCGTGCAGGATGGCGTTTTCCACCAGCGGCTGCAACAGCAGGCTCGGCACCTGGATGTGCACGTCATCCACCTCGAACACCACCTCCAGCTTGTCACCGAAGCGGGCCTGCTCGATGGCCACGTAGTCGCGCACCTGCTGCAGCTCCTCCTGGATGTCGATGAGGGTGTCCCCCTTGTTGAGGTTGTAGCGCAGGTAGTCCGCCAGATTGGCAATCAGCTGGCGCGCCTGCTGGGGCCGGATACGGATCAGCGACGAGATGGCATTGAGGGCGTTGAACAGGAAGTGCGGGTTGATCTTGCTCTGCAGCGCGGTGAACTCCGCCTTGCGGGTCATCTCCTTGAGCTGCTCGATGCGCGACACCTCCATCTGGGTGGAGATGAGCTGGGAGAGGCCCACCGCCATCTCCTTGAGGGAGCTGGTGATACTGTGGGTACGGCGGTAGTAGATCTTGAGGGTACCGCTCACCGAGCCGTTTTCCCGCAGCGGAATAATGATGACCGAGTGGAAATCGGAGAGGTGATACTGGCGCAGATCGTTGTTGATGATGATCTGGTCCAGCAGCACCGCCCGCTGGGTCATGTCGCTGATGGCGTGGTGCTCGTCCAGCTCGTAGTAGTCCTTGCCCACCCCCACATAGGCCAGCACGTCGCGGGTATCGGTGATGGCCACCGCATCGGCGCTGATCTCGCTGCGAATGATGCCGCAGACCTGACTCAGGGAGTGGCGGTCGATGTTCTGGAAGAAGGGCAGCGTCTTGTTGGCGATGTCGAGCGCCAGCTTGGCCTGCTTGGCGGCAATCAGCTCCTTCTCGTCATCCAGATCTTGCACCAGCTTGATGATGAGGCCGATACAGAGCGCCCCGGCGATCATCGGGTAGGCGATGTGGCTGACGATCTCGACGCCCACCGCATGGGGCTCGGTCAGCAGCCAGATGAGCAGCATGGTGAGCCCTTCACACAACATCCCCGCCAGAATGCCGTAGAGCCAGAGCCGCGACTTGCGACAACGCAGGTGCAGCCAGGTGGCGAGCAGGCCGGCGATGATGCTGGCGATGAGGCACGGGATCGAGGTGTGGCCATCCATGTCGATGAGATAGCGGTGCAGACCGGAGATGACCCCGGCCGGAATGCCGACCCAGGGGCCAAACAGGATGCCGCCGGATATGATGGCGATGATCCGCACGTTGATGAGGGCCCCCTCCACCGGAATGCCGGTGTAGGTGCTGAACACCGCAAACAGGCAGAAGATGGCCGCCACCAGCACCAGCTCGGCCGGGGTGTGGTCCCGCTTCTGGAACAGCCGCTGGAATGGCCGGGTACGGGTCAGGAAGAACAGGGTCATCAACATCAGCGCCGCCCGTTCGAACACCGCCAACAACATCATCTGATTTTCGAGCAAAGCAGGGATTCCATATCTATGACTAAAGGGAGGACAAGGCGCGGGATCATACCCCGTATCCCGTGTCAGCTCATTCCGAATAGTGGGGTACAGATTAAGCTTCGCCGCGGGCGGGTCGATAGATGAGTGACCCCCGGCAGCGGGGTAACCTCGATATCCAGGAGATAATCATATGTCTCAGAAAGGAGTTCTGGTGGCACTACTGGCTGGTTGCTGCGCGATAGCGGCTCAGGCCGGCACGCAAACCTATCAGCTCAATTGGCCTGCCACCGCCAGCAAGAGCACCGGGATGGAAATCTCGCTCACCCACCCAGGCCAGCAACCGGTCAATTCCGTTTCCACCTCCAGCCCGGTCCAGACCGAGGCCATCAACCTCAGCAATCCGGACTTCAACACCACCTATCAATTGCAGGCTCGCACCCTGTATGCCAGTTTGCCCGAACAAGCTGGCACCGACTTCAAGCTGGTCCTCAACGGCCAGCCACTGCCACAACACCATGCCCTGCCTCTGACCCAGGCCACCCGCTACTTCCTCAGCTATCTGGCTCCGGCCGCCAAACCGGACCAGACCGGTGAAGCGGCCTATGAACTGCTGGTCTACTGGCACGGTTGACCATCCAGGAAGGCATGCCCGTCATGCCTTCATTTTCATTCCGGTTCGGCCTGCATTTGCATGATGGCCTGTCTGACGATCCCGTAGGCATGCTGCAACGGCTGCAATGCCCTCGGTAATCCCTGCGGCCCAATCCCGGCAGATTCTGTCTCGCTGCACACGGCAACCAGTTTCATCGCTCCCATGATCCTGGCCCCACCCTTCAGACGGTGCACATAGTCGAGAAAACGGGCCAGTTCACCACCTTCTGCGGCTTGCTGCAGGCCCCGCAGATCATCGTCGCTGGCCCGTACAAACTCATGCAACAAGGGCAGCATCAGCGCAGGCTGATTGCCGGTCAATGGTCCGAGACACTGCTTGATCTCCTGCACACAGCGCTCGATTTCCCGCTGCTCCTCATGCTGCATGTGGCGACACAGGCAGCGCTCCAGCTCTTCCAGCCCTACCGGCTTGAACAGGCAGTCGTCCATGCCGGCGGTCAGCCCCTCGCTCACCTGCTCCTGGCGGGCATCCGCCGTCAACCCCAGGATGAGGCAACGATGCGTACCCCGGCTCAGCTCCAGAGCCCGATACTGGCGGGTCAGTTCAAAGCCGCTCATGCCAGGCATGTTGAAGTCGGTGATCATCACGTCAAAGGGTGTGTTGGCAAACAGTGCCAGCGCCTCGCGCCCCGACTCGGCCGCCGTGGCATCATGCCCGAGGTATGCCAGTTGCTGGCTGACCAGCAGCCGGTTGGTGGGGTGATCGTCCACTATCATGACCCGCAGTCGCCGGTGATGCCCTGTCATCGTGCCCAATGCCACGGGCGTGACTGATTCGACCGCGCTCGCCAGCGGCACTTTCATCTCGATGCTGATGCACGTACCGTGGCCAGGCTCGCTCTCCAGCAGCAGCGAGCCTCCCATCGACTCGCACAGCGAGCGGGAGATCATCAGTCCGAGACCGGTCCCGGAGCGCTGGATGTGCTCGGGCTGCCTGGCCTGACCAAAAGGCTGAAACAGCCTGGCTTGCTCCGCAGGCGCAATCCCTATGCCCGTATCCCGGATCACCAGTTGCAAGGTGCACCAGCCGTCGCTGGTTTTTGATTGCAACTCGACCCGCACCGCTCCCTGCTCGGTGTACTTGATGGCATTGCTGATGAGATTGGAGAGGATCTGCTTGTAGCAGATGCCATCGATCTGTACCCAGCGGGGCTCGCCGGCGGCAAGTTCCAGTTGCAGGTTCTTTTGTCTAGCCAGCGCAGTGAATACGGTGACCACCGAGGCCGTCAGCGCCGTGATTTCATGGGGCTCCGGCCTCAGTTCAAGCCGGCCGGACTCGATCTTGGATATATCCAAAATATCGCCAATCAGGCTCAGCAGATCCTTGGCCGAACCATGGGCGATGGAGAGTGAGGTCTTGTCCTCTTCATGCAGTCGATCGCGGCGCAGGGTCAGTTCCAGCAAACCAATGATGGCATTCATGGGCGTGCGGATCTCGTGGCTCATGGTGGCCAGAAAGGTCGATTTGGCACGATTGGCCTCCTGGGCATCCTGACTGGCCAGGGCCAGCTCTTCGAGCAGCCGCAACCGCTCGCTCACGTCTATCCAGCCACCGATTCCACCCTGAACATTTCCCTCCAGGTCATAGTAGGGCTGTACCCAGTGATAAACGGCCACGGACCCCGTCGCCATGGAGAGACGATGATCCCCCTGCCTGGCACAGCGCACCGTACGCGCGGTGCTCAAATCCTCGAACAAGGGAGCCAGAAAAGGCCAACGCTGCACATCCTCCGCCATGGTGGAGCCCAGCAGACGGCTCTTATCCTCGCCAAAGAAGCTGGCATAAGTGCTGTTGCAGAGCACCAGCCGGTCCTCTCGATCTCTGGCATAGATGGGATGGGGTGTGCCGTCCACCAGATCTTCGATGAACTTGAGCTGGGCACTCAAAGCCACCTCGGCTGCCCGGCGCTGGCGCACCTGTTTGTGCAAAGAGAGGCCCCATAGGCCGATCCAGATGGTCAGCAGCATGATCAAGGCAATGATGCCGCCAAATTCCCGTACCAGCTCCTGCCAGGTGATGGCCTCCTGCTGGGTACTGACGCGCCAGCGGTTGGAGAGCCCCTCCAGCTCATCTGGCGGAATGATGGCAATCACCCGATCCAGAATGTCGCGCAACATATGCTGCTTGGGCGAAACGGCAAACGCCGCCCCGATCGGGATGGAGTCGAACAACTCGCCCGTGATGAGCAGACTGTCCGGAAACTTGCTGTTGATGTAGTACTTGGCGACCCGCAACGGCAACACGGTCACGTCGCAGGTCTCGCTCGCCACGCAGCGCAGCGCATCTTCGATCCGTTCGAACTTTCTGGTGGTCAGCTTGCCATACTCCTCCTCTATCGCCTGCTCGGAGATGAAGTCCTTGATAATGGCGACCGTACCGGTCTTGAGCAGCGTCTCCGGTGCCGTCGCCTCATGGCGGACCCCCACCACATAGGCCAGCGGGTCGAGCACAAAGGCACGGCTGAACAGGTAACGACTGCGACGCTCTTCCGATGGGCTCAACACCGCGATGTCCACCTGCCCACCATCCAGCAACTGCAACATCTGCCCTGGCGTCTTGACTGGCACCACCTCTATTTCAACCCCCAGCTTCGCTCGCAACACCTGCAGCAAATCGGCCACCACCCCGTGCAAGGTGTCATTGATGTCGAGAAAACTCAGCGGCGGCACCCCGCTGTTGACGGCCATCCGGATTTTTTTCTGCTGACCCAGCCAGGCCCACTGCTCGCTGGTCAGCTCGACCTTGCTGGCCCCGATAGAGAGGCCGCCGCCATTCCAGCGTTTGGCAATTTCCTCCCGCTTGCCTTCCAGAATTTCATCCAGTGCAATATTGATGATTTTTTTAAGCCGCTGATTTTTTCTTTCCAGCGAAAATGAAAAACCATGGGTATCTATATAAAGCGGTTTCAGTAATTGAATGCTGTCTTGATAAAATTTATTGACGATGAAGTTCCCGGAAATCATGTCCAGCATGACGGCATCGACCTGGCCATATGCAACCGCAGAAAGTGCGCTATAACGAGAGGAATACATTTTTATCTGAACCTTGGGCAGGTAGCGCATCACATCCAGCGCCGGCAGATAATACTCCGGGACGGCCACCGTTCTTATATCACGCTCCTTTACGTGTATATTCTTATATATGGCCGGATCATCCGGCATATATTTATCGGTCAACAATAATTGCTGCTCTTCTTCATAGGCATTGGAGGTGCTCAGCAGATCGACCTCTCCCCGCTTGAGCGCAGCAATGGCCGCGGCGCGAGACGGCAGATTCTTTACGACGATCTCGACACGCAACAGATGACTCAGCATGCCGACAATGTCGGCGGTGACGCCTTCGTAAGCATTGGCACGCAGGGTGATGTCCATCGGAGGATTGTCGGGCATGGGTACCCCGAGCACCAGCCGGCCACGATTTCTCAACCACAGCCAATCTTCCGCATGCAGCGGCAGGGTCTGCTTCTCGAGGTACTCGCTGTCATTGCGCGCATAGACATGCAGATAGGGCGCCGCCAGCTCATGAGCCGAAGCCCATGAAGCGCAGCAACAGACCAGCAGAGCTGCAAACCAATGCCTCATGGTCACAGCAACTCTTGACGCTTGGCCAGGCTGATCAGATCAACCATGGTGGTGACATTGAGCTTTTGCATCAGCCGACTCTTGTAGGTGCTGACCGTCTTCTCGCTCAGCAGCATGCTCTCGGCAATCTGCTTGTTGGTTTGCCCCTGGCATATCTGCAACAAGACGCTCATCTCTCTATCCGAGAGTGCCGACAAGAGATCTTTTCGATCGACTTCATGGGCATTCTTGGCGCCAGCAATCACATCGCGAGGGAAATAAAGCTGACCTTTCCCTATCTTTACCAGCACAGTTTTCAGCAAGGAAAGATCATCCAGCTTGGATATGAAACCGTTGGCACCGGCTTGCAGGCAACGCACCATAATATGATGCGTTGCTTGTGCAGACAATATGACCACCTTGATATCAGCATCCATCTCTTTCAGTCTTTTGATCACCTCAATGCCGTCCAGCCTGGGAATCCCGATATCCAAAACGACCATATCAGGCTGATATTTTCGCGCCATCAAAACTGCATCAACACCATTATCAACTTCGGCAACAATATGATGATCATCCTGCTGCAGCAGGATATTTACAGCCATTCTGATGGCGGGGTGATCATCTACTACCAATATTTTTGCCATATACTTTCCTGTCATTACTCCATTTGATTCAACGTATATTAACTACAAAGTCAGCACGTGTACCATATGGCGCTTGAATATTAATGATATGTTACGTAGTTCAAGTAACGACTCCTCTCTTGGTACCTCATTCATTTTTATCTGATATTTTTATTTATGCTCATCAAATACTTACAGAGCTATATATTCTTTTGAATCTCTATTTTTCCTTGTACTCACTCCCGCACGGCAACCCCTCCCATCCTCCCCCGTCAGAGGGACACGCCATCTAGATAAGAAAAGCACCAAAACTCTTAAAAATCAAAATCATAAGAAAAACAAAAAACCCTGATAAGAGAATGGACAAGTCTTATTTTAAGTTGCAGACAACAACCATCTTTTAGGACTTTTCCTACACAGCATTCCATCGATCCGGGCAGGTCCGTCCAGTATCTTTGCCGGCGAAAAGATGAGCTGATTGGCGAAACATTATCCTTCGGCGATCGGCAAGATTGCCTGGACAAACCCGTCCGGCAAGGTGGAAAGGGAATGCACCCTGGGTGCGTGAAATCAAACGGGTGGCAAATGCCCCCATCAGGAAATGTGTAGGAAATATCAAGATGAAAAAGACTCTGATTGCGCTGACTGTTGCAGGACTGGGCTTCGCTGCCGCCGCTCAGGCCGCCGTGGAAGCCACCCCGGCCATTGCCACCTGGAAGGCTACCGCCAAAAAGGACACCGAATCGGCGCTGGTTGTCACGCCGCTCGACAGCCTCTCTTTCCAATACGCGGAAGGGATCAAGGGTTTCAACACCGTGAACGGCCTGTTCGACGTTGCCATCAAGGGTGATGCCAGCGCCACCGACTTCACGCTGAAGGCCAAGAAGCTGAGCGGCACCCTGAACCACCTGAGCGGCGGCTCCACCGTCGACGTCGGCGTGCTGTGGCAAGGTGCTCCCGTCAGTACCACCGCCTATACCACGCTGATCGATACCGCTGCCGGCATCACGGGCGGCAACCTCTCTCCGCTGGCCAGCAGCTTCAAGGATGACACCCAGCGCAGCACCGCCCAGGGCTCGTTCACCTTCAACATCGAGAGTGCTACCGTCAACGGC
Source organism: Aeromonas hydrophila subsp. hydrophila ATCC 7966 (assembly GCF_000014805.1). NCBI lineage: Bacteria > Pseudomonadati > Pseudomonadota > Gammaproteobacteria > Aeromonadales > Aeromonadaceae > Aeromonas > Aeromonas hydrophila. The sequence goes on along the minus strand of NC_008570.1, from coordinate 67,242 downwards.
ACAGAAGCGGCTTTCGAGACCCTGCCGGATGGCCTGTGGAGTGGGGAAGTCAACGTCGAGTTCGTTGCCAACTGGTCCTAATTGCCGCGACGCATAGTATTCGGGGCCCTGCGGGGCCCTTTGCAATCACAGGAGTTCCCATGAACCTGAAAATGCTGTTGGCATGGATGCTGTTTATTCCCGGGGTCAGCCAGGCCATCAACGTTGGTTCCGTCACCACCTTCATCGATGCGGGCAGCCAGGATGTAGCCAAGGAGATCGAGAATGGCAGTGCTCAAGCCAGGCTGGTCACCATCTCCGTCAGCCGCATCTCTTCACCTGAAGAGGGTGGCCAGGAGATCCCGATGGAAGTGGCCGGCGAGCTGATGCTCTCGCCCAGCCGACTGATGCTGCCCGCCCATGCCAAGAACAACGTGCGTTTCTTTTACAAGGGACCGCAGGACGGCAAGGAGCGCTACTACCGCATCCGCTGGCTGGACACAGCCCTGTCGATGGACGACCAGAGCAACAATCGTCGCCAGGCGGTTGCCACCACCTCTGCCCAGATAGGCACCATTCTGGTGGTCACGCCACGCCAGCAGCACTTCGCCTACAACCTGCAAAACGGAATGTTGAGCAATCAGGGGAATGCCTCTTACCGCACCGTGGCCTACGGCCCCTGTCTGGACCGCAAGGCACAGGCGCAGTGCAAAGAGACCTACTACGACCTGCCCGGCAAGCAGCGCCGCTTCAAGAAAGTCGATATGCAGGATCCACAAAGTCATCTTGGCCTCTGGCTGGGTCAGGAATTCGTCGTCGTCAAATAACCCGTTTGTGCTGGTACTGCCTTCACCACCCGGTCGAGTGGCGGTGTTGTTTTGCCGAAATCTGAAACCATGGTGCGTGATATGTTGAAGAAAACCTGCTTGTTGCCGCTCTCATTGCTGATGGTGGTCTCCGCCTCGGCCAACAGCGCGGCGCCACTCAAGATCGCCAACGTCATCATTCCGGCCAGTTTTGCCCAGGCTCTGGCAGAAGGGCTGGCCGTTCCCGTTCGTCTGCAGTACACGGATGAAAAAAACCGGCTCGACACCCTGACCGATAACCCGATCGGCAATGCCACCCTGCTGCTGCAGGACGGCAAGCTGCATCTGCTGCACATCGATTTTGGTGCTGGCCAGCAGCAAGGTCTGCTCAACGACCAGCTGACCGCCATGCTCGCCAGTGAAGAGAAGCGCACGTTTTCTGCCGAGGGCAGCTTGCAGATAGATGCCAACGCCAGCATGCAGCTTGACCTGGTGGCCATGTTGCTGACGATTCGGGTTTCACGCGATGCATTTGGCCAGGCCAGGCAGCCGGACAACCGGGTGACCTTGACCCCGACCGTCGACACTCTGACCGGGGTGCATCGCTACAATCTGGGCTACTCCTTCAACAGCAATCGGCAAAACGGTCACAGCGACTCCAACTTCCTGCAACTGGACAGTACCGTCGGGATGGGCGCCCATCACATGGCGCTGGACGCCTCCCTCTACAACCTTGGGGAGCCAGAACAGAGCGGTGACATCTATCGTGCCATGTACGAGCGGGATCTTGACGATCGCCGCATCGCGGCCGGCATGGTCTCGACCTGGGATCTGCAGACGCTGGGGGTGGTGACCGGCCTGAGTACTGGCCGAATTTATGGGGCATCGTATGGCAACCAGGCCCAGTCACGTAAACAGAAAGCCGACACATCCACCACTCCGGTACAAGTCTTCATGCCTGCCAATGGCGAGGTCAGGGTGTACCGTGAGGATCGCCTGATCAGCCTGCAGAACCTGGCCATCGGCAACCAGAATATCGACACCTCGGCGTTCCCCAGTGGCGTCTACAACGTCACGGTCGAAGTCTATGTCGATGGACGGCTGACCAGCACCACGACCCAGCGCGTCACCAAGCTGGGCGGCAGTCTGGGCTTTACTCAGGAGTGGGGATGGCAATGGTGGGGAGGCATGATGGAAGGCGCCCAGAACAACGGCGATTCACCGCTGCTGGGAGTATCGCTGGCACGTTCGCTGGATACCCTGGAGCTGGCCACCACAACCTATGCCTTCAAGGATGCTGCGGTAGGCGAAGCCCGTGCAAACTGGCAGGCAACCGATCGTGTCAGTGCCCAGTTGCAAACCATGCTGGCCTCCGACCAATCGTGGCGCTTCGCATCCAGCCTTGCCCTGCAGGCCCATGACAATGCCTCTCTTTGGCTCAGCCAGGAGAAACTCGAGACCGGCAGCGCCCTGACGGTAAGCAACGCCGAACTCTACTCTGCCGGCATCACGCTCAATCTGGGTGGCTGGGTCAGCGGTCTCGGCCAGCTCACTTTCAACACCCTGCACGACCGCCAGATGAACAGCGATCGCAGCTATGCCGATTACTACCAGCACCTTTATGCCGGCAAATACGGCAACCTGTCACTGCGCGCCAGCCTGCAGAGCGACAGCGGTACGCTCAACGGATTCAACAACAAGAGCATCACGCTGGATTACTCGATCCCGTTCGACAACCTGTTCAGCTTTGGCATGAGCAGCAACGAGCAGGGCCAGACCACGGCCAACGTCAACTACCAGAAACGCATGGACGGCGTCATCAATCTGGCCTCGTTCAATGCCTCGCGCATGATGCACGGCAGTGATGAACACAATATGGCGCTCTCCGGCACACTCGGGTTCGAGAACAGGGTCATCGGCGGCACCATGACATTGGGCCGCGGCCATGGTGGCGACATGAATGGCAACCTGATTGCGCGCGGCGCCCTGGTCACGACGGAGGACGCACTGGTCGCCTCGAGTCGCAGCTCCTCGGGGGCCGGCTTGATCATCAATACCGGGATCGATCGCCAAGGACAGATGCTCGCCAAGGTCAACGGACAGGATTACCCCCTGCATGGCGAGCAGACCTTCCTCGCCCTCCCCCCTTACGGGGAGTACGAGATAGAGCTGCTCAACAGCAAGCGGGGCAAGGACAGCTACGACATCAATACCGGCAAGCAGCGCTACACCCTGTTTCCCGGCAACGTGGCCACCCTGGATGCGAGCAGCACCATCAAGGAGATGGTGACTGTCTTCGGCATACTCAGGGCGGAAGACGGCTCCTTGCTGGCCAATGCCCGCATCGACAACCATATCGGCACCACGGTGACCAACGAGGAGGGTGAATTCTCGCTGGATGTGGATAAAGCCAATCCCATGCTGACTTTCCGCCAAGGGAATGACTTCTGTGAAGCCGAGCTAGATCTTGAAAAATACAGCGGCGCCGCCTGGGTAGGCATCATTACCTGCCAGGGGCTGCCCACCTATGCCATGGTGAGAGAGTACTGATGATGAATCCCGCATATAAATGGCTGTTGGCGATGGTAATTGCCACCAGCTGGGCCTCGCAGGCCAGTGCCGCAGTAATAAAATATAATTTGGTCGATGCTGATCTGCGCCATTTTCTGTTTATTGAAAACCAGGAAGACCACAATCTATTTATTACACCAACCGATTATCTGGACCCACGCCTGACGGGTGGCAATGCATGGACAACTGACTCCAGGCAGGTCAGTTTGGCATATGCAGACAATGGTCATAACTACACAGTCACCAACTACAACATCGATATGTGGGAAAACGGCCCGGTTAAATATCCGTATATCAATCAGCGTTGCATAAAAAGCTGGGCTGGGTGTGACCCACAGACAGCAGAAGCGATGAATAAACCCGCCTCAGTAAATGAAACCGGATTTTTCGGATTGATGAAGGCCGCCACCGGATATGCACATGCAAAATTGAGCTCCGCTTTCTTTGGCTATCTTCGCACCATGCCTGCCGGGGGCATTTTGAACCGAGAGATGAATCTTTGCATGACCACCAGAATCTATGATGCCGCGGCCGGGGAACGCTGTATCAATCAGGATAGTGGGACCTGGTACGTCAAGCGGACCCAGCATAAAAAAGCGGGACACCTACGTTTCATACAAACCAATGCGATCAGTGAAGTGATCGTCGACAGCAATGGAGCTCCCTATGTGCTGCCCGGTTCACAAGGTTGTGAGAATTATCGGCTGGGTACACGAGATGGAGTGCTGTGCCGCTTTCTCGACTACGACTTCAATCAGGATGGCAGCCAGTCATTTTCAGACCCGTATATTTATACCAACATCAAAAATGCGGCACTCAACAGCGCCATTGTTGGCGGTGATGTACAAATGAGTGCGAATCTGACCAACTGGGCTCTTAAAGGTGCGGATTACAATGTCAGCTATCTTAGAGGGCAATCGTCCATTTATCTTTTTCTATCAAGCAACTTTTTCAAACAAGTGGTCAGGTTGGGATTACAAGAACAGCTCACCAGAAATTTGATTAACTTTAATATGCGAAATATCAAAGCGCCGGAAAGTGGATTCTATGAATTCAGCGGCACCACCGAGATCATTATAAAACCACGGGACTTCAGTGTTTCCATTCTATCCTCGGAGGGGGTGAGCAATCCCTACCGAGAAGGCAATGTGGGCAAGGATATATTGAGTTTCTCTTACAATATCTCGGATAGTGGGCCCATCAGTGCAGACATGCTTGAGATTACCGTTTCACAAGATATCGGGGCTCCGTATCAAGGTCTCTGCACTTTTTACCCCGCAGGGCAGGCTGTTCCCGAACAGGCAGTACCTATACCGACGAGATTGGTATTTGATTCGACCAACCATGGGACAGCCTCCCGACATGCGGTCCGCTGTGATCAGACGCCGCTGGATATTCGTACCTTGGGGATTCAGGACAGCCAACCTCCACAGGAATGGAATGACCCCGTCAGCGGCAAAAGCATTACCCGATTCTACAAGCTGGCACTGGAATTCGATCTGACCGATCCCATGGTGCAACGCACCATTGGCAACGACCTGTGGGAAGGGGAAGTACAGCAAAGCGGTACCATTACCATCAAAGGAACCTGGCGCTGACCATGAAGAACGACATGCATCGCATTCTCTGGTTCTTGCTGGCCGGCACGCTGAGCTCACAGGCCATGGCCATCGACATCGGCGCCATGACGATTGCCATGGCACCGAACGAAGAGTTCATCGCCCGGACCGTCACCAACAACAGTGGCTCGCCCAAGGTCTACGAAGTGCAGATGGAAAAAATCAGCAATCCCACGGCAACGGGGACAAGCGTTCCGACGGTGCCTGGCGAGCTGCTGTTCGCCCCCAAGCGCTTCACGCTGCACGCCAAGCGCATGCAGAACGTCAAACTCTACTACAAGGGGCCGGCGGATGGTCAGGAGCGTTACTATCGCATCACCTTCACCGAATCACCGGCAGCCCAGCTTGATGAAAGTGGCCAGGCCAGGCGCCGTGGTGCGTTGGAGATGAAACTCGCGCTGCAATCGACCCTGGTGGTACGCCCGCGCCAGGTGCGTTTTCAATACCAGCTGGATCCGGCAAGGAGCAGCATCACCAATACCGGCAACACCTACTTCGAATTCATGGTGAAACGGGGATGTCTGCAGGCGGACAGCGAGGCCGACAGCAAATACCTGCTGCCCGGCGAAACCTACCAGAACCCAACGATCGGCCAGGCAGGCAACCAGAAACTGATCGTCTACCAATCCCGGTTCATCCGGGTCGGCAAGGATTGCTGGCCTGACTAGCCGCTCGCAAATGGGCGACCGGGATTGGGCAGAGCCCTGGCCATCAGGATGACAATGTGGCCAGTCGGGCGGCGAAGCCCATGAAAAACAGGCCGATGAGGCCGTTGCCGAGTCTGGCGAGACGTACCTTGCGCGCAAAGAAGCGGGCCATCAGGGTACCGCCGAAGATCAACAGGGTCAGATAGACGAAGCTCATGGCCTCCAGCATGCTCGCCAGCACCAGGTAGGAGACCCAGGTGTGGGCGTAGTTGAAGTCGACAAACTGCACGAAGAAGGAGACGTAGAACAGGATCGCCTTGGGGTTGGTGAGGCTCAAGGTGAGCGCCTTGGAGAAGTAGCGCTCGCCGTGCTCGACCACGGACGCCTGCCCTTCCCGCCTGGCGATGAAGTTGGCATGCAGGATCTTCACCCCGAGGTAGAGCAGATAGAGGGCCCCCAGGTAGCGCACCAGGGTAAACAGCAGGGGGGTGGTGCGAATGAGGGAGGCGATGCCCAGATAGGCGCAGAAGATCAGAATGGCGTCGCCGACGAAGACCCCGAGGGCTGCCTGGTAGCCCGGGCCGACGCCGCGGCTCGCCCCGGTGCGCAGCACATAAATCGAGTTGGGCCCCGGCGCTATGATGATGAAGAAGAGCCCGACCAGATAAGTCCAGACATTGATGACTCCCAGGCTTTCGAACATGTTCCCTCCATGGCGGGTATGCGACGACGAGGTTTCTATACTAATCCGCCGCCCGCCGAGCACAAGTGCCGATCCGTGATCGCTCGCCCCATTCTCTCACGGCACTCTTCCCGCCCCACTTTGTGGTGTCCAGACGCGTCGGGATCAGGCATGTTAAGCCATACCCAGACTCACAGAACCCGTCCTCATGGAAAAGAGCCTCAGTACCGATCAGCCACTCGCCGCCGCTACCGCGCACGACGCCTTGAATCGCACCACCTATCCGGTGATCGCCGCCATCAGCTTCTCGCACCTGTTGAACGACATGATGCAGTCGGTGCTGCTGGCCATCTATCCGCTGCTCAAGCTCGGCCTCAACCTGTCGTTCGCCCAGATCGGCCTCATCACCCTCACCTACCAGTTCACGGGTTCCTTGTTGCAGCCGCTGATCGGCCTCTACACCGACCGCCGGCCCATGCCCTATTCATTGCCGTTCGGCATGGGCTTTACGATGATCGGCTTGCTGTCGTTGTCGCAGGCGGCCAGCTTTGGCGCCGTGCTGCTGTCGGCCATGCTGATCGGCATCGGCTCGTCGGTGTTCCACCCGGAATCTTCCCGGGTCGCCCGCATGGCGGCCGGCAGTCAGCCTGGGCTGGCCCAATCGCTGTTCCAGATCGGCGGCAACCTGGGGTCGGCCATAGGCCCGCTGCTCGCCGCGCTGATCATAGTGCCGCAGGGCCAGGGTAGCGCGGCCTGGTTCTCGCTGTTCGCCCTGGTCGGCGTCATCGTGCTCAGCCTGGTCGGACGCTGGTCCAGCCACCACGCCGCCAACTTCCATAAACGGATGAAGGCACACCTCGGCCACGGCCTGAGCCGTCGCCAGATCGGCTGGTCGCTGGCCACCCTCGGCCTGCTGATGTTCTCCAAATTCTTCTACATGGCCAGCCTGAGCAGCTATTACACCTTCTACCTGATGGACAAGTTCAGCCTGTCGCTCGACAGCGCCCAGCTCTATCTGTTCGCCTTCCTGTTTGCCGTCGCGGCGGGTACCGTGCTCGGCGGGCCAATTGGCGATCGCATCGGCCGCAAGCGGGTGATCTGGATCTCCATCCTCGGCGTCGCCCCCTTCACCCTGCTGTTGCCCCATGTCGACCTGTTCTGGACCTCGGTGCTCTCGGTCATCATCGGTCTGATCCTGGCCTCGGCCTTCTCCGCCATCCTGGTCTACGCCCAGGAGCTGGTCCCCGGCAAGGTCGGCACCATCTCCGGCCTGTTCTTCGGCTTCGCCTTCGGCATGGGGGGCATAGGGGCCGCCCTGCTGGGGCAGCTGGCGGATGCCACCAGCATAGAGACCGTATATCAGGTCTGTGCCTATCTGCCGCTCATCGGCTTGTTGACCGCTTTCTTGCCGACTCTTAGAAAGGGATAACGGGCCACCCCGCGAGGGATGCAACCCATAAAAAACGCGGCCGAAGCGGCCGCGTCTGAAGTTGATGAGGGCAAGGGTAGGTCAGCAGTACTGGCCAGCCCCCCCAGCCGCCGGGGCTACAGCCCCACGGGAAGTTGCCCCCCAAAGGCCGCTATCGCGCTCATCGACGATATAGAAGCAGCTTCCATCAGCAGTACTGGCCGGCTACCCAACCGGAAGACCAGGCCCACTGGAAGTTGTAGCCACCGAGCCAGCCGGTCACGTCCACCACCTCGCCGATGAAGTAGAGACCGGCCACCTTGCGCGCCTCCATGGTCTTGGAGGAGAGCTCGTTGGTATCCACCCCCCCTAAGGTCACTTCGGCGGTACGATAACCCTCGGTGCCATTGGGCAGGATCTGCCAATCCCCCAGCAGGGTGGCTACCGCCTCCAGCTCCCGCTCGTTGTACTGGCGCATCGGCTTGCTGACCAGCTGGCCCAGCTCCACCAACTTGTCGACGAAGCGCTTGGGCAGCTCACGCCCCAGCACGGTCTTCAGCTCCTGAGCCGGATGAGCCTGGGCCCACTCCCTGAGGGTGGCGGCGATGTCGAGCTCCGGCAGCAGGTTGATGTGGATCTTCTCCCCCGCCAGCCAAAACGAAGAGATCTGCAGGATGGCCGGGCCGGAGAGGCCGCGATGGGTGAACAGCATGGCCTCCTTGAAACAGGTGCCATCCTCGGCGGTCACCGCCACCGGCAGGCTGACCCCGGCCAGATCGACGAAGGCCTCTTTCTCGGCCTGATGCAGGGTGAAGGGCACCAGTCCGGCGCGGGTCGGCAGCACCTTGAGACCGAACTGCTCCGCCAGCTTGAAGCCGTAGGGGGTGGCGCCGAGTTTCGGCATGGAGAGGCCACCGGTGGCCACCACCAGCGAGTGACAGCTGATCTCCCCCTGACTGGTGGTCAGCATGAAACCGTCATCGGTCTTGCTGACGGTGAGGATCTCGGTCTGGAACTGCAGGGCCACGCCAGCCCAGTCGCACTCGGTCAGCAGGATGTCGACGATCTCCTTGGCGCTCTCGTCACAGAACAGCTGGCCCAGGGTCTTCTCGTGATATCTCAGGCCGTGCCGGTCCACCAGATCGATGAAATCCTGCTGGGTGTAGCGCGCCAGCGCCGACTTGCAGAAGTGGGGGTTGGCCGAGAGGAAGGCGTGGGGACCGGCCTGATGGTTGGTGAAGTTGCAGCGGCCGCCACCGCTGATCAGGATCTTGCGACCCGGCTTCTTGGCATTGTCGAGCACCAGCACGGAGCGGCCCCGATAACCGGCCTGGGCCGCACACATCAATCCAGCCGCCCCGGCACCGATCACCACCACATCAAACTGCTTCATCATCACTCACTCATCAAAAGAAAAACGGCCCCTTTATACGAAGACCGTCATTGTATCCGGCAGCAACCAGCGCCGCGGTTTCATGGCTGCCGCAATAGCAAACGGCCCCTGTTGAGAGGGGCCGTCATTGTACTGGCTGAACACTAAGTGTCCACGACTATCAGGCGTTGCCATCCATGATGCTGGCAGGGGCGCCCTTGGCCAGCTCGGCCAGCTCCTTGTCGATGAAGTAGAGTCCCTTGCCGTCTTCACCCACCAGCGACAGACGGTCGACGATACTCTTGAACAGCTTCTCCTCTTCATGCTGCTCGGCCACGTACCACTGCAGGAAGTTGAAGGTGGAGTAGTCCTGGGTGGTGAACGCCACGTGGGCCAGGCCGTTGATGCACTTGGTGATGTGGTATTCGTGCTCGAGGGTGGTGCGGAAGATGTCACCCAGCGACTTGAACTCGTGGGGAGGGGCATCGATGGCACCCAGCAGCGGCATGGCACCGGTCTCGCTCACGTAGGTGAACAGGCGCTCCATGTGCTGACGCTCCTCGACGGCGTGCTGGCGCAGGAAGTTGGCCGCCCCCTCGAAGCCCTTGTCCTCGCACCAGGCGCTCATCTGCAGGTAGAGGTTGGAGGAATAGAATTCAAGATTAATCTGCTCGTTCAACTTCTCGATCATGGCTTTGGCCAACATGATGATTCTCCACTGTGATTTGGTCACGATTGTCGCCACAGTTTCGTTATGAAGCAACCAGATACCGCTGCCAGAGCTCTCAGTTGTGACAGCTTTTCGCCTCATCCTATCCCCCATACGGTTATAGAGAAGCAAAGAAACATGGTGTAGGTGAATTCAGCCATTATGATGGCGCCAGTGGTCGGGGAAAGGATTCAATGAGATTCATAATGGCACTGGCGCTGCTCTGGATGACCCAGCTGCAGGCCACTCCCTCCTTGCTGAAAGAGGCTGAACTGCAGGCGGCGCGCGATCCCGTCGGCTATCTGCAACGCCTCGACGCCAACCCGCAGCAGGACATGGAGCAGTTTTACGCCAGAGCCCTGGCCCAGGCCGCGCTGGGGCGCTATCCGCAAGCCCTGCTCGACAACGCCCGTGCCCGCGGGCTGGCCAGTGCCCAGCAGGAGACCCTGCGTCTGCTCGACTTCCGCTTGCAGCAGATCGCCCTCACCCTGGATACCGAAGCGCCGGATCAGGCGCTCACCCTGCTGGAGCAGCTCAAACCCGCCGTCGCCGGTCATCCGCAGCAGACCTCGGAGTGGCACGCCCTCAACGGGCTCGCGCTCTATCGCACCCAGCAGCTCAGTGCGGCGATCGCCGAGCTCAAGACCGCCTTTCGCCTCAAGCAGACGATACCTGACTCCACCCTCGCCAGTCTGCAGTGCGCCCGCCTGCTGATGACCCTCGGCAACCTCTATGCCGACCTCAATCTGGCGCGGGAGGCCGAAAGCTATTACCTGGAGGCGCTGCAGCGCATGGTGCAGCTGGACGAGCCCAACAGCCAGACCATCATCCGGGCCAACATGGCGCGGCTCTATATCGATACCGATCGCCCCGCCCAGGCCAGACGGCTGCTGGACAACCTGCTCAGCAACCCGGCGCTGGCGCCGGACTACCGTGCCATCATCCTCGGCTATCAGGCCATGGCGCTCAATGCCGAGCGCGACTGGGCCGGCGCCCTGCGCGCACTGGACGAGGCACAGGCGCTCTATCAGCAACTGGGCTACCCGGAAGCCGGGGTGCGTCTGCTGGAGACCCGGGCCAGGGCACTGCAGGGCAGCGGCGAGAAGCAGCTGGCGCTGCAACTGCTGACCAGCCAGGGGCCTGCCGGTGCCGGCAGCAAGGCCTTGCAGGCCAGCCTGCTGGCGGATCAGGGGCGCTATCCCGAGGCCTACCAGGCGCTCAATGAATACGTGAACGACTACAAGCAGCACTTCAACCAGACCCTGAGCCAGCATGCCTCCGCCTTCCAGGCCGAGATGGATCTGGCCCGCAGCGAGGCCAGCAACCGGGTGCTGCAACAGGAGAACGAGAACAAGCGCCAGCAGCTGCTGCATCAGCAGAGTGCCCGCCACTACCAGCTGGCGCTGGTCGGTCTGCTGGCCAGTGCCCTGCTGCTGCTGGGCGTCACCACCCACCGGCTGCACCGCAGCTCGCGCCACCTCTACAAGCTGGCCACCTTCGATCAGCTGACCGAGCTGCCCAATCGCCGCGCCCTGCTGGAACGGCTGGCCACCCAGTGGCAGCAAGAGGGCCCGCTCACCCTGCTGATCATCGACATCGATCACTTCAAGCAGATCAACGACCGTCACGGCCATCAGGCGGGAGACAGGGCCATTCAGCGGCTGGCGCGGGAGCTGAGATCCTGGGCGCCCGACCTGCAACTGGTCGGGCGCTGGGGCGGCGAGGAGTTTCTGGTAGCGGTGCCGCTGCCGGCGGCGGATTGCTGGTATCTGGCAGAGCAGCTGCGCCAGCGCATCGGCCAGATCGACAAACCCCGCATGACCATCAGCATCGGGGTAGCCGGCCGCTCGGCCGCCGATGACGGGTTGGGCCAGCTCATCCATCGGGCCGACATGGCCATGTATCAGGCCAAGCGCCAGGGCCGCAACCAGACCATTCTGGCCGCGGAGCCGCTCAACCCGGAACAGCCGGAGGCGCTGGCCAGCAGCGTGGCCTGACTTCAGCCCCCTGGCTCAGGGCAGCAGCTCGGTCAGCGAGGCCAGATCCACCGGCGCGCCGTAGTCGACGCCCGGCAGCTCGAAGCCGTTGAGCTGCATGAAGTCCTGGCGCAACCCGGCAAAGTCCCCCAGCGCGTGGAAGTTGTCCGGCGTCACCTTGGACCAGAGCGCCGAGACGGCGGCCTGAATGGCCGGGTCCAGTTCGTGGTCATCCATCCGGATCAGCCGGTTGCCGTCGGCCACCACCCCTTGCGGGCCGTACATCTTGGTGGCGAACAGCCGCTGCATCTGCTCGATGCAGCCTTCGTGCACGCCGCGCTCCTTCATCACCCCCATCAGCAGGCCCAGATAGACCGGCAGCACCGGAATATAGGCGCTCGCCTTGGTCACCAGCGCCTTGCAGACCGACACCCAGGCATGGCCGCCAAGCTCCGCCAGCTGCAGGTTGATGGTCTCGGCGGTGGCGTGCAGATGCTCCTTGGCATAACCGATGGTGCCGTCCCGATAGAGGGGGTAGGTCGATTCGGGGCCGATATAGGAGTAGGCCACGGTCTGGGCGCCGGGCGCGAGGCAATCCGCCTGCTGCAACGCCTGCAGCCAGAGCTGCCAATCCTCGCCGCCCATCACGCTGACGGTGTCGCGGATCTCCTCCGGGGTGGCCGGATCCAGAGACTGCTGCACCAGGGTGTCGTGTTCCAGATCCAGCCCCCAGCCGCTGAATGGCTGGCTGGTGGTCTTGAGCACGGAGCGCACTTGCGTGCCGTCAGGCAACACCCGGATGCCGCTCGCCAGCGAGTAGATCACCAGATCCACCTGCCCCAGCTGCTGGCGGATAGTGTCGATGGCCTGCTGGCGCATCCCGATGGAGAAGGCATCCCCGATCAGATTGATGGCAATGCGGCCGGTCTGCTCCGCCTCCTTGCGAAACCAGATGTTGTTGTACCAACCGGCGCTGCCCGGCCCCTTGTCAGAAGGGCCCCGCTCGAACGACACGCCGACGGTGTCGGCCCCGGCTCCGAAGGTCAGGGCAATGCGCGACGCCAGCCCGAAGCCGGACGAAGCGCCCAGCACCAGCACCCGTTTCGGCCCGTTGAAGGAGCCCGCCGCCCTGACGCTGGCAATCTGTTGCAACACGGCGGCGCGGCAGCCGATGGGGTGACAGTTGCGGGCGACGCAGCCCTGGATCTGTGGGTGAATGATCATCAAGGAGTCTCCAAGGAATCAATACGATACGCGAAATGACAGTCGCAGACCGACCCGCATCCAACCGGGATCCGGTGTTAACTGGCCGGCGACGGTCTGCCAATGGAACTGGCTACAGCATAACCAAGCGAGACGGGATTACCTTGATGTCGGGCGGAATATCGGCGAGAAGGCGGCAGAAAAACAAAAGGGAGCGCGAGGCTCCCCAAAGCGGTATTCAGATGCTTTTTGTTGTTTTGTGTTCATTGCGAAGCACGGGCACATCCTATGCCTGTCACCGGCCGCGGGCAAGCCGGCGGGTGTGACCTGCTTCAAACTCCTGTTCGATTTATAGCCAGTTTATTAGCTGTCGTCGGCGACAAGCTCCATAAGAAACTCGTTTAAATCCCAAAACTGTGCCGGGGACATCATTTTAGTTTCAGCAGACATTGGTATAGTGGACTCAGGATCAGTGAGGAGAACTCCCATGAATGGAACCTATTACAAACACATACTGGCCGCGATCGACCTGTCGGAAGACAACCGCAAGGTGATCGAGAAGGCGGTCGACCGGGCCCGCTCCAACGGCGCCAAGCTGTCGGTGATCCATGTCGATGTGGACCTCAAGGATCTCTACACCGAGATGATCGATATCGACATCGACAACGTGCAGGATCAGGTGATCGCCGAAGCGAAAGAAAAGCTGGAAGCCTTCCTGGCCTCGGTGGACTACCCCATCGAGAAGAAGCTGGTGATCTGTGGTGATTTGAGCGAGCGGGTCAACCAGGCGGTCAGGGATTACCAGATCGATCTGCTGGTGTGCGGCCATCGCCAGAGCTTCTGGAGTCTGCTCACCTCGAGCGCACGCCAGCTGATGAATACCGTGCCCTGCGATCTGCTGGTCGTCCCCTTGCAGAAGTGATCAAACAGGCGTAGTTTGATTTTCCATGAATATGACCTCATTCAATCACAACTACTGGTGGTGCTGCTCTTAAACAGGCGGCACTGCTTTTCTATGTAAAATTCCCCAAAGAAAACACCGTGACCGCCGAGAGGCGGTCATTGTTTTCATCCCTTTGTCGCCTCCCGGCTCACCCAACTGGAGAGAGTGACATGCACAACCCCGTTATCCTGACTGGCGACCGTCCCACCGGCAAACTGCACATCGGCCACTATGTCGGCTCGCTGCGCCAGCGCGTCGAAGCCCAGCACCATTACCGCCAGTTCGTGATGATCGCCGATCTGCAGGCGCTGACCGACAACGGCCACAACCCGGCCAAGGTGACCGACCACGTGCTGGAGGTGATGGCCGACTACTTGGCCGCCGGCCTCGACCCGACCAAGACCACCTTCTGCCTGCAGAGCGCCCTGCCCGCCCTCGCCGAGCTGACGACCTATTACCTCAACCTGGTCAGCGTCGCCCGGCTGGAGCGCAACCCCACCGTCAAGGCGGAGATCCAGCAGAAAGGGTTCGAGCGCAGCCTGCCCGCTGGCTTCCTGATCTATCCGGTCAGCCAGGCCGCCGACATCACCGCCTTTCGTGCCACCCATGTGCCGGTGGGTGAGGATCAGCTGCCGATGCTGGAGCAGACCAACGAGATAGTGCGCCGCTTCAACACCCTGGTTGGCAAAGAGGTGCTGACCGAGTGCCAGCCCATCCTGAGCGACACCGGCCGCCTGCCAGGCATCGACGGCAAGGCCAAGATGTCCAAGTCCCTCGGCAACACCATAGAGCTCGGCATGTCGGCGGAGGAGATCAAGCAGGCGGTGTTCGCCATGTACACCGACCCCAACCACCTCAAGGTGAGCGATCCGGGTCAGGTGGAGGGTAATACGGTGTTCGCCTATCTGGATGCCTTCCACCCCGACAAGGCGCTGGTGGCCGAGATGAAGGCCCACTACCAGCGCGGCGGGCTGGGCGACATGCGCTGCAAGCAGGTGCTGAACGACTGCCTGCAGACCCTGCTCGCCCCGATGCGGGAACGGCGCGAGGCGGCCATCGCCGACAAGCACCAGCTGCTGCGCCTGTTGCAGCAGGGCACCGAGCAGGCGCGCGCCCTGACCGACGAGGTGCTGGCCGAGGTGAAGGGGGCGATGGGGCTCGACTACTTCGCCGGATTGAACTGATCCGCCCCGCGCTGCGCCGGGCTGCCGAGCGCATCCGCGCCGTAGCGCTCGAACGCCAGCCGGTGCAACAACCCCTTGAACCAGCCGATCGCCTCGTCATGGGCGGTGAGCGGGTGGCCCGCCATCAAATAGACGATGGGGATGTCGGGGTCCAGCTGGTGCAGCCGCAGCGGGTAGTAGCGGCAGAAGTGGCGCCCGATCATCTCGGGCACCACCACCAGATAGCGACCGGTGGCCATCAGCGGAGGCACCGCCATAAAGCTCGGTAATCGGACACCCAGTTCACGCTCCACCCCGAAGCGGGCCAGCCAGAGATCCACCATGGCCTGACTGTGGCCCCAGCTGGAGGTGTGGATGTGGGGCCGGCTGACCAGATCGTCCGGCCCCAGCACGTCAGGCAGTTCGCTGCCAAGGGGAGACAGACAGACCAGCGGGTTGTTGAACCAGGGTTCGCGCCACAGCCGGGGCGAGAGGTGATTGGCATCGGCGAAGCCGATCACCAGATCCAGCTCCCCCTTCTCCAGCTCCCGCTCGTAGTCGCTGTCCGCCAGCTCGCACACCTCCAGCCGGCAGTGCGGGGCATGCCGGTGCAGCCGCTCCACCAGCGCCGGCACCAGACCGTGTTCCACCGAGCCCGGAGTGGCGATGCGAAAGATCCGCCGCGCACTGGCGGGGTCGAACCCCTTGGCCTGCCGCAACCCCTGCTCCAGCATGGCCAGCGCCTGGCGCACCGGGCCGGCCAGCGCCTTGGCGCGCTCGGTCGGCATCATCTCGCGCCGGCTCATCACGAACAGAGGGTCGTCCAGCGCCGTTCGCAGCCGCCCCAGCGCATGACTGACGGTGGACTGGGAGAGATGTAGCCGCTCGGCAGCACGGGTGACGTTGCGCTCCTGCATCAGCATGTCGAACACGGTGAGCAGGTTGAGGTCGAGGCGGGAAAGGGGCAGTTCCATCGATATTGGCCATGGTTGGATGACGACAATTCATTTTTGGCATAGTAGCAGATTGCATAGAATGCGCAGGCGAATTACATCGGAGATTAAAATGCGTAGCTATCTGTTGTTGCTGGCGATTGGCCTGTTGTGGGGCTCCCAGTTCATTTTCATGCATCAGGCCGTGACCGAATTGCCCCCCATCATGGTGGCAGCGGGTCGCGCCTTGTGTGGCAGCCTGACCCTGGGTCTGCTCTGCCTGTTCATGCGTCTCAAGAGCGAACACACCCCGTGGCGTACCTATATGCTGATCGCCCTGCTCGATGCCACCCTGCCCTTCATCATGGTGGCCTGGGGTCAACAGTATGTGGATAGCGCCATCGCCGCCGTGGTAATGGGTTGTATCCCGTTTGTCACCATCCTGATGGCACCCTTGTTGGTTTCCGGTGAAAAAATCACCAAGGGCGGTCTCGTCTCCGTGGTCATCGGCTTCGTCGGCGTGCTGGTGCTGTTCTGGCCGAAACTGACCAGCGGCATGAATGCCGGCCTGCTCGGCGCCATGGCCATCCTGTTCGGGGCCAGCTGCTTCGCCATCGGCCTGCTGATGATCAAGCGCTTCGCCAAGGACCACCCGGTGGTCGTGGCACGCAACATCCTGATCTCTTCGGCCATCCAGCTGCTGCTGGCCGCGCCGTTCGTCACCGATCTGAGCGCGCTCACCATGCCGAGCCAGCATGCCATCGGCGCCGTCGCGGTGCTCGGGGTGTTCTGTACCGGTCTGGTCTACTTCCTCTACATGGCGCTGATCCAGAAGGCGGGCCCGACCTTCGCCTCCTTCAGCAACTACCTGGTGCCGCTGTTCGGCGTCATGCTGGGTGCCCTGTTCCTCGGCGAAAAGATCCAGTCCACCACCGGCGTGGCACTGGCCCTGATCCTGGGTTCTGTCGCCCTCAACCAGTGGGCCCAGCAGCGCCGCGTCCAGCGGGAGGCTGCCCTATGTCAGGCATCCTGACCACGCTCTGCGGCGGCCTGGTGGTGATCGCCGGCTGGCAGTATCGCCAGCGGCTGATGGGTCTGCTCGGGCTGCTGATGGTGCTGCTGCCCTGGCTCTTCGACAGCAAGCTGCAAGCCATGCTGAGCTATGCGCTGAGTGCCTGACATCCGTTTCTGAATGTGTGACGAGAGTGTATCTCTCCTGTTTTTGGGACCGTTTTTCAAAAAAACCTCCGATTTGTCCCTTCTACCGGCGCTCTGCGCCGGTTTTTTTATGCCAGCCTTTCCCTGCCAGCGCAGACGCCAAGCCCCTTGCACATCACTCCTGATAGCGATAGCTGAGTCGCTCATTCTTGCGCGGACCGGTGATCTGCCAGCCGAGCAGAAAGCCGTCCCCGCTCGGCGTCAGCTCGGCGCTGTAGTGATCCTGACCGCACAGGTGGGGCTCGGCGGTGAGCCAGCAACCATCCGCCTGCGGCAGCAGCTCGAACAGCACCACCGGCTGCTCGTAGCGCAGATGGGAAAGCCGGATCCCCTGCTCGCCGCGCTGCCACCAGAAGCGGTTGTGCATGGCCAGCACCCGGCCATGGGGCGTGGTGTAGCGGCCCTGCTCGGCAAACAGCCAGCCCCCCTGATGATCGGTCACCACCACCTCCCCCTCGCCACTGCCGCACCAGTCGGTGGCGGAGCCTTCCGCGTTGCTCGCGGTAAAGGCAAATGCTCCGATCTGTGGCAACTGGCGCCATAAACGCTGGATCAAGGCTTCTATCTCGGCCATCATAGCCCCCTTCAAAATTGACAACTGACGACAAATCAACCACATGAACTACTTGATAGGGGTTACCCTGCTCTGGTCATTCTCCTTCAGCCTGATCGGGGTCTACCTCGCCGGTCAGGTGGATGCCTACTTCTCGGTACTGACCCGCATCGTGCTCGCCAGCCTGGTGTTTCTGCCCTTTCTCAGACGGCGCTGGTTGCGCCCCGACCTGGTGGCCAAGCTGATGGCCCTCGGCGCCACCCAGCTCGGCATCATGTATCTGTTCTATTACCACTCCTTCCTGCTGCTGACGGTGCCGGAAGTGCTGGTGTTCACCATCTTCACCCCCATCTACGTCACCCTGATCCATGACCTGCTGGAGCGGCGCTTCAAGCCCACCTATCTGTGGGGAGCCTTGCTGGCAGTGCTGGGGGCGGCCGTCATCCGCTTCGACGGGCTGACCGAAAGCTACGTGCTGGGCTTCCTGGTGGTGCAGGGTGCCAACATTTGCTTCGCCATCGGCCAGGTTGGCTACAAGGTATTGCTGGCACGGGAGAAGGAGCAGCCCCCACAGCTCGCCGTGTTCGGCTGCTTCTATCTGGGCGCCCTGGTTGTGGCCCTGCCCGCCTGGCTGCTGCTGGGCACGCCACAATACCCCACCAGTACCCTGCAGTGGGGCATTCTGTTGTGGCTGGGGATTGGCGCCTCGGGCCTTGGTTACTTCCTGTGGAACAAGGG
Source organism: Aeromonas hydrophila subsp. hydrophila ATCC 7966 (assembly GCF_000014805.1). Taxonomy (NCBI): domain Bacteria; kingdom Pseudomonadati; phylum Pseudomonadota; class Gammaproteobacteria; order Aeromonadales; family Aeromonadaceae; genus Aeromonas; species Aeromonas hydrophila. The sequence continues at coordinate 48,723 of NC_008570.1, read as the reverse complement.
GGCGACCCAGGTCAGCAGCGGTGTGCTGGCCATCATGAACAACGCCCTGATCCCGGCGGGTCTGCTGGTCAATCTGCTGCTGTGGGGCAAGGATACCGACCTGCTCAGGCTCACCCTGGGCGGCCTGCTGATGCTGGCCTCCCTCTGGGTATGCCAGCGTCATGGTGTAAGTGAGCGCTGACTAAAAATCAGCCAACGACAGTGTTGTGCTCCCGTCTGGCCTGACCGTGGCAGGTAGCCAGCCGGGCCAGCAGGTGGTCGATCTGCTCGCCGGCCTGGCTCTGCACCAGGCCGATGCTGACGGTCACCGGTCGCTGCGGCAGCAGGCTGGCATCGGCGATCTCGAGGCGCAGCCGCTCGGCAATCTCGAGGCCGCTCAGCCGATCGGTCTGGGAGAGCATCAGGATGAAGCCATCTTCGTCCCAGCGGGCGAAGGGGTCTTCCCGCCGCAGCTCGTGACGCACGATGCGGGCCAGCTTGGCCAGCATGGCATCGCAGGCCACCTCGCCGAACAGTTGCTGGATCTTGGCCCTGTGGTCGACGCTGAATTGCAGCAGACTGAAGCTGCCGCTCTCGCTGGCCAGCCGCTCATCGAGCAACAGCTCGAAGTGGCTGCGGCTCTCCAGCCCGGTGAGGGGATCGGTGCCGTTCCGCTCTTCTACCGGCAGTGTCTGTGAGTCGAGTAGACACACCACCCCCAGCACCTGGCCGTGGACATCGCGCCGGGCCCGCTCTTCCAGCCGGACATAGTGGCCGTCGTGATGCAGGATGCGGTATTCGAGCCGGATCTGGGCCACCCGCCCGCTCTGGCAGGCGGTCAGCGCCTCCTGCAGGTTCCCCACATCGTCGGGGTGCACCCGCTCCAGCCAACCGAGATCATCGAGACCGGCTTCGTTCAATCCCAGCAGCCGCAAACAGGAGAGATCCCTCTGCACACCCTGCTGCGGGCTCCAGCTCCAGAGTCCTGCCTCCAGCAAGGCGATGGCATCCGCCATCAGCGCCAGATCAAACCGGGTAATTGCCTCCCTGAGGGGAGCCTTGAGCATGTCCATCGAGCGCCTCGACACCGAATCTGAAGACCTTCTCAATAAGTAACATTGGCTCTCGCGCCGAGCAACAGGGTCAGCTCGCTTTTCCTTGATAGCCGTTCATCAGGGCCTGCCAGTTCTCCGGCACGAAATGGAAACTGGTATGCAACTGGGACTCCTTGTTGAAGGAGCGCAGCAACCGTTCCAGGTTGGCCTGCTGCCAGTTGCCGGGAGAGCGGATGGCCCCCTTGTCGAAGTCGATCACCCACACCTTGCCCTCCTTGTCGAGCAGCAGGTTGTGGCTGTTGAGATCGGCGTGATAGACCCCGGCGTCGTGCAACCGGCGCACCGTCTGGCCCACCTTGTGCCACACCTCGCCGGCGATCGGCCCCTGCTTGAGCAGGGCCACCAGATCCTTGGCGCCGCGAATGCGCTCGATCAGGATGTCGGCCCGATAGAAGGGGCCCTGCTTGGCCATCCGGGCGGCAAACGGGCGCGGCACCGGCAATCCCTGGGCGCTCAACTTGGCCAGCAGCGTGTATTCGGCCATGGCACGGCTCGATTCGACCCCCTCGAACCAGAAGCGATCCCGCACCACCTTGCCCACCATGCCACCGCGATAGTAGTGACGCAGCACCAGATGGCGGGATTCATCCTTGACGAACCAGGTCACTCCGCGGCCGATGGAAGACCCTACCACCTGGCGATGTGTCTGCCACCAGGCCGGATCAAACAGCTCGGGAGAAGGGTCGCGAAACGCCCCTTCGGCGTACCAGCAGATCTGGTTGTGTTCGGTCTGAATTTGCATTTTTGGCGATTCCGGTCGGTCAGTCAGTCATGGCTACACAAGGCAAGGGCAGGCAACGGCAACACAGGTCCTGTCAGGGGCACCGGCTGCCGGTCGTGCGCAATTTTACAATCCACGGGGGAGTTTGCATAATGCCATCCATCCATTTTGCCACCATTGCGCCACATCATGCCGCTGTTCCAAACGCCGCCCTCCTCCATCTGCATCCTGCGGCTCTCCGCCATCGGCGACTGCTGCCACGCGCTGGCGCTGGTGCGCGTCATCCAGCGGACCTGGCCGACGACCCGCATCACCTGGATCACCGGCAAGATTGAAGCGACGCTTTTTGCCGATCTGCCCGGGGTCGAAGTCATCGCCTTCGACAAGAGCAAGGGCTGGCGCGGCTACCGCGATCTCTGGCAGACCCTCAGGGGACGCCAATTCGATGCCCTGCTGCACCTGCAGGCGGCCATGCGGGCCAGCATCGCCACCCTCGGCATCCGGGCCAAGGTCAAGCTCGGGTTTGATCGGGAACGGGCCAGCGACGGCCAGTGGCTGTTCACCAACCACAAGGTGCCATCCCCCGCCTCGCCCCACGTGCTGGACGGCTTTCTCGCCTTCGCCAAAGAACTTGGCATCCAGGATCTGACCCCGGACTGGCAACTGCCCATCAGCGCCGAGCACCAGGCTTGGGCGAAAGAGAAGATTGACGGCAAGCCGACCCTGCTCATCTGCGCCGCCGCCAGCAAGGCATTCAAGAACTGGACTGCCGCCGGCTATGCCGCGCTGGCGGATCACGCCGCAGGCAAGGGTTTTCAGGTCTATCTGTGCGGCGGGCCGGCCAAACTGGAGCGGGATCTGGCCGCCGATATTCAACGGCTGAGCCACAGCAAGCCGGTGGATCTGGTGGGACAGACCAACCTCAAGCAGTTGCTGGCGCTGATCAAGGAAGCCAGCTTGGTGCTGGCCCCCGATACCGGCCCCACCCACATGGCGGCCCTGGTGGGTACGCCGGTGCTCGGCCTCTATGCCCACCACAACCCGGACCGGACCGGCCCCTATCTGTGCCGTGACTACGCGGTCAGCGTCTACCAGGAGCTGGTCGAGCAGGAGACCGGCAAACCGCTGGCCGAGCTCGGCTGGCGCACCCGCCTCAAGGATCCGGACGCCATGAGCAAGATAACCCGCGAGCGGGTCATCGCCGCCTTCGACCGGCTCTGCGCCGATCGCCAGCTGCCCGCCGGGAAGCAACTCGGAATTTCCGAGCAGTGAAGCAGGGATAATCTGCTGGCCCACCCGCACGGTGGCAGGCAGAATGGCGGCTGATGTGGGTGACGCTCCCGCAGCAAGCTACGAATACTTTGATCGGCTGGAATATGATTCCGGCCGTTTTTTTATCCGCCACCTTCTGTTAAAATTCGCCGCCTTTACATCCCTCTCAATTCAAGAATTTTCCGCGTTTCGGATTTGGCTGTCTCCCTTTCGGGCACAAGACGGCGGCCTCTGCTACAACCAAAACACGGTCTCGCTTAAAGGTACAGACATGGCGCAACAAGGCACTCTCTATATCATCTCCTCCCCGAGCGGAGCGGGTAAATCCAGCCTGCTCAATGCCTTGCTGACCCAGCACAACAGCGCAGGCAAGATGCAGCTGTCGGTTTCCCACACCACCCGCGCCACCCGTCCCGGTGAAGAGCACGGGGTGCACTACCACTTCGTCAAGGTGGAAGAGTTCAAGGCGCTGATCGAGCGCGGCGACTTTCTGGAGTGGGCCGAGGTGTTCGGCAACTACTACGGCACCTCCCGCGCGGCCATCGAAGCCTGCCTGGCACAAGGGATCGACGTGTTCCTCGACATCGACTGGCAGGGCGCCCGCCAGATCCGCGAACAGATGCCGACCAAGTCCATCTTCATCCTGCCGCCCAGCCGCGAAGAGCTGGAGCGCCGCCTGATCGGTCGCGGCCAGGACAGTGCCGAGGTGATCAAGGGCCGGATGGAGAAAGCCATTGCCGAAATGGTGCACTATGACGAGTATGACTATGTCATCATCAACGAAGACTTTGAGCAGGCACTGTTCCAGCTGAGGGCCGTCATCGAGTGCCAACGGCTGGAATTGCGCCAGCAGCAGCAGGCCCAACAAAACTTGCTGCAACAGCTACTGGCAGAATAGGCCAAAAACAAGTAAACTTTTGCGTCATTTTTAAACACCGCTTTTTTAAACCGAGAAAGCCCAAACACTGGAGTCCTGCATGGCACGCGTTACTGTAGAAGATGCTGTAAAACAGGTAGGTAACCGTTTTGACCTGGTGCTGGTCGCCGCCCGCCGCGCCCGCCAAATCGCGGTTCAAGGCAAAGATCCCCTGGTTGACGAAGAGAACGACAAGCCGACCGTGATCGCCCTGCGCGAGATCGAACTGGGTCTGGTGAACAACCAGGTGATGGACACCCAGGACCGTTACGAGCAGCAAGAGCAGGAAGCCGCCGAGCTGGCTGCCGTTGCTGCCATCGCCGAAGGCCGCGGTTAAGTCAGTTATTTCTTATAGTCGGCGCCCGCCCGGGTGCCGACTGTTCTCCCCCATTTACAACCGCTCGAAAACCTCGCAAACTCAGGACTATACCCTCTATATCCACGGATTGCCGTTTCACCGCTGCGGGGACTGTCTTGTATTTATTTGAAAATCTTAAAGAAATAGCCAGTTCCTACCTGCCACCCGAGCAGGTGGAGAAGCTCAGGCAAGCCTATGTGGTGGCCCGTGATGCTCACCAGGGACAGATGCGTTCCAGCGGCGAGCCCTATATCACCCACCCGGTTGCCGTTGCCCGCATTCTCGGCGACATGCGCCTCGATCATGAAACCCTGATGGCCGCCGTGCTGCACGACGTCATCGAAGATACCCCTGTCACCAAGGCCGACCTGGCCGAACTGTTTGGCGATGCCGTCGCCGAGCTGGTAGCGGGCGTCTCCAAGCTCGACAAGCTGAAGTTTCGCGATCGCAAGGAGGCCCAGGCCGAGAACTTCCGCAAGATGGTGATGGCCATGACCCAGGATATCCGGGTCATCCTGATCAAGCTGGCCGACCGCACCCACAACATGCGCACCCTGGGCTCCCTGCGACCGGACAAGCGCCGCCGCATCGCCCGGGAAACTCTCGAGATCTTCGCCCCCATCGCCAACCGCCTCGGTATTCACACCATGAAGAACGAGCTGGAAGAGCTGGGCTTCGAGGCGCTCTACCCCATGCGCTCGCGCGTGTTGCGCGAATCGGTGCGCCGCGCCCGCGGCAATCGCCGCGAAATCATCGACTCCATCCAGAGCGAGATTGAAGGCCGGCTGCGCGAGGCAGGCATCGAATCCCAGGTCAGCGGCCGCGAGAAGAACCTGTTCTCCATCTACAACAAGATGGAGAAAAAAGAGCTGCAATTTCATGAGGTAATGGATATCTACGCCTTTCGTGTGAGGGTGAAGGACATAGATACCTGTTACCGGGTGCTGGGCCAGATGCACAGTCTCTACAAGCCCCGCCCCGGCCGCTTCAAGGATTACATCGCCATCCCCAAGACCAACGGCTACCAGTCGCTGCACACCTCTCTGGTGGGGCCGCACGGGGTACCGGTGGAGGTGCAGATCCGCACCGAGTTCATGGATCAGATGGCCGACAAGGGCGTTGCCGCCCACTGGGCCTACAAGCAGGATGGCGACAGTTCGGGTACCACCGCCCAGATCCGCGCCCAGCGCTGGATGCAGAGCCTGCTCGAGCTGCAGCAGAGCGCCGGCAGCTCCTTTGAATTCATCGAGGGGGTCAAGACCGACCTCTTCCCCGACGAGATCTACGTGTTCACGCCGGAAGGGCGCATCATGGAGCTGCCCGCCGGGGCCACCCCGGTGGACTTCGCCTACACGGTGCACACCGACATCGGCCACGCCTGCGTCGGTTCGCGGGTCGATCGCCACCCCTATCCGCTGAGCAGCCCGCTGCACTCGGGCCAGACGGTGGAGATCATCACGGCGCCGGGGGCTCGCCCCAACGCGGCCTGGCTCAACTTCGTGGTGACCACCAAGGCCCGCTCCAAAATCCGCCAGTTCCTCAAGAACCTGCGCACCGAAGAGTCGGTGGTGCTGGGTCGCCGCCTGCTCAACCATGCGCTGGGCGCCAAGAACATCGAAGACATCCCGGAGCCACGCATCAAGCAGGTGCTGGCCGACACCAAGCACGAGAACCTGCAGGGCCTGCTGGCCGACGTGGGCCTTGGCAACGCCATGAGCGTGATGGTGGCGCGCCGCATGCTGGGGGATGAGCTGCCGCCAGAAGAGCAGCCCAAGTCCAGCAGCAAGAAGATGCCGATCAAGGGTGCCGACGGCATGCTGGTCACCTTCGCCAACTGCTGCCGCCCGATCCCGGGGGACGCCATCATTGCCCACATCAGCCCGGGCAAGGGCCTGGTGATCCACCAGGAAGCCTGCCGCAACATCAAGGGCTACAGCAAGGAGCCGGACAAGTACCTGCCGGTGCAGTGGGAAGTGGACAAGGAGCAGGAACAGGAGTTCCGCACCGGCATCAGTATCGAGATCGTCAACCACCAGGGCGCCCTGGCGGAGCTGGCCAACGTGATTGCCGCCACCGGCGCCAACATTCACGCCATCAGCACCGAGGAGAAGGATGGCCGGGTCTATCTGGTCACCCTGCTCATCACCACCAAGAGCCGGATCCACCTTGCCAACATCATGCGCAAGATCCGGGTGATGCCGAACGTGCTCAAGGTGAGCCGACAGAAAAACTGACCACAGGCGGCGCAAGCCGCCTGCTGCTTTTCAAGAGACAAGCTTGGCCCACCGCCGCAGGTACACCCGTTCGCCTTGGCGAGTGGACAAACCCGGCTTCGGCAGAGCCGGCATGACCGCGAAACGCGTCAAACGAATTTACGACAGGCTGGCCCGGCGCCAGCCCGATTTGATCCTGTGCATGCAAGCGATGCGTGCACACACCTCACGACATAGAAACCGATATGACTCCTGAACGCTTCAAGCGCATCACCGACATGCTGGCCCAGCGCCAGCTCGATCTGACCGTCTGCATGGAAGAGGTCCACAAGCCGCACAACCTGGCCGCCATCGTGCGCACCGCCGATGCCATCGGCATCCATCGGGTGCACGCGGTCTGGCCCAAAACCTGGATCCACAAGCGCAAGGGGACCGCTCGCGGCAGCCAGAACTGGGTGGACGTGAAGCTGCACCCGGACATCGGCAGTGCAGTGGCCGAGCTGAAAGCCTCCGGCATGCAGATCCTGGCGACCCACCTCTCCGACAGCTCGGTGGATTTTCGCGCCATCGACTACACCAAGCCCACCGCCATCCTGGTGGGTCAGGAGAAGCACGGCATCGGCGAAGAGGCGCTGGCCCTGGCCGATCACCATATCGTCATCCCCATGGTGGGCATGGTGCAGTCCCTCAACGTCTCGGTGGCCGCCGCCGCCATCCTCTATGAGGCCCAGCGCCAGCGCGAACTGGCCGGCTGCTACCAGCGCGGCTGCCCGCTCGACCTGGAGGAGCAGAACAGCATACTGTTCGAGGGGGGCTACCCCATCTATGCCCAGCTCTGCAAAGAGAAAGAGATGCCCTACCCCCAGCTCGGCCCGGCCGGCGAAATCCTGGCGGACGAGCAGTGGTGGCAGCAGATGCAGCTGACGCGCAAAGGATGGGCCGCGCAACAGGAAGAAGATGAATGGCAGGATCAGTGATGGAAAATCCGTTCGGTAGCTGGCTGGAATCCCAGGTCATACGGGATCATCTGACCAACCCCAATATCGAGGCCGGGGAGTACAGCTATTACTCCGGCTACTACCACGGCAAGCCGTTCGAGGATCATTGCGTACGCTACCTGCTCGGCGATGGTTCGATGCGGGAGTCCTGGGACAGTGGCCAGTGGGGTAAGGAAGTTGACCGCCTGATCATCGGCAAGTTCTGCTCCATCGCCTCCGGCGCCACCTTCATGCTGGCGGGCAACCAAGGTCACCGGCTGGACTGGGTTTCCACCTTCCCCTTCGATGCTGCCCGCTTCGGTGACGGCGTGCAGGACGGTTTTCTGCGCAAGGGAGACACCCGGATCGGCAACGACGTCTGGATCGGCTCGGAAGCGATGATCATGCCCGGCATCACCATCGGTGATGGTGCCGTCATCGCCACTCGTGCCGTGGTGACCAAGAATGTGGCCCCTTACACCATAGTCGGCGGCAACCCGGCCCAGCCTATCCGACGTCGCTTCGGCGAGGAGCAGATTGCCATGCTGCAGGAGATGCAGTGGTGGGACTGGCCGCTGCAGCACCTGCAGGCGGCTATGCCGCTACTCTGTTCGGGCGATATTCAGGCCCTTTACCGACACTGGCAGCAGGAGTGCACATCATGAACCTGTTATCGCCCGCCCTGCTGGCCCTGACCCTGTTTTCTGCCGGAGCCCTCGCCGTGAACAATCCCTATCAGCTGACGCCGGAAGCCGACGTCGCCACCCTTCATCAGCAGACCCTGCCCGACTTCTGGCGCCAGCACGCCGTCGAGAGCGCCTTCAAGGGCAAGGACGGAATCACCATCCGCTATGCCGCCCTGCGCCAGGCCAAGGTCGATCGCGCCATCCTCATCGTCAACGGCCGGGTCGAAAGCTACCTCAAGTATCAGGAGCTGGCCTGGGATCTGTGGCGCCAAGGCTACAGCCTCTACCTCATCGACCACCGCGGCCAGGGCTTGTCCGATCGGCTTCTGGCCGACCAGGAGAAGGGATATGTCGACCAGTTCGACGATTATGTGCTCGATCTCAAGCAGTTTCATGACGAGGTGATCGCCCAGGACCAGCCCGCCAAGCTGTTCCTGCTCGCCCACTCCATGGGCGGCGCCATCTCGGCCCGCTATCTGGAGCGCTGGCCCGATGATATCGAGGCGGCCGTGCTCTCCTCCCCCATGATGGGCATCAATCTAGGCGGCCTGCCCAAGTGGCTGGCCAAGGGGCTGGCGGCCACCATCGGCACGGTCGGCGGCTGGCTGGGCGAGCCTCCCTACGGCCCGGGCCAGGGCCCGTACGAGAGCCACGACTTTGCCGACAACGGCCTGAGCCACAGCGAAGCCCGCTATCAGGCCTTCCGCGAGCTCTATGAGCAGCGCCCGCAGATCAAGTTGGGGGGCGCCACCGCCCACTGGATCTATCAGGGGCTGACGGGGGCGGACGCCGCCGTGGCCGAGGCCGGCGCCATCAAGACGCCGCTGCTGCTGCTGCAGGCCGGTGATGACGGCGTGGTGGACAACGCCGCGCAGGATGCCTTCTGTGCGCTCGCTCGCTGCGAGGGAGGCAAGCCGCTGCGCATAGAAGGGGCCTGGCACGAGCTGTTCATGGAGGCCGATCCCCAGCGCCAGGCCGCGCTCAACGCGACTCTGGCCTTCTTCGCACGCTACTAGCGGCTGGTTATTTTTTGTATCCCTAAATAAATGGGGTAGCGGGAGCGGTTGCTGTACACTGCTCCCGCTTTCATTCGTAACCCCGAGGTGATGATGTATAAGGTCGTTGTATCCGATCTCGATGGCACCCTGCTCAACGGGCAGCACCAGATCTCCCCCCGCACCCGCGATACCCTGCACCGTCTGGTGGATCAGGGGATCAAGTTCGTGGTGGCCACCGGCCGTCACCATGTGGATGTGCGCAGCATCCGCGACACGCTCGGGCTCGACATCTATCTCATCACCTCCAATGGCGCCGTGGTGCACGACAAGCAGGATCAGCTGATCTTCAACCAGGCCCTGCCGGACGGCGTGGCGGCCGAGCTGATCGCGCTGGAGCGCGACCCCTCCATCCACATCAACCTCTACTACGGCGACGAGTGGCTGGTGGAAGAGGAGATGCCTTGGCTGCTGCAGTTCCATCATGAATCCGGCTTCAGCTATCGCCTGACCGATCTCGCCAGCCACCCGCTGGACAAGGTCAACAAGGTGTTTTACATCGGCGAGCACGAGAAGCTGCTGCAGATCGAGGCAGAGCTGAACCAACGTTATGGTGATCGGCTCAACGTCACCTTCTCCCTGCCGGACTGCCTCGAGGTGATGCACGCCGGGGTGCACAAGGGCAATGCCGTGCGCGCCGTGCTGGAGCAGCACGGGCTGGAGATGTCCCAAGCGGTGGCCTTCGGCGACGGCATGAACGACTTCGAGATGCTGAGCATGGTCGGCCGCGGCGTGGTGATGGGCAATGCCCACGACCGGCTCAAGCTGGCGCTGGCCAACCACGAACAGACCCTGAGCTCCGACGAGGATGGCGTCGCCGTCTATCTGGAGCAGTTGTTCGCCCTGCAGGGCGTCAACGTCGCCTGAGACAAGGCGCCATGAGCAACTCTGCGGCTCATGGCGCACAACCCCATTCAGCGGCTGAAGCGATGGCCGCAGACCCCGCAGCGATAGTGCCGGGACAGGCGTCGATCCAGGGTACGCCCCAGCCACCAGCCCAACCCTCCCCCCATCAATCCTCCCAGCACGGCACCACCCAACGCTCCCGCCAGGGCACCGACGACAGTACCGACACCACCCAGCACCGAGCCCGTTGCGGCCCCCATTCTGGCGAGCGTGGCGGCGCAGGCATAGCCGCCCGCGGCCCCCAAGCCCAGGGCGCAGGCTCGCTTCACCCGTTCATCCTCGATCCGTGCCACCCCTTCACTCATGCAGTGCGGGCATCTCATGGTGTGCTCCTGTACGGATAACCGTTCGAACGACTCGACCGGCAGCCGGGCTCAGGTGGCCGGCTTGAACCGATCCTTGTCGAGCTGGTGCTTCTTCATGCGCAGATAGAGCTTCTTGCGCGGAATGCCGAGGTACTGGGCGGCATCGGTCACCCGGCCGGAAAAGAGGAACAGGGTATCCTCGATCACCCGCCGCTCGAACTCCTCCACCAGGTCGTCCAGCGGCTCCTTGCCGCTGGCCAGGGGGATAACCTGCTCCGCGCCGGCCAGCTTGACGATGCCCACCGCATAGAGCTCGGCCACGTTGCGCAGCTCGCGCAGGTTGCCGGGCCACTGATGCCGCTTGAGCGTCTCCAGATAGGCGCGGTCCACCGCCGGCACCGGCCGGCCGATGCGCTTGCAGCCCTGTCGCAGAAAGGCCCGGAACAGGGGGATGATGTCACAGCTGCGCTCCACCAGCCGGGGCAGCTTGAGCCGCACCTGGGAGAGGAAATAGTAGAGCTCCGGCATCAGTTGCTGGCGTTCCACCAGCGCCTCCGGCGACTCGTCAAACAACCCTATGGCACGCAGCGACTTGCTCCCCTTGCGCTCCTGATCCAGCAGGTGGTTGCCGAGCCAGCGCTGGCAGTCGGCACTCAGGCGGGCCGGGGATTGCAGCACCAGGGTACCCTGCCCCGCCTGTGCCAGGCTGGCTTGCACCTCGGCCAGGCTAGGGGCCGAGACACAGTCGTGCAGCTGGAAGGCTTGCTCCCGGCGGGCGCTGATCCGGTGCAGCAGCCGGGCCAGGGTGTGACGGCCCGAGCCGGCCGGCCCTTCCAGCAGCAGGTCCTTGTCGGTTTGTGCCAGCTGGTTGAGCTGGCTGCGAAGCGTCACTATCTGCGGACTGGAGCCGATCAGCTCGTCATCCACCGTCGCCTGGATCTCGCTGCGGCGCGCCAGCACGGCGCTGCGCTGTCGGCAGGCCCGCTCCAGCAGGCCCAACAGATCTTGCGGATTGAGCGGTTTCTCCAGAAAGTCGAACGCCCCCTGCTTGACCGCCCGCACCGCCAGCGGAATGTCCCCGTGACCGGTGATCATGATGACCGGGATCTCAGCGTCCAGCGCCTGCACGCTGGCCAGCAGGTCCATGCCGTTCATGGCCGGCATGTAGATGTCAGAGACCAGCACCCCTGGCCACTGATCCGCCAGCAGCGCCAGCGCCTCGTGGGGCGAAGTCGTCGCCCTGGGGTGGTAGCCGGAGAGCCGCAGCAGGTGGCAATAGGATTCCAGCACGTCCTCGTCATCGTCCACCAGCAGCACGTTGGCAGGACGGTTAGCGGGCAACAGCATCGATGGCGTTCTCCTCGTTCTGATGGGCGACCGACCCGGCAGGGTCGGCCAACGCAAATTCCATGATCACCATGGCGCCGCCGGTCAGCGCCGATCCCAGCATGATTTCGCCGCCGCAACGGGCCAGCAGGGAGCGGCAGATGGTCAGCCCCAACCCCAGTCCAACCTCCTTGGAGGTGGTGAAGGGGGTGAACAGCCTCGGCAGGATGGCCTCGCTGAAGCCGGCGCCGCTGTCGACCACCGCCAGCCGCAGCCGGGCCTCGCTTCGTTCCAGCAACTGCAGCCGGATCTCGCGCCGCGTCAGCCCGGCCACCGCATCCAGTCCGTTCACCAGCAAGTTCACCAGCACCTGCTCCAGCAGCACGGGGTCGGTCTCGAGCCAGAGCCCGTCCGGCAGTTCGTTGCAGAGGATGCAGCCATCGCGCTTCGCCCGCGTCTCCAGCAGCAGCATGGCCTGCTCAGCCAGCGCCCCCAGCGCGAGCCGGACCCGCACCTCCTCGGCCGGCGACTTGCGGGCGAAGTGGCGCAGAGCGTTGATGATCCGGCTCATGCGCCGCCCCAGCTTATCGAGCCTGCCCAGATCTTGGTCCAGCGCCTGCAGCTGACCGGTGGCCAGCGCCGTCCGGCTGGTGTAGAGGTAGGTCATCATCGCCGACAGCGGCTGGTTCAGCTCGTGAGCCAGGCTGGTCATCGCCTGCCCCACCACCGCCATCTTGGCAGCCTGGATCAGCTCATCCTGGGTCTGCAGCAGGGTGCGCTCCGCCTGCAGGCGCTGCACCACCTCCTCCGCCAGCAGCCGGTTGTTCTCGGTCAGCTCGCGGGTCCGCTCCGCCACCCGCAGGCTGAGCTCCCTGGCCGTCAGCTCCTGGCGGGTGACATCCGTGATGGTGATGATGAACCTGTACCCGCGCCCCTGCTCGAAGCGACGCAGGTTGAGGTGCAAAAAGCGGGGCGCCTCACCCAGCCCACAGGCCAGGGTGCACTCGCTGTGGCCGAACCGGTGCAGCGGCTGGCCCGCCCTGAACTGATCGGCCAGCACCACCCCCGCCTCTGCCGGAAAGGCCTGCCACAACGGCTGGCCCGGTTCGACGCCGGTCTGCTGGAACAGGGTGAGCGCGCTCGGGTTGACCGACTCTATGGTGCCATCCGGATGGCAGGTGATGAGGCAGGCCTGGGTATTGTTGATGAGGTTGAGGGCATTGGCCCGCTCCATCTGCTGCAACTGCAGGCTGAAGTGGCGCAGGCTGTCGCCCAGCCGGCCGATCTCGTCCCGGCCGCAGGTGCTGACCGGCACGTCCAGCCGGCCTGCCGCCACCCTGTCCAGCTCCTGTCCCAACAGGTCGAGCCGCTTGATCAGCCGGCGGCCGATCAACACCACCAGCACGAAGATGCTGAGCAGCAGGGTGAGTGCCAGCACCACCAGGATCACCAGCTTGCCGGTCGCCACCAGCTGGCTGCTGTCCTCCCCCAGCGCACTGAGGGAGCGGTTGGCGTCACTCACCATCAGGCTGACCCGCTGGTGATAACGCGATACGGCGTCGTCCAGCCGCGGTCGCAGGGCCGTCAGCTGCTGGTGGGTCAGCACATCCGCCAGCAGCAGCCGGTGCAGCGGGCCATCCGGCTTCACCAGGGTGATGATGTCCTGCAGGATCTGGCGATAGCTCACGGTCGAGGGGTACTCCGCCAGCCGCGAGGTCAGCGCGTCTATCTCGTCAATCTTGTAGCCGATGAACAGGAAGGCGCTCTCCAGATCCTGCTGATAGCGCTGGGCGATCACCTCGCCCACCAGCGACTGCAGCTCATTCTCCTTGAAGGTGAGATCCTGCAGGGCGGAGAACTCCTTGATGACGTTGCCAAATTCGCTCATGTCGTCCGGGCTGGCCACCATGCTGGTCAGATGCCACTCCACCTCCTGCAGCAGAGGGGCGGCATCGTCCACCAGATCCTGGTGCAGCCAGTTGCTGCGCTTCTGCAACTGCTGCAGGGTTTCGGCGTGATCGATCTGCGGCTTGAGATAGCGCCCGTGATCCGCCACCAGCGCGCCCAGCTCCTCGAACGCCTGGCGCTGCGAAGGTGTCTGATCCCCCGGGGTGCCCAGCAGGTAGGCGCGCTGGATGTCCCGCAGGGTGGTCGACACCGCGTTGGAGAGGCGCTGGTACTGCACCGGGTCCCGGGTATCGCGCAGCTGGGCCAGCAACAACAACAGGCGGGAGCTGGCCCGCTCAAGCTGGTAGGCGCCGTCGATGGCGGGCAGGCTCTCTTCCACGATGAGGTGGATCTGCCGGCCCAGCCGATCCCACATCACATAGGCGGCCATGCCCATGGCACCGGTCAGGGCCGTGATGGTCACGAAGGCGAGGATGAGCCGCCGCCCCAGAGTGCGCGGCATGGCCAGCATGCGCCCCAGCCGGCTCATGGTCTGGCTGCCTGTTCGACCAGACGCTGCGCCTCGTGCAGACGCGCCTCGGTCGCCTGGCGCCACTGATGCATCACCCGCTCCGCCTGCGGATTGCCCTGCTCCCGGTCATAGAGGCCGTCAAACAGCGCCAGCAACGCCGGATCCTGCGCCTCCTGCTCGCTCAGCGGCGGCGTGCTCGCCTTGGCGACGGCCTGCTCCAGCAGCGCGACCCGCCAGGGCTCGCCATGGGTATTCAGACCGTTGATCCCCTGCCAGGTCATCTTCAGCCTGGGTCGCTGCTGGGTGATGGTCTGCTCGAACAGGGCCTTGAGCAGACCGGCCCGCCGATAGAGCAGCGCCTTGTCGGTGACATAGCGGGTCTGCCGGGCCAGCCGGGGTTGGCTCAAGGTGGCCTTGGCCATGCCGGGGGTAGCGATGATGGCTTGGCCGCTATCGGAGAGCAGGTACTGGATGAACAGAGCCGCGCTGGCCGGCTGGGTACTGTGGCGTGCCACCCCCAGGTAGGTCGGCAGGATCACCGAGTCGGGCATGATGTTGAAGCCGACGTGATCGAAGCGGGCCTGGCTGTTGAGGGCGTAACTGTCGATCACCAGGCCGGCCCCCGCCAGACCCCGGCTGATGCCGTCGCTCACCCCGAAGCTGCGCGCCGTGATGGCCGACAGGTTGCCGCCCAGCCGCATCAGCAGGGCCCAACCCTGCTGCCAGCCATATTGCTGCAGCACGCTCTCTACCATCATGTGGGTGGTGCCGGACTGGGAGGGCGAGCTCATCATCACGTGCCCCATGAAGAGCGGGGACGCCAGCTGCTGCCAGGTGGTCGGCAGCGGCAGCTGATATTTGGCCAGATAATGGCGGTTATACATGATGCCGCTGCTGGAATAACCGACCACGGCCACTTTATTGCCCAGCCCGAGCGTATGAGGAGTGAGCCATTTAGGTGGCATAGTTTCATTTGGCAAAGCTGCCAGCAAACCGGCTTTGTCCAGCGTGTTAAAAAAAGTCGGCGATGACGACATGATAATATCGACTTTCGGTGCACCGGCTTCCGTTAATAAGCGCAGGGAGGGAATGGTGCGTCGATAAATAACCTCGATCCGAACCCCGGGATATTGTTCGGCAAAGCCCTCGATCACTGCCTTGACCGGCGCCTCAGAAAAGGAGGTAAGCACCGTCAGCGAGGCGGCCTGAAGGGTGCTGAATGGCAACAAAACGCAGCCCGTGAGCAGGGCCAGCCGGCGGAAAAAGAGGTGCATGACTATCGGTCGACTCGCGCTTTAATTCAGGATTATGTGCAGTACATCTAATATTTGGCACATGCCGTTATTTTTATTTCCACGAGGATGAGCCAGTTCTGACTCATTATGCCTCGGCATACCGCTATTGTTATTCATCGAATATCAATAGGACAGTTCAAATATGTCATTTTTGACTCATGGTTTTCCCATGATTGAGTCAGAGTTGACCCATATCCGGCTTTTTGCCGGCTGAATTTCTCCCTTCATATGATGGCAGCCGCTATCAGAGCTCCCTCTGAAACCAAGCTGCCAAATATAAACGGAGAACCCCATGTTCAACTTTTTCAAGACGCGAGCCGACCTGCCGGTCATGGAAGCCTCGCCCGATAAAATCCGCTCCATTTACCGCAAGTACCAGTGGCAGGTCTTCCTGGGTCTGGTACTCGGTTACGCCATGTTCTATGTCGTGCGCATGAGCCTCAACGTGGTCAAGAAGCCCATGCTGGACTCCGGCGTGGTGACCCTGGAAGAGCTGGGGGTCATCGGCTCCGCCTTCCTGTTCACCTACGCCGTCGGCAAGTTCTCCAACGGTTTCCTCTCCGACTACGCCAACATAGGCCGCTTCATGTCGGTCTCGCTGGGGCTCTCGTCCATCTGCACCATCCTGATGGGCATGAACACCGCCACCTTCTTTCTGGTGCTGATGTGGGGCCTGAACGGCTGGTTCCAGTCCGTCGGGTCCGCCCCCTCCTGCGTCTCCATCTTCCAGTGGTTCTCCCCCAAGCAGCGGGGCTCGGTCTACTCCATCTGGGGCGGCTCGCGCAACATAGGGGAAGGCATCTCCTGGATCCTGACCGCCACCATCGTCAGCTACTTCGGCTGGAAGGCCGGTTTCATCGGCGCCGGCATCGCCTCCCTGATCGCCGCCCTGTGCATGTATCTGGTGCTGAAAGATCGCCCGCAGACCTACGCCCTGCCGGAGCCGGCCGTCGCCTTTGGTGAAACACCCGAGATTGCCAAGAAGGTGGACCCGGCCGAAATCCGCCGCGCCCAGCTGTTCGTGCTCAAGCAACCCGCCGTCTGGCTCATCGCCGCCGCCTGCGCCTGCATGTACATGTCCCGCTACGCCATGAGCTCCTGGGCTGTGCTCTACCTGCAGGAGCAGAAGGGCTACAGCCTGATCGACGCCGGCTTCGCCATGTCGGCCTATCCCATCGCCGGTTTCCTCGGCGCCATTCTGGCCGGGATCATCTCCGACAAGCTGTTCAACGCCAACCGCCACATCCCGACCCTGCTCTACGGCTTGGCCAACGTGGCCGGCATGTGCCTGATGTTCTGGGGCCCGCAGAGCCGCATGATGGATGCCGTCGCCCTCGCCCTGATCGGTTATGCCATCGGCGGGCTGGTGGTCTTCCTGGCCGGGCTGACCGCCTGCGACCTGATGCCCAAGACCGCAGTGGGCGCCGTGAAGGGCTTCATCGGCCTCTGCTCCTACATCGCCGCCTCCATCCAGGAGCTGGTCTCCGCCGCCCTGATCAAGACCAGCGAGATCGACGGCGTCACCCACTACGACTTCAGCAGCGCCCAGTACTTCTGGCTCGGAGCCTCCGTGGTCTCCATGCTGCTCGCCATGACGGTGTGGAACGCCAAGAAAGTCGTCAACCACTGATCCCCGTTCAGCACAAGGGTGGCCCGTCGGCCACCCTTGTGCATTTTCCTCGCAACAGGAGCATCCCATGCGCAAGACCAAAATCATCGCCACCCTGGGCCCGGCCAGCTCATCCGCCGCCATGGTGGAGCAGTTGATCCAGGCGGGAGCCAATGTATTCAGGCTGAACTTCTCCCACGGCAGTCCGGAGCAACACCTGGCCCTGGCGGCCAGAATTCGGGCCTGCGCCGCCCGCCTCGACCGCGAGATAGGCATCCTCGCCGACCTGCAGGGCCCCAAGATCCGCATCGCTAGCTTTGCCGACGGCTGCATCCGGCTGCAACCGGGCGACCCCTTCACCATCGATGCCGGCCTGGACAGCCACCAGGGCGATCAATCCCGGGTCGGTACCGACTATCCGGCGCTGGCCGGCGAACTGCAGACGGGCAACGTCGTGCTGCTGGATGACGGCCGCATCCAGCTCTGTGTGGAACAGGTGATCGACGAGCGCATCGAAACCCGGGTGCTGGTCGGCGGCACCCTGTCCAGCCGCAAGGGCATCAACGTGCTGGGCGGCGGTCTGAGCGCTCCGGCCCTGACCGACAAGGACAAGGCCGACATCCTGACGGCCCGCCTGCTCGAGGCCGACTATATCGCCGTCTCGTTTCCGCGCAGCGCCGCCGATCTCGAAGAGGCCAGAACCCTCATTCGTGCCAGCGGTAGCCGGGCGGCCATAGTGGCCAAGGTGGAACGGGCGGAGGTGGTGGCGTCAGTGGCCGCCATGGATGAGCTGATTCACGCCGCCGACCTCATCATGGTGGCGCGTGGGGATCTGGGGGTCGAGATTGGCGATGCCAGACTGCCCGGCGTGCAGAAGAGGTTGATCCGGCGCTGCCGGGCGCTCGGCCGCCCGGTCATCACCGCTACCCAGATGATGGAGTCCATGATTGCCAGCCCCATGCCCACCCGGGCCGAGGTCATGGATGTGGCCAACGCCGTCATGGATGGCAGCGATGCGGTGATGCTGTCGGCCGAGTCGGCAACCGGCCGCTATCCGGTGGAAGCGGTCGCCGCCATGGCCCGCATCGCGCTGGCCGCCGAACAGGAGATGGAACCGGCAGGGCATGGCCTCGCGGCCAGCCACGGGGAGCTAGCCAGGTTGGCCTGATGCCTCACCAGATGAGGCTTTTCAGGTTCAGCTTGTCGAACATGCTGCTCTTGTTCTGCCATGCGAAGCTCTGGTTGGCCCCGCCGAAACAGTCGGCCAACCGCAGCGGGGTGCCCGGCTTGTGACGACGGCCGGCCACATCCAGACAGCGGTCAGCCTTGCTGTTGAACAGCCGATCTTCCTGCCACTGCCATTGCCGGCTCTCATCCTGGCACTCGGCCATGGTCAGCTCGCTCACCCCTTTGGCCACCAGGCAACGCTGGTCAAGCTGCAAGGCACCGGCATCCCAGCTGAACTGCTGGCGAACAGTCTGGTCACAAGGCTGGGTGATCAGCTGATTGTGGTCATTGAGGGCCACGCAGAATCCGGCATCGGTTACCAGCGCAGAGGTGGCGGTACTCTGCATGGGGGCAGCCCCCATCAGGATCTCGTCGGGTTTGGGTTTGTATGAGCAGCCGCTGAGGGCCACGACAACCAGCGCCAGTGTGCTGACGCGAAAAGAATTTGGGTGCATATGACATGTTGGCCTGAATTGTGTTCAATAACGCCCACTTGCCGTGGGTCTGCGTCCCAGCATACCCGAAGCGACAGCGAGAAAGTGCCAACAGAAATGTAAACAGACGTGACAGAAACCTGCGGCAGCAGGCTGGCAGACGACAGAAAGCAAAAAACCCCGCCTGAGCGGGGTTTTTCAGAATGTGGTCGGTGATAAAGGATTCGAACCTTTGACCCTCTGGTCCCAAACCAGATGCGCTACCGGGCTGCGCTAATCACCGAGGCTTTAAAAAAAGCTTTCTTTTCAAAACACAAAGACGACCATGAACGGTCATCCTCGTCATACAGCAAGTATGGTGCGAAGAGAGGGACTCGAACCCTCACACCCGGGGGGCACTAACACCTGAAGCTAGCGCGTCTACCAATTCCGCCACCTTCGCATACCTGACAAGCTGTAAAATGGGGTGGCTGATGGGGCTCGAACCCACGACAACCGGAATCACAATCCGGGACTCTACCAACTGAGCTACAGCCACCACAGCTGTTTTCGTTCTTCAACTCGCCCGCTTAACCGGCGCACTTTTGATGGTGCGCCCGACAGGATTCGAACCTGTGACCTCTGCCTCCGGAGGGCAGCGCTCTATCCAGCTGAGCTACGGGCGCTACGCTGTCGAACGGGGCGCAATATTAATGATGGGGGCCCACTTTGTCTACTGTTTTTTTATCTCGCAGAATCAACCGCTTGTTTTTCAATCATTTCTGGCTTTTTTTAAGCGTTTTTGTTTCATTCAGGCTGGATCCAGCCCCGCTCCGCTAATTTTGGCTCCCCCCACATAGCAATCCGATGATGGGCAAAACTTGACTTGCCTCAAAGCCCCCCTAGAATGAATGAACGTTCATTCAGCCGTTGTGATCATCCCGTCATGAACAAGAAAGAACGCATTTTCGATGCGGCTCATGAAGTACTCGGCGAACAGGGTTTCCACGGCCTCTCCATTGCCGTGGTGGCCAAGAAAGCCAGAGTGGCGGCAGGCACCATCTATCGCTATTTCAGCGACAAGGATGACCTGATCCGCCAACTCTATCGGCACACCATCCTCCAGTGTCATCCCCTGGTCATGGAAGGCGTGCAGACAGAGGAGGTATCGTTCGAACAATTTCGGCGTTTGTGGCTCAACATCCACGCCATCTTTGTCGACGAACCGAACGCGCTCAAATGCAAATTGCAGTATGAAACTTCCCCGCTGGGAGCAGAGCTGGAGCAGGACCCGGTCATCAAGGCTGCCTGGGCCCCGCTGGATCGCTTCTTCGAACGGGGCCTGGAACAGGGTCTGTTTATCGACCTGCCCGTCCGGGTACTGCAGGTGCTGAGCCTGGATTGCGTGGCAAATATGGCGCTGCAAAGCCAGGTGCACCAATTCGAACTGACGCAAGACCAGCTGGAAGCCGTGATCCGGGCCTGCTGGCGAGCTATTTTGACCCCTTAAACATTGCACTCATATCTCAGGAGCGAGAGTTCATGAAAAAGTGGATGAGCATCATGTTGCTCATCGCGCTGGCCCTGTTCGGCAGCGTGATTGGCTTCAACCTGTTCAAGCAAAAGATGATAGCCAACTACATGGCCAACATGCCGGAGCCCGAGTTTCCGGTCACCACCCACAAGGTGGAGACCCGCGACTGGGTACCGACCATCGAGGCCATCGGTTTCATCGAACCCAACCAGGGGGTAACCCTGTCAACCGAGCAATCCGGCACCATCGACAGCATCTCCTTCGAGTCGGGTGATACCGTCAAGCCGGATCAGCTGCTGCTGAGCCTGGATGCCAGCGTCGAGAAGGCCAACCTGCGCGCCTCCATGGCCAAGCTGCCGGCGGCCAAGGCCAAGTTCGATCGCTATCAGAACCTGTTCACCAAGGGCTCCATCTCCCGCGACCAGCTGGATGACACCGAGGCGACCTACCGCTCCCTCGAGGCCGATATCGAGAGTCTGAAATCGACCATCGCCCGCCGCGAAGTGCGCGCACCGTTTGCCGGCGTAGTCGGCCTGCGCAACGTCTTCCTCGGTCAGTACCTGCAACCGGGTACCGACATCGTCCGGCTGGAAGACACCAGCGTGATGCGCCTGCGCTTCACCGTGCCGCAGACCGATATCTCCCGCATTCGCCTGAATCAGGACATCCTGATCAACGTGGATTCCTACCCGCATCGCCAGTTCAAGGGCCACATCAGCGCCATCGAACCGGCCGTCAACTACCAGAGCGGCCTGATCCAGGTGCAGGCGGACATCCCCAACAACGACGGCCAGCTGCGCTCCGGCATGTTTGCCCGCGCCAGCATTCTGCTGCCGGCCCAGAAGGACCAGATCGTGCTGCCGCAGACCGCCATCACCTTTACCCTGTATGGCGAGAACGTCTACCTGGTCAAGGAGAAGGATGGCGTGAAGCGCGTCGAGCAGGTGGTGGTCAAGGTCAGCGAGCGCAAGGGCAACGATGCGCACGTGGTCTCCGGCATCAAGGCGGGTGACGAAGTGGTCATGTCCGGCCAGGTACGCCTGAGCAACGGCGCCAAAGTGAAAATCGTGCAGGACCAGGGCCTGAAGGTTCCGGACCAGGTTCCCATGCTGTAAAACGCGGAGAGACAGATGCGCTTTACCGATATATTCATCAAGCGGCCCATCCTGGCCATCTCGATCAGCTTTCTGATCGCGTTGCTGGGTGTCCAGGCCGTGTTCAAGATGCAGGTGCGGGAATACCCCGAGATGACCAACACGGTCGTCACGGTCAGCACCAGCTACTATGGCGCGAGTGCCGACCTGATCCAGGGCTTCATCACCCAGCCACTGGAACAGGCCATCGCCCAGGCGGACAACATCGACTTCATGACGTCGTCCACCCAGCTCGGCAGCTCGACCATCACTGCCTACATGAAGCTCAACACCAACCCGAATGCGGCCCTGTCCGACATTCTGGCCAAGGTCAACTCGGTACGTTCCCAGTTGCCGAAGGAGTCGGAAGATCCCTCGGTAACCATGTCGACCGGCTCGACCACGGCGGTGCTCTACATCGGCTTCACCAGCCCCGAGCTCAACGCCAGCCAGATCACCGACTACCTGGAGCGGGTCATCAAGCCCCAGCTCTTTACCGTCGGCGGCGTCTCCAAGGTCGACATGTACGGTGGTACCAAGTACGCCCTGCGGGTGTGGCTGGATCCGGCCAAGATGGCGGCGTTCAACCTGACCGCCGCGGACGTGATGAGCGTGCTCAACAGCAACAACTATCAGTCCGCCACCGGCCAGGCCACCGGCTACTTCACCCTCTACAACGGCAATGCCGAGACCCAGGTCAACACCACCGAGGAGCTCGAGCGCCTGGTGGTGGCCACCCGTGACGGCAAGGTGATCCGTCTGGCAGACATCGCCAAGGTCAGCCTGGAGAAGAGCCACGATACCTATCGCGCCACCGCCAACGGCCGCGAGGCCGTGGTACTGGCCATCAACGCGGCGCCGACCGCCAACCCGATCAACATCGCCCACGACGTGCTGGAGATGCTGCCGAGTCTGAAGAGCAACATGCCGAGCACCATGGAGGCCAACGTCCTCTATGACTCGACCGTTGCCATCAACGAATCGATCAGCGAGGTGATCAAGACCATCGCCGAGGCAGCCGCCATCGTGCTGGTGGTGATCACCCTGTTCCTTGGTTCGTTCCGGGCGGTCATCATCCCGATTATCACCATTCCTCTCAGCCTGATCGGGGTGGTGATGGTGATGCAGATGTTCGGCTTCTCCATCAACCTGATGACCCTGCTGGCCATGGTGCTGGCCATCGGTCTGGTGGTGGATGACGCCATCGTGGTGCTGGAGAACGTGGATCGCCACGTCAAGGAGGGGGAAGAACCGTTCCGGGCCGCCATCATAGGTACCCGTGAAATCGCCGTGCCGGTCATCGCCATGACGGTCACCCTGGCCGCCGTGTATGCGCCGATCGCCCTGATGGGGGGCATCACCGGCTCCCTGTTCAAGGAGTTTGCCCTCACCCTGGCCGGCGCCGTGTTCGTGTCGGGCATCATAGCGCTGACACTGTCGCCCATGATGTGCGCCAAGATGCTCAAGGCCAACGAAGAGCCGGGCAAGTTCGAGAGCAAGGTGCATCATCTGCTCGACCGCATGACGGTCCGCTACGATGCCATGCTGCACGCCGTGATGCAGAAGCGCATCGTGGTGGTGCTGTTCGCCGTCATCGTCTTCGCCAGCCTGCCGATGCTGTTCAAGTTCATTCCGAGCGAACTGGCACCGAACGAAGACAAGGGCGTCATGGCCGTGCTGGGTACCGCCCCCTCCAACGTCAACCTGGACTACATCCAGGGCACCATGGAGCAGGTGAACAAGGTGCTGGACGAACAGCCGGAAGTGGCCTTCTCCCAGGTCTTCTCCGGGGTGTTCAACGCCAACCAGGCGTTCGGTATCGCCTCCATGGTGCCGTGGAGCCAGCGTGAAGCGAGCCAGAAAGAGGTGCTGGAACGGGTTGGCAAGCTGGTCGAGAACGTGCCCGGCATGTCCATCACCACCTTCCAGTTCCCGGAATTGCCGGGTGCCTCGAGCGGCCTGCCGATCCAGTTCGTCATCACCACGCCCAACAACTTCGAGAGCCTCTATCAGGTGGCGAGCGAGATCCTGACCGCAGCCCAGGGGAGCGGACGCTTCGTCTACTCCGAACTGGACCTGCAGTACGACTCCGCCACCATGAAGATCAAGATCGACAAGGACAAGGCGGGTGCCTACGGCATCACCATGCAGGACATCGGCATCACCCTGGGCACCATGATGTCGGATGGTTACGTCAACCGGATCGACCTGGATGGCCGCTCCTACGAGGTGATCCCGCAGGTCGAGCGCAAATACCGCCTCAACCCCGAGTCGATCAAGGGCTACTACGTGCGGGCGGCCGACGGCCAGTCTATCCCGCTCGGCAGCCTGATCAGCATCGAGGTGGTCGGCGAGCCGCGCGCCCTGCCCCACTTCAACCAGCTCAACTCGGCCACCATAGGTGCCGTGCTGATGCCGGGCACCACCATGGGCAACGCCATCGCCTGGCTGGATGCCACCGCCAGCGAGAAGCTACCGCAGGGTTACCGTTACGACTACATGGGTGAAGCCCGCCAGTTCGTGACCGAAGGCAGCGCCCTGTACGCCACCTTCGCCCTGGCGCTGGCCATCATCTTCCTGGTGCTGGCGATCCAGTTCGAGTCGGCCCGCGACCCGCTGGTGATCATGGTCTCCGTACCGCTGGCCATCAGTGGCGCACTGATCGCGCTGGCCTGGGGTGCCGCCACCATGAACATCTACTCTCAGGTGGGTCTGATCACTCTGGTCGGCCTGATTACCAAGCACGGTATCCTGATCTGCGAGGTGGCCAAGGAGGAGCAACTGCTGCACGGTCGCAACCGGATGGAAGCCGTGATGGCCGCCGCCAAGGTGCGTCTGCGCCCCATCCTGATGACCACGGCCGCCATGATCGCCGGTCTCATCCCGCTGCTCTATGCAACGGGGGCCGGGGCAGCCCAGCGATTCAGCATCGGCATCGTGATCGTGGCCGGTCTGGCCATCGGTACCCTGTTCACCCTGTTCGTGCTGCCGGTGATCTACACCTACCTGGCCTCCGAACACAAACCGCTGCCGGTGTTTGACGAATCCATTCCGCCCAAGGCGAAAGGGAGTCATTAAAAACCGTTCCTAATCAACAAGGCCCCGTTTCGGGGCCTTGTTTTTATCACGCTAACGAAACACGACATAAGTGCATGAAGCAGTTAAACTAAATGGCAATATATCCAGACCGCAAGGACGCCATGTCAGGACTCTTCTCCAAGACCGCTAAGGCCGTCGGCCGTAACGGACTCTCATACCGCCTGCTCTCCTACATTCTGGTGTGCAGTACCGTATTGGCGATGATCATTACGGTGTTGCAGCTTGCCTGGGATTACCGCAAGGACGTGGCCGTGATCGAGGACAGCATCGGCCAGATCGAGGCTTCCTTCCTGCAGCCCATCGCCGCCAGCCTGTGGAACCTGGACGAAGAGCAGGTCAAGGTACAGATCGAAGGCATCATGAACCTGCCCAACATGCAGTTCGTGATGGTGAAGGAGATGCTCGGCAACTCGGAAGTGCCGCTGCTGACCCAGGGGGTGGAGCGGGAAAGCTACGACATCTCCCGCGAGTTCAACCTCACCTATCAGGGCGAGGTGGTGGGCAAGCTGTTCGTCGCCGCCTCCCTCGAACAGATCTACCAGCGCCTGATCGAGAAATCGGTGCTGATCATGGTCAGCCAGACTATCAAGACCCTGGTGGTCTCGTTCTGCATCCTGATCATCATCTACTACCTGGTGGTGCGGCACCTCAACCGCATCGCCAACTATGCCCAGAAGTTCAATCTGGACCGGCTGGCCATCGAGCTGACCCTGGAGGGGCGCCCCCTGCCCCGCAAGAAACCCGACGAACTCGACACCCTGGTTGCCACCCTAAACCAGATGCGTACCCGGCTGAACGACGAATTTGCGGCGCGCCATCAGGCCGCCGAGCAGCTGCAACAGGAACGTGACTTCTCCGCCACCCTGATCAACTCGGCCAACATGGTCATCTGCTGCATGGAGCCGGATCTCAACATCGCCAGCATCAACCCGGCAGCCATTCTGCTGACCGGCTACCACCAGCAGGAGATACTGCAGCACAACTGGCTGGATCTGTTCGTCAGCAAGGCCCAGCGCGACGAGCTGGCGGCCACCCTGGCCGATCACGGCTCCATCGAGGACAAAGAGGTCATCATGCATGACCAGCAGGGCCACGAGCTGGTGCTGCAATGGACCTTCGCCCCCTTCTACGAAGGGCCCAACCTCAAGTATCTGATCGGCTTTGGCTACGACATCACCCGCCTCAAGAAGGTGGAGCGGGAGATCATCCAGCTCAACGAACAGCTGGAGGGCAAGGTGGTGGAGCGTACCCGCAGCCTGAGCGATGCCAACGACCAGCTGGGCAAGGCCTACGACGATCTGAAACAGGCCCAGCAGACCCTGGTGGAGTCGGAGAAGATGGCCTCCCTCGGTTCGCTGGTAGCCGGCGTGGCCCACGAGATCAACACCCCCATCGGCATCAGCGTGACTGCCTCCTCCTACCTGCAGGAGCGGGTGGCCGACTTCAAGCAGCACATCGACTCCAAGCAGCTGTCGCGCTCCTATCTCACCGAATTTACCGTCAACCTCGACGAGTCCATGCAGCTGCTGCAGGGCAACCTGCGCCGCGCTTCGGAGCTCATCGCCAGCTTCAAGCAGGTGGCGGTGGATCAGTCGTCCGAGGCACGCTACAACTTCAGCCTCGCCGACAACCTGCACCAGGTGGTGGTCTCCCTCGGCCACAAGCTGAAGAAGGCCCAGTGCGAGGTGGATATCCAGTGCGATCCCAAGCTGTCGATCTTCTCCTTCCCCGGCAGCTTCACCCAGATCTATTCGAACCTGATCCTCAACTCTATCAACCACGGCTTCGACAACTGGGACAAGCCCAAGAAGATCACCATCAAGGTGGAACAGCAGGGTGAAGAGCTGCTGATCGACTACAGCGACAATGGCCGCGGCATCCCGCCCGAGATCTTGCCGCGCATCTTCGACCCCTTCGTCACCTCCAAGCGGGGCCAGGGCGGCAGCGGGCTCGGCACCCACATCATCTACAACCTGGTGGTGCAGCTGCTGCGCGGTCGCATCAACTGCGTCAGCGAGCCGGACAACGGCGCCCAGTTCCATATTCGCCTGCCGATCCAACATAACTGAGCGCTGGCTCTTGTGAGCCAGCCGCTTTATCCCCATCATGCTGTGATTGCATTCTTAATGAGCGGAGAACCTCGCAATGGCACAGCATTTTGACTATATCGCCATCGGCGGCGGCAGCGGCGGCATCGCCTCGGCCAACCGGGCTGCCATGTACGGTAAGAAAGTTGCCCTGATTGAAGCCAAAGAGTTGGGTGGAACCTGCGTCAACGTCGGCTGCGTGCCGAAGAAGGCCATGTGGTATGCCGGCCAGATCGCCGATGCCCTGAAATATGGCGCCGACTACGGCTTCGACACCACCCTCAACCACTTCAACTGGGCCAAGCTGGTCGAGTCCCGCCAGGCCTACATCGGCCGCATTCATCAGTCCTACCAGAACGTGCTGGGCAAGAACCAGATCACCGTCATCAAGGGCTTCGCCCGCTTCGTCAGCAGCAACACCATCGAAGTGAATGGCGAGCAGTACAGCGCCGATCACATCCTGATCGCCACTGGCGGCCGCCCTGAAGTGCCGGCCATCCCGGGTGCCGAGCTGGGCATCGACTCCGACGGCTTCTTCGAGCTGCAGAGCCAGCCCAAGCGGGTTGCCGTGGTCGGGGCCGGCTATATCGCGGTGGAGATCGCCGGGGTGATGCAGGCGCTCGGCTCAGAAACCCACCTGGTGGTGCGCAAACATGCGCCGCTGCGCAACTTCGACCCCATGATCCACGAGACTCTGGTCGAAATCATGGCGCAGGAAGGGCCCAAGCTGCACACCCACGCCATTCCGAAAGCCGTGGTCAAGAACGCCGATGAGAGCCTGACCCTGCAGCTGGAAGATGGTCGCCACCTCACCGTCGACTGCCTGATCTGGGCCATCGGCCGCGTCCCGGCCACCGACAACCTCAATCTGGCCGCCGCCGGCATCGAGTTGGACGAGCAGGGCTTTATCCCGACCGACAAGTTCCAGAACACCGCCGTCGCCAACGTCTATGCCGTCGGTGACAACACCGGCCGCATCCAGCTCACCCCGGTGGCTGTTGCGGCGGGTCGCCGCCTCTCGGAGCGGTTGTTCAACAACAAGCCGGGCGAACACCTCAACTACGATCTGGTGCCAACCGTGGTGTTCAGCCACCCACCCATCGGCACCATCGGCCTGACCGAGCCGGAAGCCATCGCCGAATACGGTGAAGGTCAGGTCAAGGTCTACCGCAGCCAGTTCACCGCTATGTATTCGGCGCTGACCCAGCATCGCCAGCCCACCCGGATGAAGCTGGTCTGCGTCGGGCCGGAAGAGAAGGTGGTCGGCCTGCACGGCATCGGCTTCGCCATGGACGAGATCCTGCAAGGCTTCGGCGTCGCCATGAAGATGGGCGCCACCAAGGCGGACTTCGACAACTGTGTCGCCATCCACCCGACCAGCGCGGAAGAGTTCGTGACCATGCGATAACCGCATATCAAAGTCACAGCAACTTGCTACCAAACCCGGCCTAGGCCGGGTTTTTTGATCGCGGCCCACCCATCCACTCTGCCAATCCCCTCCTTTTTACGCCGATTTTACGCCAGCCAAATCGGGCTTTATGGCGCCTTTACGCCCGTTTTACATACCCTTTCAGCGTCAATGAGACCTATGGGATCGACACGGATATGCATCGATCCCTGACGCTAATTACCTCAACGGAGTCGTTATGAATTGGCTATATCTGCTGCTGGTCCTCGCCCTCGCGGGTTATCTGCTGCGCGCCCTCGCGCGCACCCATGAGTGAGGAACCGGATATGTGGCAAGAGATCATCTATCCCGTCGCGTTCGTGCTGCTGGTGCTGCTGCCAGCGCCTCTGCTTGGCAACTACCTCTATCGAGTGTTTGAAGGCAAGAGTCGCTGGCTGGCCCCGCTTGAGCGCGCCACCCTGGCCTGCTGCGGCACCGACGGGCGCGAGCAGGACTGGAAGTCCTACGCCCTCAGCCTGCTGGCCTTCAACGGCGCCGGCTTCGGCCTGCTGTTCCTGATCCTGCTGGCGCAGGGGCTGCTGCCCCTCAACCCGCAGCAGCTGCCCGGGCTGAACTGGCAACTCGCCTTCAACACCGCGGTCAGCTTCATGACCAACACCAACTGGCAGGCCTACTCCGGCGAAGCCAGCCTCTCCTACTTCAGCCAGATGGTGGGGCTCACCACCCAGAACTTCGTCTCCGCCGCCACCGGCGCCGCCGTAGCCATCGCCCTGTTTCGCGGCATCGCCCGCCAGCAGACCACCCACCTCGGCAACTTCTGGCAGGATCTGGTGCGTTTCTGTCTCTATGTGCTGCTGCCGATGGCGCTGATCCTGGCGCTGCTGCTGGTCTGGCAGGGGGTGCCCCAGAGTCTGTCGGCCTACCTACCGTTCCACGCCCTGGAAGGCCAGGAGCAGCTGCTGCCGCTCGGCCCGGCCGCCTCCCAGATCGCCATCAAGCAGCTCGGCTCCAACGGCGGTGGCTTCTTCGGCATCAACTCGGCCCATCCGTTCGAGAACCCCACCGCCCTCTCCAACTGGCTGGAGATGGTCGCCCTGCTGACGCTGGCCGCCGCCATGGTCTGCACCCTGGGTCGCTACGTGAAGGATCTGGCCCACAGCCGCGCCATCCTCATCGCCATGACCATCATGCTGGTGCTGGGGCTCTGCCTCGCCATCGGCCAGGAGCTGCAGCCGGATCCGGCCCTCGCCCACCTCACCAGCGAAGCCGGCAACTGGGAAGGCAAGGAGAGCCGCTTCGGCCCCGTGCTCTCCAGCATCTGGGAAGTGGCCACCACCGCCGCTTCCAACGGCTCGGTCAACGCCATGCAC
This sequence comes from Aeromonas hydrophila subsp. hydrophila ATCC 7966, assembly GCF_000014805.1. Lineage (NCBI taxonomy): Bacteria > Pseudomonadati > Pseudomonadota > Gammaproteobacteria > Aeromonadales > Aeromonadaceae > Aeromonas > Aeromonas hydrophila. The sequence continues at coordinate 19,300 of NC_008570.1, read as the reverse complement.
GACAGCTTCGCCCCGCTCGCCGGCATGGTCGCCATGATCAACATGCTGCTGGGTGAAGTGGTGTTTGGCGGTGTCGGGGCCGGCATCTACGGCATGATGCTGTTCGTGCTGCTGACCGTGTTCCTGTGCGGCCTGATGGTGGGGCGTACCCCCACCTATCTGGGCAAACGGCTCGGCATCACCGAGATGAAGTGGGTGGTCGCCAGCATGCTGGTGATGCCGGTCGGGGTATTGGTGATCGGCGGCATTACCCTGCTGATGCCGGACTCCGCCACCGTCATCGGTCACGACGGCCCCCACGGCCTGTCCCGGCTGATCTATGCCTACGCCTCGGCCGCCGGCAACAACGGCTCCGCCTTCGCCGGCTTTGCCGCCGCCGACAGCTGGCAGTGCATCGCCATCGGGCTGGCCATGCTGCTCGGCCGCTTCGGCTACATCATCCCGGTGCTGGCCATCGCCGGCCAGCTGGCCCGCGCCCCGCGCCAGGAGCGAAGCGAGGGGGACTTCCCCGTCAGCGGCCCGCTCTTCATCACCCTGCTGATCGTCACTGTGCTGCTGATGGGGGGTCTCTCCTTCCTGCCGGTGCTGGCGCTGGGCCCGGTGGCGGAACACCTGAGCCTGCTGGGAGGTGCCTTCTGATGCTGCACCTCCGACTGATCTGCGTGACCAACTATTCGATGCAGGGAGCTTTCCAATGAGCAAGTCCGCTTCAATGAGCACCGACACCATTCAGGTGAAGGGCAAGAAACAGAAATCACAGATCCTGCAGGCCATGGTGGAAGCCCTCTATCGCTTCAACCCCAGGGCGCTGTTTGGCAGTCCCATCCTGTTCACCCTCTGGCTGGCGGCCGTGATGGCGACCCTGGAGTCGCTGCTGGGGCAGCCGCTCTCCGGCGTTGCCCCATCGCTGGCCTGGCAGCTGACCGCCTGGCTCTGGCTCACCCTCTGGTTTGCCAACTTCGCCGAGACCCTGGCCGAGGGGCGCGGCAAGGCGCGGGCCGACAGCCTGAAGGCCGGCATGAGCCAGCTCAAGGCGCGTCGGGTCACCAGCCCGCAAGATGACAAGGGCGAATGGGTACCGGCCACCAGCCTGCTCAAGGGCGATCTGGTGCTGGTGCGCAGCGGCGAGATGATCCCGGCCGACGGCGAAGTGGTCGCCGGCATCGCCTCGGTCAACGAGGCTGCCATCACCGGCGAATCCGCCCCCGTCATCCGCGAGTCCGGCACCGACCGCAGCGGCGTGACCGGCAACACCACCGTCGTCTCCGACCAGATCTGGGTGCACATCAGCAACAACCCGGGCGAAAGCACGCTGGATCGCATGATTGCGCTGGTGGAAGGGGCCAAGCGGCAGAAGACCCCCAACGAGATGGCGCTTGACGCCCTGCTGGTGGGGCTGACCCTGATCTTCCTGCTGGTGGTGGCCACCCTGCCCTGGTTCCTCGACTACAACGGCACCCAGGTGCCCCGGCTCTATCTGCTGGCGCTGTTCATCACCCTGATCCCGACCACCATCGGCGGTCTGCTCTCCGCCATCGGCATCGCCGGCATGGACCGGCTGGTGAAGCTCAACGTGATCGCCAAGTCTGGCCGGGCGGTGGAAGCCGCCGGCGACGTGCGCACCCTGCTGCTGGACAAGACCGGCACCATCACCTTCGGCAACCGGATGGCGGACGAGCTGATCCCGGCCCCCGGCGTGGACCCCTCCCTGCTGGCCCAGGCCGCCATGCTGGCCTCGATCGGCGACAATACGCCGGAGGGCAAATCCATCCTGACCCTGGCGGGCAAGAGCCATACCAGACCGAGCCAGCTGGAGAGCGACATCATCATCCCCTTCAGCGCCGAGACCCGGCTGAGCGGGCTGGATCGCAACGGCCATCACTATCGCAAGGGGGCGGTGGATGCAGTGCTGCGCTACCTCTCGCTCGATCGCAAGGCGGTGCCCGAGCTCATCCTAAAATCGGTGGACAACATCGCCCGCCAGGGCGGCACCCCGCTGCTGGTCTGTACCCACGAGAAGCTGCTGGGGGTGGTGTTCCTCAAGGACATCATCAAGCCGGGTATCAAGGCCCGCTTCCAGATCCTGCGCCACATGGGGATCCGCACCGTGATGATCACCGGTGACAACCCGCTGACCGCCGCCGCCATCGCCGCCGAGGCCGGGGTTGATGACTTCATCGCCGAGGCGACGCCGGAGAAGAAGCTGGCCTACATCCGTCAGGAGCAGGCCGACGGCCGGCTGGTCGCCATGTGCGGGGACGGCGCCAACGACGCACCGGCGCTGGCCCAGGCCGACGTGGGCCTGGCCATGAACGAGGGGACCCAGGCCGCCAAGGAGGCGGGCAACCTGGTGGATCTCGACTCCAACCCCACCAAGCTGCTGGACGTGGTGCTGGTGGGCAAGCAGCTGCTGGTGACCCGTGGCGCCCTGACCACCTTCTCCATCGCCAACGACGTGGCCAAGTACTTCGCCATCCTGCCGGCCCTGTTCATCGCCGCCTATCCGCAGCTGGGGGTACTGAACCTGATGCAGCTGGGCAGCCCCGAGAGCGCCATCCTGTCGGCCATCATCTTCAACGCCCTGATCATCGTAGCGCTGGTGCCGCTGGCCCTGCGCGGGGTCAGCCTGCAGGGCTCGGCCGCCAGCCTGCTGCGCCGCAACCTGCTGATCTACGGCGTCGGCGGCCTGATAGTGCCTTTCATAGGCATCAAGTTGATCGACCTGGTTATCACCGGCCTGGGACTGGTGTAACGGTATTACCGGATGCGGGGCAGACCCGCATCCAACCAACGTATTTGGAGCAAGAAAATCATGATAGCAATCAGAACCCTGCTGACCCTGACCCTGCTGCTGGGGGTGGCGTATCCGCTGGCCGTCACCGGGCTGGCCCAGCTGCTCTTCCCCTGGCAGGCCAACGGCAGCCTGCTCACCAACGCCAAGCAGCAGGTGGTCGGCAGCGCCCTGCTGGCACAGAAGTTCGAGCGGGCCGACTACTTCCACTCCCGCCCCTCCGCCAGCGACTTCGCCACCATAGGCGGAGGTGCCAGCAACCTGGGGATGAGCTCGCCGCTGCGGGCCGAGTTTGCCGCAGCGGCGGCCAGGGCGCAGCCGGAAGCCAGGGTCCCCGCCCTGCTGACCCGCTCCGCCTCCGGCCTCGATCCCCATCTGCCACTCGCTGCAGCGCTGGCTCAGGTAGAGCGGGTCGCCGGGCAACGCGGGCTGGATCCCGTTCAATTGACGGAGCAGGTCAAGTCGGCGGCACAAGCTGGTATCCTTGGCCCGCAGGTGGTCAACATTCTCCAGTTGAACCTGCAACTCGATCATCAAAAGGGCGCCTGAGGGCGCTCCTTGCCGTTCGGGACAGGCTCCCTTTCGACAACGGGAACAAGCATGAGCAATGAGGTCACGGCCGCGGTTCGGCCGATGCAACGGGAGCACGGGGATGCGTGATGAGGTGAGGGCGGACGCCCTGCTGGCGAGCCTGGAACAGGAACACAGGGGCAAGCTGAAGGTGTTTCTCGGTGCCGCCCCCGGTGTCGGCAAGACCTACGCCATGCTGCAAGCGGTGCGGGAGCAGGCCAAGGAGGGGGTCGACATCCTGATCGGGGTGGTGGAGACCCACGGCCGCCAGGAGACCCTGGCCCTGCTCGACAAGCTCGCCATCCAGCCGCGCAAGCTGCACCTGCACCGCCAGCAGCGGCTGGAGGAGATGGATCTGGACGGCCTGCTGGCCCGCAAGCCCGCCATCGCCGTGGTGGACGAGCTGGCTCACAGCAACGCCCCCGGCAGCCGCCACGAGAAGCGCTGGCAGGATGTGGAGGAGCTGCTCGGCGCCGGCATCGATGTCTACACCACCCTCAACGTGCAACACCTGGAGAGCCTCAACGATCTGGTGTGGCAGCTGACCGGGGTCAGGGTCAAGGAGACCCTGCCGGATCAGGTGCTGCTGGAGGCCGACAGCCTGGTGCTGATAGACCTCCCCCCCAAGGAGCTGCTCGGCCGCCTCAAGGAGGGCAAGGTTTATGTGCCCCATCAGGCCAAGGCCGCCCTGCAGTCCTTCTTCTCCCTCAACAACCTGACCGCCCTGCGCGAGCTGGCGATGCAGACCGCCGCCAGCCACGTGGAGGGGGATCTGCAACTGCAGTGGCAGGCGGCCGGCAAGACCACACTGCCGCTGCGGGGCAAGCTGATGGTCTGCCTCGGCGATCAGCACGGCGCCGCCCTGGTGCGCTACGGTCACCGCTTCGCCCAGCGCCGCCAGCTGCCCTGGCTGGTGGTGCACATCGACAGCAAGGGGCAGCGCTCGGTCGAGCTGGAGCAGGCACTGGCGCTCGCTTCCCAGCTGGGGGCCAAGGTGTTGACCCTCTCCAGTCCGGCGGTGGCCGACACCCTGCTGGAGACCGCCGAGCAGCAGCAGGTGTCGCAACTGCTGCTCGGCAAACCCCACAAGGCCCCCTGGCGCCGCTCGCTGGTGCAACACCTGCTCAAGCAGGCGCAGGGGCTCGAGATCACGCTGGTGGATACCGAGAAGCGCAAGCCCAGCCTGGGCTTGAAGCCGCTCCACCCCAAGGACATTCGCCAGAGCCTGCTGGCGGTGGCCATCATGGGGACCACCTCGGCCGCCGTCTGGGGCCTCTCCCACTGGCTGCCACCCGCCTCCCTGCCCATGCTGTTCGTGCTGGGGGTGCTGGCCACCGCGCTCACCACCAGCCTGATGCCCGCCATCCTGGCCGCCGTGCTGGGCTTTGTCGGCCACAATCTGCTGTTCACCGCCCCCTACTTCTCTTTGAGCGTGGCCAGCCACAGCGATCTGCTCACCCTGTTCGTGCTGCTGATTGTCGGCATCACGGCCGGGCGGCTCGCCTCCCGTCAGCGCCAACAGCTGATCGGCCTGCGCGAGACCCAGCAGCTGGGCAATGCACTGCTGTCGCTGAGCCAGGGGCTGGCCACCGCCAGCAGCCCGGAAGAGGTGCTCAGACAGGGCTCCCAGGCCATCTCACTGGCGCTGGGCCAGCCGGTGTTCGCCCTCGATCAGCACTACCAGCACAGGGCCGGTTCGACCCAGCACAAGCCGGGGCAGACCGACAAGGCGGCCATCGACTGGTGTCTGGCCCAGAAGCAGAGCGCCGGCGCCCACACCGCCACCCTCAACGCGGCCGAGGCCCAGTACCATCACCTCAGCGATGAACTGGTGCTGGGGATAGTGCTGGCCAATCCGCTCGCCTCCTCGGCCGAGCATCAACTGCAGGCCCTGCTCACCGATATCCGCGCCGCGCTGGCCCGGATCGATCTCAACGAACGGCTGGCCGACAGCCAGCTGCAGGCGGAGACCGACCGGATGCGTGCCGCCCTGCTCTCCTCTGTCTCCCACGATCTGAAGACGCCGCTGGCCACCATCATGGGGGCCGGCAGCACCCTGCTGGAATATGGTGACCGGATCAGCAGCGAAGACCGTAGCGAGCTGCTGCACTCGGTGCAGGACGAGGCGCGCCGCCTGCACAGCTATGTGCAGAACCTGCTGGACATGACCCGCATCGGCTCGCCGGATTTCCAGCTCAAACGGGACTGGGTCGACCTGGCGGATCTGGTGGAGAACGCCCGCCGCCGGCTCGACTCCTCCTGGCGCCAGCACAAGCTGCTGGTGCACTTCGATCAACAGATCCCCCGCCTCTATGTGCATGGCGCCCTGATCGAGCAGGTGCTGGTCAACATCCTCGACAACGCCTCCCGCTACTCGCCGGCCGGCACCCCCATCGAGTTCAAGGTGATGCTGGCGGACCCCGATCTCATCCTCGACATCATCGATATCGGGGTCGGCATCGCCGAGTCGGATCGGGACAAGATCTTCAATCTGTTCTACACCCAGCCGGTCGGCGACTGCGGCAGCCGCGGCACCGGGCTTGGCCTCGCCATTTCCCGCGCTATGATAGAGGCCCACGGCGGCCGCATCTGGGCATTTTCCGGCCCCAACGGCAACGGTACCTGCATGCGCATCTCCCTGCCGCTGGCGCTCAATGCAGCCGCGGCCTGAACATTTTTACTCTATCCAGCTGGAGGCTGAATGGCTCACATACTGGTCATTGACGACGAGGCGGCCATCCGCCGTTTTTTGCGGATCAGCCTGATCGCCGAGGGGCATCAGGTGAGCGAGGCGGTCGGCGTCAACGAGGGGCTGGCGCAGTATCGCCACCTCAATCCCGATCTGGTGATCCTGGACCTCGGCCTGCCGGACGGGGACGGCATCCAGGTGTTGCAGGCCATTCGCGAGCACCATCAGCACCCGGTACTGGTGCTATCGGCACGGGATTCTGAACAGGAGAAGGTGCGCTTGCTGGATGCCGGGGCCAACGACTACATGAGCAAGCCGTTCGGCATCGGCGAGATGATGGCCCGCATCCGGGTGCTGCTGCGCCAGCGAGCCGGGGTCAGCAGCGGCGAGCAGCGCCACTTCCCCCAGTGCGGGCTGACCCTGGACAGCAGCAGCCACAGGGTCACCCTGGGGGAGGAAGAGGTGCCCCTCTCCCGCAAGGAGTTCGCCCTGCTGCAGGCGCTGGTGTGCCACCCCGGCAAGCTGGTGCTGCAGACCCAGCTGCTCAACGACATCTGGGGGCCGAGTCACAAGGAGGACACCCACTACCTGCGCATCGTCATCGCCAGCCTGCGCAAGAAGCTGGGAGATAACCCCCAGCAACCCACGCTGATCGAAACTGAATCCGGCATCGGCTACCGTTTTATCGGCAGCTGATGTTTCACGTGGAACGACGCCAACCGCAGCACAGTGCCAACAGACCGCAACCACCGAGCAGCAGACCGAGATCCTGCAAGCTGGCTGCCACCGCCAACCCCAGGCTGAGCAACAGGTAGTAACCGAGCCCGAACAGGGCACCAGCACTGCCTGCCACCTCCCGATAGGCCAGCAGCGCCTGGCTCAGCACATTGGGGATCGCCAGCCCGAACGCCACCACCACCCCCATCATGGGCAGCAGGAACCAGAGCGAAGCCTGACTGGCCCACACCAGCCAGCCGGACCCCAGCGCCAACGCGGCGGCGAGCCGGATCAGCGAGGCAGGCGACCAGCCACGCCCCAGCAGGCGTTTGTTGAGCAGGCTCCCCCCCAGGGTCGCCAGCGCCAACAAGATGCCGGAGTAACCAAACTCGCCCGCACTCAACCCCAGCCCGGCAAACAGGAAGGGAGCCAGGCTGTAGTAGCCGAACAGCATGGTGTTGAACAGCGCCACCAGAGCGGCGCTGCGCCACAAGGCTGCATCACGCACCATCCGTTGTGCCAGCGGCCAGAGTGCCACCCGCTGGGTGATGGCCGGCCGGGTTTCCGGCAGTTGCCAGCAAGTGACCAGCAGTAATCCAACTGCCAACACCAGCAGGGCGCTGAATACCCCGAGATAGCCGAACCCGCTCGCCAGCTGGCCGCCGCTCACCAGCCCCAGCACCGGGCTGAGGGAGAGCGCGATGCCCATCACCGAAAAGACCCGCGCCAGCTCGCTGCCCTGATAACTGTCGCGCAGCATGGTCTGGGTCACCACGGAGCCCACGGCGGCGCCGAAGGCCGCGATGACCCTGGCCAGCAGCAGGGTTTCAAATTGAGTGGCCAGCAATGCCAGCAGAGTGCCGGCGCCATAGGTCATCAGCCCCGCCAGCATGGCGGGACGCCGCCCGACCAGATCGCACAGTCGGCCCCAGCAGACCACGCCCGCCGCAAACGCCAGAAAATAGACCGACAGGGTCTGGGATGCCTGCCCTTCGCTCACCCGAAACTGGCTGGCGATATGGGTCAGCACCGGGCTGTAGATGGTCTCCACTATCTGCGGAAACATCATCAATCCGACCACCAACCAGAGCGGTGGCAACTTGTTGTTCATGACAAACCTCCTTCACAAGAGGCCGTCATTCTAGAGTGATGCCGATTGTCCGATTACAATAAACAGAACTATAAACATCAATAATCGGACACATGGCTTTTATTCTTCCCGATCACCCTTTTGACCCGGATCAGCACGATGGCAGCGCCATCGGGATTGCCTCCGCCCTCGGCTGGCACGACTCCGGTCGCCATCAGCACAAGCGTCATCAGCTGCTGTTCGCCCAGGCCGGCTGCATGACCATAGAGCTGGACGATCAGGTCTGCCTGCTGCCGCCGACACGGGCGGCCTGGCTGCCGGCAGGCCTGCCCCATCGGGTGCTGATGCGCGGAGTGGTGGCGTATCGCTCCCTCTACTTCCAGCCGGAGCCCGGCTTGCCGACCGAGATGGCGGTGCTGGCGGTCAACCCGCTGCTGCGGGAGATCATCGAGCGGATGGCGATCTGGCCGTGGGACAAACCGGCAGCGGAGCAACATTGCACGCTGGCGCTGTTGCAGGAAGAGCTGGCGCAAGCGCCGCGGGAATCCTGGCAGTTGCCGCTGCCGTCAGACCCACGTCTGGCCGGCTGGCTGCAGGAAGTGAAGCGGGGCGACACCCTGCCCGATCGGCTCAACCGGCTGGCCGAACGGGTGGGTGCCAGTGACAAGACCATAGGTCGTATCTTCATGCGGGAGACCGGCATGAGCTACCAGGCCTGGCGCCAGCAGTGGCGACTGTTGCGGGCGCTGGAGCTGCTGGCCGAGGCCGAACCCATCAGCCGGGTGGCGGCAACGCTGGAGTTCGCCAGCGACAGCGCCTTCATCAGCTTCTTCAGACAGCACACGGGGCAGACCCCGCTGCGCTATCTCAACTCTCGGGGTGAGTCGCATCGGCCGAGCTCGCCTCCACCACCAGGGTCTCCAGCGCCAGCGGCTTGAGGTTGTGGATCGCCTCCTCCATCACCGCATGGGAGGCCTGCTGCTGCTGGGCCGCTATCTCTTGCGCCAGCTTGGCGCTGTCCAGTTCGGGTCTGGGGTACTCGTCGGCCATGACGTTCAGGCTCAGGCTGCTGGCGATCAAGGTTGCGATCAGGATTTTCATCTGGTGTGCTCCGGTGTGGTTGAGATGACCAGATAGCTATTCCAATTGTTGTGCCACATCTATAACGACATGATTTTGTTTAAATTAATAATTTTTAGATGGAAACTGGCGCCAGTTGGAAAACATCCAGTAGTCAGGATTGAACCAACAAGTGGTCATTTTCACCACGCTTAATTTTTGTCTGCTGTTCCACGTGGAACGTCCCATTTTTTTGATCGACACCCGCTTTTAAACTGAGCTATGGTGCTAGCTCCCCCGTAACTGACTCTGGATCTGTCACCGAATGGAATTTTCCTTGTTCGGCGAGAAGTTCACTCGCCATGCCGGTATTACCCAACTCATGGATGACCTTAATCAGGGGCTGACCAATCCGGACGCCATCATGCTGGGTGGCGGCAACCCGGCCCCCATCCCCGCCATGCTGGAACGCTTCCAGGCCGAGGCCAAGAGCCTGCTCGACAACGGTGAGCTGGTGAAGGCGATGGCCAACTACGATGGCCCCCAGGGCAAGGACAGGTTTACCAAGGCGCTGGCGGCCCTGCTCAGCAAGGAGCTGGGCTGGGACATCTCTGCCCGCAATATCGCCCTGACCAACGGCAGCCAGAACGCCTTCTTCTATCTGTTCAACCTGCTGGCGGGCGAATTTGCCGATGGCCGCAAGAAGAAGGTGCTGTTCCCGCTCGCCCCCGAGTACATCGGCTATGCCGACTCGGCACTGGCGGACGACTACTTCGTGGCCTACAAGCCCACCATAGAGAAGCTGGCCGACGGCCAGTTCAAGTACCACGTGGACTTCGAGAGCCTGCAGGTGGGTGACGACATCGGGGTGATCTGCGTCTCCCGCCCCACCAACCCCACCGGCAACGTGCTGACCGATGAAGAGATCGAACACCTCGATCAGATTGCCCGCGACAAGGGCATTCCACTGCTGATCGACAACGCCTACGGCGTCCCCTTCCCGGGCATCATCTTCAGCGAGGCCAAGCCGTTCTGGAACGCCAATACCATCCTCTGCATGAGTCTCTCCAAGCTCGGCCTGCCGGGCACTCGCTGCGGCATCGTCATCGCCGACGAGAAGATCATTCAGGCCATCACCAACCTGAGCGGTATCATCAATCTGGCGCCGGGCAGTCTGGGGCCCGCCATCACCATTCCGATGATCGAGAGCGGTGAGATCATCGCCCTCAGCGAGCAGGTGGTGAAACCCTTCTATAGGCAGAAGGCGGAGCTGGCGGTGCAACTGCTGCGCGAGGCGATCCCGGATCCCCGCTTCCACATCCACAAGCCGGAAGGCGCCCTCTTCCTCTGGCTCTGGTTCGAAGGCCTGCCGATCCACTGTCAGGAGCTGTACGAGCGACTGAAGGCGAAGAACCTGCTGATCGTGCCGGGCCACTACTTCTTCCCCGGCATTGACGACCCAGAGTGGCGCCACAGCCAGGAGTGTATCCGCCTCAACTACTCCCAGAGCGAGGAGCTGGTGCGGCGCGGCATCGCCATCCTGGCCGACGAGATCAACGCCCTCTACGCCGGCTAAGCCCAGTTCGGCGATACAAAAACAGAGAGGCCTGCACATGCAGGCCTCTCTTGTTTATCGCGCGCCGGTTTGCTTAACCGGGCAGTGCCAGCTGCTCGGGCTTGCCGATGGGGATGGCACGGGGCTTGAGCGCCTCTGGCAGCTCGCGTGCCAGATCGATGGTCAGCAGCCCATGCTCCAGCTTGGCGCCCTGCACTTCCACGTGCTGGCTCAGCTTGAAGGCGAGCTCGAAGTCGCGCTCGGCGATCCCCTGATGGAGGAACTGGCGCTCATCGGTGGCGGCCTTGCGCCCCTTCACCTTGAGGGTGCCGTTTTCGGTCTCCAGCTCCAGCTCTTCGCGCTCGAAGCCAGCCACGGCAACCGTGATGCGATAGCCGTCCTGATCGCGCTTTTCGATGTTGTACGGGGGGTAAGCGGCGGTCTTCTGCTCGAACAGACCTTCCAGCTCACGGGCCATCCGCTCGAAGCCGACGGCGTTGGAATAGAGATGAGAAAAATCGAGGTTACGCATAATCCTATCCTTCTATAAGCAACAGGTTTCACTTCTCCACGGGCCCGTCATCGGCACCCGGGAAACGTCAACAATTCAATGAGGTCAGGCTATCAGCCGTTGATCTCGATCTTGCGGGGCTTCATCGCCTCGGGCACTTCGCGCACCAGGTCGATGTGAAGCAGACCGTTTTTCAGATCGGCCCCCTTCACCCGCACATAGTCAGCCAGCTGGAAGCGACGCTCGAAACCGCGTTCGGCTATGCCTTGGTAGAGGTAGTTGCGCTCGGTATCGGCCTGCTTGTTGCCCTTCACCGTCAGCAGATTTTCCTGGAAGCTCAGCTCCAGCTCTTCCTGGGTAAAGCCCGCCACCGCCATGCTGATGCGGTAGTCGCTGTCACCCAGCTGCTCGATGTTGTAGGGGGGATAACCGGCATTGCCATTGCTGGCCGCAGATTCGATGAGATTGGCCAGACGATCGAAACCGATGGCAGAACGATAGAGCGGAGAAAAGTCGATAGAACGCATAGTATTATCCTCTTTTGAGCGATAACTGATTGTTTGCCCTCCAGATGGACGGGCGCCTGGTCGAAACCTCTGTCGAGCGTTCCGGCCTTGTTATCTATATAGGGGCCCACTTTCGGCTTTCAAGAGCCCTGACCGAAAAATCTTCTCGTCGCCCGTTGCAGGCCTTTTCCACATTCAACTTTCTCCCCCAGTCACAACATGGCACCCTGAGCGGAGATCTTGAGGAGCCACATCATGTCCCGTTCAGAACGCCTGCTGGCCCTGCTGCAACTGCTGCGCGGCCACCGCTACGCCATCACCGGCAGCGAGCTGGCCAGCCAGCTTGGCATCAGCCTGCGCACCCTCTATCGGGATATCGCCACCCTGCAGGCACAGGGCGCCCACATCGAGGGGGAAGCGGGCATCGGCTATGTGCTGCGCCCTGGCTTCATGCTGCCGCCGCTGATGTTCAGCGAAGAGGAGCTGGATGCGCTGGTGCTGGGCTCACGCTGGGTGGCGGCCCATGCCGACCATGCCCTCAGTACCGCCGCCAGCAGCGCGCTGGCCAAGATAGAGGCCGTGCTACCCGCCGACTATCGCCAACAGCTGCATGCCAATGCCCTGCTGATCGGCACCTCTCGCGGTGACAGCCCCGTCGATGAGGCTCCGCTGCGCAGCGCCATCCGCCAGCAGCGCAAGGTGACCCTGAACTATCGGGATCTCAAGGAGGAGAGTTCGGAGCGCACCGTCTGGCCCTGTGCCCTCGGCTACTTCGACCAGGTGCGGGTACTGGTGGCCTGGTGCGAGCTGCGCCAGGACTTTCGTCACTTTCGGGTGGACAGGATCAGCGCGATGCGGCTGGAGGCGGAACCTTATCCGGGCAACCGGGGGCGGCTGCTCAAGGAGTGGCGCGCCAGCCAGCAGATCCCGCAGCCCAGATTCATTGCTGACAGAAACTGACAGCAGGCAGCGCCATGCTGACGGGGTCGGCGCCGATGCGCCATCTCATCAGCAAGGAGCATCACCATGTTAGTCCCCCAGTTCACCATCCTCTATGTTGCCAACCCGGCTCGCAGCACGCTCTTCTATCGCGAGCTGTTCGGACGCCCACCGGTGGAGGAGTCCCCCACCTTTGCCATGTTCGTGTTCGAATCGGGCGCCAGACTGGCACTTTGGTCCAGCGCCACGGTCGAGCCTGCCGTGACCCAAACGGCCGGGGCCATGGAGCTGGCCTTCGCCCTCCCCAATGATACCGCGGTCGATAGACAGTCTGCCGAGTGGCAGGCACGCGGGCTCACCCTGATCCAGGCGCCGACCCGGATGGAGTTTGGCTACACCTGCATGGCGCTCGATCCGGATGGCCATCGTCTGCGCCTCTACTGCCCGGCCCCCGAACTGGGCTGAGCCGGCACTATCAAGACGGAGCCATGTTTCACGTGGAACGTGCCACCTCCTTCGCCAGAAAAAAAAAGCCGCTCACAGGGAGCGGCTTTTTTATATCGAGCTGACAGCGTCGAATTAGACGTCGAGGTTGGCAACGCGCAGGGCGTTGGTCTCGATGAAGTCACGGCGTGGCTCAACGGCATCACCCATCAGGGTGGAGAAGAGCTGGTCGGCACCGACGGCATCGTCGATGGTGACGCGCAGCATGCGACGGGCTTCAGGATCCATGGTGGTTTCCCACAGCTGGTCCGGGTTCATCTCGCCCAGCCCTTTATAGCGCTGGATGTAGATGCCGCGCTTGCCTTCGCCCATCAGCCACTCGACCGCTTCGACGAAGCTGGCGACCGGCTTCACCTTCTCGCCACGCTTGATGTAACCACCTTCCTCGATCAGGTTGGCGATCTCCTTGCCCAGCGAGACCAGTTGACGGTACTCGGAGGATTGCAGGAAGTCGTAGCTGAGCGGGTATTCGCGGTCGACCCCGTGCTGGCGTACCACGGCGTGCGGCACGAACAGACGGCGCTCTTCGTCGTGGCGAACCTGCATCTGGTACTGGATGCCATGGTTGCTCTCGTTGAGCACGGCTTCCATGCTCTGGCACCAGGCCAGCAGATCGCTCTCGCTGCTCAGCAGCGCTTCGTTCAGCTCCGGCTGATAGATCAGCTGGGTCAGCACGGCTTCTGGCGCGCGGCGAGACATGCGGGTGATCAGGTGAGACACCGAGCGATGCTGGTTGACCAGACGCTCCAGCGCCTCGCCACCGATGGCCGGGGCAGACTCGTTGACGTGCAGGGTCGCACCGTCCAGCGCCATGGCGGTCTGGTACTGCAGCAGCGCATCTTCGTCTTTCAGATACTGCTCCTGCTTGCCCTTCTTCACCTTGTAGAGCGGCGGCTGGGCGATGTAGACGTAGCCACGTTCGATGATTTCCGGCATCTGACGATAGAAGAAGGTCAGCAGCAGGGTACGAATGTGCGCACCATCGACGTCCGCATCGGTCATGATGATGATGTTGTGATAACGCAGCTTGTCCGGGTTGTACTCGTCACGACCGATGCCGCAGCCCAGTGCGGTGATCAGGGTGCCCACCTCCTGGGAAGAGATCATCTTGTCGAAACGGGCCTTCTCCACGTTCAGGATCTTGCCCTTGAGCGGCAGGATGGCCTGGTTCTTCCGGTTGCGACCCTGCTTGGCGGAACCGCCAGCAGAGTCCCCTTCCACTATGTAGAGTTCGGAGAGCGCCGGGTCTTTTTCCTGACAGTCGGCCAGCTTGCCGGGCAGACCGGCGATATCCAGCGCGCCTTTGCGGCGGGTCAGTTCGCGGGCCTTGCGGGCCGCTTCGCGGGCACGGGCCGCATCGATGATCTTGTTGACCACGATCTTGGCGTCGCCCGGGTTTTCCAGCAGGAAGTCGGCCAGCTTCTCACCCATCGCCTGTTCGACGGCGGTCTTCACTTCGGAAGAGACCAGCTTGTCCTTGGTCTGGGAGGAGAACTTGGGATCCGGTACCTTGACGGAGATAACGGCAATCAGACCTTCACGCACGTCGTCGCCACTGGCGGCAGACTTGGCCTTCTTGCTGTAGTCCTCTTTGTCCATGTAGGAGTTCAGAGTACGGGTCAGCGCGGTACGGAAGCCCACCAGGTGGGTACCACCATCGCGCTGCGGAATGTTGTTGGTGAAGCAGTAGACCCCTTCCTGATAGGCGTCGTTCCACTGCATCGCTACTTCCACACCGATGCCATCCTGCTCGGTGGTGAAGTGGAACACCTTCGGGTGGATCGGGGTCTTGTTCTGGTTCAGGTATTCGACGAACGCCTTGATGCCGCCTTCGTAGCAGAAGTGCGCCTCGCGGCCGTCACGCTCATCCAGCAGGCGGATGGAGACGCCGGAGTTGAGGAAGGAGAGCTCGCGCAGACGCTTGGCCAGGATCTCGTAGTGGAACAGGGTATCGCTGAAGATGGTCGGGCTCGGCCAGAAGCGGACTTCGGTCCCGGTGCCGGTGCTGTCGCCAATCTGCTTGAGCGGTGCCTGCGGCTCACCCAGGTGATAGGTCTGCTCGTAGACATGGCCGTTGCGACGGATGGTCAGCAGCAGCTTGTCAGAGAGGGCGTTTACCACGGAGACGCCGACACCGTGCAGGCCGCCGGAGACCTTGTAGGAGTTGTCGTCGAACTTGCCGCCCGCGTGCAGCACGGTCATGATGACTTCGGCAGCGGAGCGACCCTCTTCCGGGTGGATGTCGACAGGAATACCACGACCGTTGTCACGGACGGAGACGGAACCGTCGGAATGGATCTTGACCTGAATATCGGAGCAGTAGCCGGCCAGAGCCTCGTCAATGGAGTTGTCGACGACCTCGAACACCATGTGGTGCAGACCCGAGCCATCATCCGTATCGCCGATATACATCCCCGGGCGCTTGCGGACCGCATCCAGGCCCTTCAGTACCTTGATATTCGAGGAGTCGTAAGTATTTTCACTCATAGCTTACTCTCTGCCTTCTCTAACGTTTCGGAGATCTTGCCTTGTTCCACGTGGAACAACTTGCAGTCATTCGCATCCATCATGTCTGCGAGCTGACCGGTGTCGATGGCGGTAATGAATACCTGGGACGCACACTGCTTCAGCCTTGCGGCCAGCAACCGGCGCTTGTCGACATCCAGTTCAGAGGCAAAATCATCAATTAAAAAAATACAGCCACGGCTGCTATGTTGATTCAAATAGAGCCCTTGGGCCAGTCGCATGGCACAGACCAGCAACTTCAACTGACCCCTGGACAAAATATCCTGAGCGGGGACGCCGTTCGCCTTGAGTCGCACATCGGCCTTCTGTGGGCCTACTCCTGTGTAACCCAGCGCCCGATCCCGCTCAAACCCCGCCTCCAGCAATGCATTGAGCGGGGTATCTTTTTCCCAGCCTCGATAGAATCCAAGGCTGATATCGAATTCCGGCAAAAAATCCGCCGTCATCTCCTTGATCAGGGGCGTAATGGCCTGACAATAACTGGCGCGAAACTCGGCCAATTCACCGCCCAGCCGTACCAATTCCTGATCCCAGTACGCCAGCTGGCGATACTGGCTGCTCTGACGCAGCAGCGCATTGCGCTGTTTCAGCAGGCGACGCACTCGCCCCCACAGGGAGAAGAAGGT
The DNA here is from genome assembly GCF_000014805.1 of Aeromonas hydrophila subsp. hydrophila ATCC 7966. Lineage (NCBI taxonomy): Bacteria > Pseudomonadati > Pseudomonadota > Gammaproteobacteria > Aeromonadales > Aeromonadaceae > Aeromonas > Aeromonas hydrophila. Next base: position 3,217 of record NC_008570.1, on the reverse strand, counting down.
CGGCTCCTGATGAAAAACACCCCAGTCGAGCCAGGCCCGACGAGCCTGAGGCCCGCCGGTCAGCAGATTGAAGCCATCCGGATGGATCAATTGCACCGGCAGCAATTCGGCCAGCTCGGCCAGACGCTGGGCCTGGGCACCGGCGATCTTGAGCTGGGTCTCGCCACTCTTGTCCTTGGCGAGGCCGATGGGCACCTGGCGCCCTTCCAGTTCGCACTGGGCGAACAGGGTAAACGCCCTCTCCCCCTGGCGGATGACCCGCCCGGTCAGGTGAGTACGAAAGGAGCGACCGAGACCGAGGTAGTGAATGGCTTCCAGCACGCTGGTCTTGCCGCTGCCGTTGCACCCGACCAGGATATTGAGGCCGGGCGACAGCGCGAGACTGGCCTGCTGGATATTGCGAAAGTCGCTGAGCTGGAGTTTGACCAGGGACACGACTAGATCCGCATCGGCATTACCACGTACTGAGCATCCTGACTGTCAAAATCCTCAATAATGGCGCTGCTGATGGAATCGCTCAGGCTGATCCGGATTTGGTCACATTTTAACGTATTCAGCACGTCCAGCACATAAGAGACGTTGAAACCAATCTCCATCTCGCCGGCTTCGTATTGTACGTCAAGCAGCTCTTCGGCTTCTTCCTGTTCCGGGTTGTTGGCGGTGATGCGCAGCAGGTTTTCCTGCAGATTGAGACGCACCCCACGGAATTTCTCGTTGGAGAGGATGGCGGCACGGGCAAAGGCCTGGCGCAGATCCTCACGACCGGCGATCAGGGCCTTGTCGCTGTTGCGCGGAATGACGCGGCGCCAGTCCGGGAAGCGACCGTCCACCAGCTTGGAGGTAAAGATGAAGCCATCCAGCGCGGCACGCAGGTTGCTGCGGCCGATCTGCAGCCGTACCGGCTTGTCTTCCGCTTCCAGCAGGCGCACCAGTTCCAGCACGCCCTTGCGCGGCAGGATGACCTGATGATCGGGCAGCGATTCCGTTACCACCTCGCGGCGGCAGGTCGCCAGCCGGTGACCGTCGGTCGCCACGGTACGCAGGCCGTGGCCCTCGCTCTCAAACAGCATGCCGTTCAGGTAGTAACGCACGTCCTGGCTGGCCATGGAGAACTGGGTGGCATCGATGAGCTTTTTCAGCTCCAGCTGGCCGATGTCGAACTCGAGCACGGATTCCCAATCCTCGATGTTCGGGTATTCGGTGGCCGGCAGGGTCGACAGGTTGAAGCGGGAGCGGCCGGAACGGATGATCAGGCGCTCACCTTCGGTATTGAGGCGAATGTCCGCCCCCTCCGGCAGACCGCGGCAGATGTCCAGCAGCTTGCGCGCCGGCACTGTGGTGCGGCCATCCTGACTGTCGCTGTTGAGATAGACCTGACCGATCATCTCCACTTCGAGGTCGGTCCCGGTCAGTGACAGCAGACCGTTGCTGACATCCAGCAGCACGTTGCCGAGGATTGGCAGGGTCGGCCGGCCACCGAGGGCACCGGACACCAGTTGCAGAGGACGTAACAGGGCCTCACGGCTAATTTCGAGCTGCATCTGTGCTCTCCGTTGTTATTAGGAGGAAAAGGTTCGGATCAGGTTGGAATATTCGAACTGCATCTGTCCACTCCGTTCCGTTGTCAGGAAGAAAGGGTACGGATCAGGTTGGAATAGTCTTCCTTGATGTCGTGACTCTCTTCCTTCAGCTGCTCGATCTTGCGGCAGGCATGAAGCACGGTAGTGTGGTCACGACCACCAAAGGCATCACCTATCTCCGGCAAGCTATGGTTGGTCAGCTCCTTGGCCAGCGCCATCGCCAGCTGGCGTGGGCGGGCAACGGAGCGGGAACGCCGCTTGGAGAGCAGATCCGCCAGCTTGATCTTGTAGTACTCCGCCACCGTCTTCTGGATGTTGTCGATGGTGACCAGCTTCTCCTGCAGCGCCAGCAGGTCGCGCAGCGCTTCGCGCACGAAGTCGATATTGATCGCCCGACCGGTGAAGTTGGCGTTGGCAATCACCCGATTGAGGGCACCTTCCAGCTCGCGCACGTTGGAGCGCAGCCGCTTGGCGATGAAGAAGGCCACTTCGTCCGGCAGGTGGATCTGGTTCTCGTCCGCCTTGCGCATCAGGATCGCCACCCGGGTTTCCAGCTCCGGCGGCTCGATCGCCACCGTCAGGCCCCAGCCGAAGCGGGACTTGAGACGATCTTCCACCCCGTTGATCTCCTTCGGATAACGATCCGAGGTCAGGATGATCTGCTGGTTGCCTTCGAGCAGGGCGTTGAAGGTGTGGAAAAACTCCTCCTGGGAGCGCTCCTTGTTGGCAAAGAACTGGATGTCATCGATGAGCAGGGCATCGACGCTACGGTAATAACGCTTGAACTCTTCAATGGCGTTATTCTGCAGCGCCTTCACCATGTCCTGCACAAACCGTTCGGAGTGCATGTAGATGACCTTGGCGTCCTGCTTGCGCTCCTTGATGGCGTTGCCGACGGCATGCAGCAGGTGGGTCTTGCCCAGACCGGTGCCGCCATAGAGGAACAGCGGGTTGTAGGCCCCGCCCGGATTGTCGGCAACCTGACGGGCAGCCGCACGGGCCAACTGGTTGGACTTACCCTCGACGAAATTCTCGAAGGTATAGTTCACGTTGGTGTTGCTCTTGTGGTTCGGCTCGGGTTTGGCCTCGGCCTTGCTTTCCCAGCTCTTCTGCGAGTTATTCACAGGATCCGCACCCCGCGCCGGCGCTCTGGCGACCGCGACGGGATGGGGACGATTACCGATGTCAAAACGCAGAGTGGGGCCGTCGACCCCGCAGAGTTCATTGATGATGCCGTTCACCCGGATGAGATACTTGTCTCGAACCCAGTCCAGAACAAAGCGATTCGGTGCATACAGGGTCAGAGTATTGTCACTCAACTCCGCTTGAAGCGGCCGGATCCACATGCTGAATTCTGCCGAGGGCAACTCATCTTGCAGCCGGTTAAGGCACTGCTGCCATAGCGAAGCAGTCACTCTAAACTCCCGTCGATTGATTAACTAAAGACCGGCTATTCTACGTTTTTAGCGGCTGGATCTCTAGCCGCGACCTCGCGGATCCAGCAAATAAGATCCTTGACTTTCAAGGATCCAGCAGCGCCGAATCCGATTTCATCCCCAAAGTTACCCACAGCCAGATCCATCGACAGGAGCACCAAAGATCCAGACCTGAAGCGGTTATTTTATATAACCAAATAT